>NZ_FSRG01000004.1:300000-600000 GCF_900129975.1 Halodesulfovibrio marinisediminis DSM 17456
AAAAAGCGCGCTTAAATTCAGTGCTGCAACGCATGTGGCCAGCGCTGACGATAGTATTTGTAATTGTAGTACCAATATTTGCCCCCATTACCATCGGAATTGCTAATGATACCGGAAGACCACCGGCAACAAGCCCAACGATAATAGAGGTAACTGTACTTGAAGACTGAATAAGTGCGGTACATACAGTACCGATAATAAGTCCGAGGAACGGATTGGATGCGAAAGCAAATAATGATTTTGCTTGGCCTGCTGTAGCAGTTTTAAAGCCGGCACCAATCATGCCAACGGCAAGCAGCATACAGTATACAAGGGCCGCAACGGCAACCCAACGGCCAATGGCTTTAAGATTAAGCTTTTCAGAGTCTGTCACAGAAGACGCTTCGTGCGTCACTTCTGGAGAGTAAGTCATGTTAGGCATACATGCTCCATAACGTATATCTAGGTGATCGACCCGAACTGCTCAGACACCCTTGCCTGCTTCTCGAGCCGTGCTCTTGATAGACTTCTTATGTGACAGTTCTGTGACAGTTTTGCTGCAATGTGACTGCAGTCTGCGATGTAAGCTTCATTGCGTTAAAATTACGTGTTTTTTTTCTAAAATAATAACGTTCAAAAATATCGTTCTTTATGCTCAATCATTTTTACAGTATTGTGCGCGGATAGAACGTAAGTTATTTCAATGATTATCAGTAGATGTAATCTAAATTTTTGATTTCGTTATAGAGGCGTTACCCCTGATAAAGGGGGGTAAGGAGAAAATATGTTAAACTTTATTGTTGATAACGAGAAGTGTGTTCAGTGCAACCAGTGTGTAACAGACTGTCCGGCATCAATTATTCGCTTTGAGAGTGGAGTGCCAGCCATCGCTCCCTCACGTGAAGACCGTTGTCTTAAATGTATGCATTGTCTTGCGGTATGCCCAACAGCTGCTGTGTCTATATTAAATGTTACTCCTGAGGACTGTCTTCCGCTTAAAGGAAACATGCCTTCAGATCATCAGCTCGAGACCCTCATGAAAGGTCGCCGTTCTGTTCGCCGGTTTAAGCAGGAAAATGTTGAGAAAGACCTCATCGACAGACTCATTACTCTTTCTGCTAATGCGCCAACTGCGAAGAATGCCATGCAGCTTCAATTCTCCGTTGTGGATGACTTGGACGTAATGCGGAAAATTTCAAAGCATACATACAAGCTTGTTGCAGAAGCTGTGGCAGACCATCGGGTTCCAGAAGAGATGTCACACTTCCGTGCACTTAGTCGAGCCTATGCAGAAGGCTTTGATATTGTCTTTAGAAAAGCTCCGCATATGCTTGTTGTGTCTTCACCGACAACTGGCTCTTCACCAATGATCGATGTTGGTATTGCGCTTACGCATTTTGATTTAGCTGCAACGAATGCAGGACTCGGTAGCTTATGGTGTGGGTTTGCCATGCAGGCTTTCACACATTTTGTACCTGAGTACAAAGAGATTCTTGGTATTCCGGAGGATCATAACGCTGCATACTCTATTATGTTCGGAAAGCCTGCCGTTAAATATTATCGTGCTGTGGATCGTAGATTCCAAGCAATCCATCGTGTAAAGTTTTAGAGAGTGCTTTGCCCCTGCGGCCTAAGAACCTTGTGCTATAATTTTTTGCTGGAATAAAAAAGGGCTGTCCAAGTAACAAAAGCAGCCCTTTTAAATGCTTAAGAATGTGTCGTTGATAAGATTGTGAAAGGTAGTTCCCTTGCGGCTACCAAGGTCATAAGTAACGGGAGTTTTCCGCCCTTAAAGGTTTCTGGAGATTCTAAAGAACCTCTTGCAAGAGGTTCTTTAGCCGCCGGAGGCAAACGTCGTAGACTCGCCGAAGGCCGGTTTTAGGTGCACAAAAAAAAGCCCTCAGCAATCGCTGAGAGCTTTTTTTATTCTTTTTGAACAAGCTTTTAGCTTGCATCTGGCAGTCGTTTTCCGAAGAGGTAGAGCATGCCAACTACTGCGGCAAGACCTACTGGCAGGGTAATCATCGGGGAGAGTCCGAGACCTGCTGGCAGGAAGCCGAAGAGGATGGATACAGCACCTACAGCAATTGCGTAGATCAGCTGGGTACGAACGTGGTCGATATGGTCACACGCGGAACCCATGGAGGACAGGATAGTGGTATCTGAGATAGGTGAGCAGTGGTCACCGAAGATAGCACCAGTAAGAACTGAACCTACGTTGAGGAGCAGGTAGGACTGATCGGGGTTGATAGCCCATGCAAGTGGGATTGCCAGTGGCATGAGGATACCCATTGTGCCGTAAGAGGTTCCTGTTGCAAAAGAAATGACAGAACCAAGAATGAAGATGATAGATGGCAGCAGGAATGCTGGCAGTGTGTCAGACAGCACGCTTACTAGCCACAGCGCAGTACCGAGTTCTTTAATGATACCAGAAAGGGACCATGCGAGAAGCAGGATAACTGCGGTGATGTTCATGGATTTAATACCAAGAACCCATGTTGTAACTGCTTCTTCGATGCTGAAGATTTTTTTGAAGATACCCATGCCCATTGCAACGATACCGGCAAGCAATGCTGCCTGGAACAGTACAACGGAAGCGTCGGACGCACCAAAGCATTCGCGGATTGCGGTGAAGCTTAATGGAGCTTCGTGGATTTGAGCGAGCAGTTCTGCGTTATCAATAGCACCAAGGCCGTTGAAGTAGAAGCCAAGGAAAGCTGCAACGATAAGGGTACCGATTGGGATAATTGCATTCCAGATGGAAGGAACAACGTGAGGACCAGGCTCGAGTTGAGTTGTTTCTTCAGAAGCCATTGGAGTAGCTTCATCGCCAAGTACTTTGCCGTACTTGCGTGCGCGTTCTTCTGCTTTCAGCATTGGGCCGAATTCGCGGAGCATCATGATGCCGGCGAGTACGAAGAACAGAATAAAGATATTGTAGAAACGGTATGGGATGGTCTCAACAAATGCGCCGTATGCGTTCATTTGGATACCAATCTGCTCGAAACCGTCTTTGATAAGACCTACTTCGTATGCAACCCATGTGGAAATAAGTGCGATACCAGCGATAGGCGCTGCGGTAGCATCAATGATGAATGCCAGTTTCTCGCGGGAAATACGCATGCGGTCAGTTACCGGACGCATGATAGGACCAACGGTAAGTGAGTTTGCGTAGTCATCGAAGAAGATAACCAGACCCATGAGCCAAGTGAAGAACTGGGCGCTACGTGGGCCTTTTGCTTTTTTCGCAAGCGCTTCTGCTACTGCAAGAGTACCACCCATTTTGGATACAACTGCAATAAGGCCACCGATTGCAAGACACTGGAGTACGATACCAGCGTTCCATGAGTCAGCCAGTGACCCGAGGATTTCGTTGGAAACACGGTGGAAAGAACCAATCACACCATGATAAAAATCAAAGCCGGTTGTTTCCAGCATCATTGCGCCGGAGAATACACCAAGGAACAAGGACAGCACAACGTTACGGCTGATAAATGCAAGGATAATTGCTACCAGCGGCGGAACAAGTGTCCAGAATCCAAAAAGTTGTGAGTTTGCAGCGCCTTTACTTGAGTCAGCAGCGAATGCAGGTGCTGTAATAAAAAGAATACCTACTGCGGAAAGCAGCAGCAATAAATGCCTAAGTCTCATAATCACTCTCTCCCGATGATTGCTTTCTTTTGCGTAGTTCCTAAAAGAAATACTCTGGCTTTGCAAGCGTTGTCTTATATGTTTGAAAAATGAAAAATTAGTCAGAAAATCAAACTTTTACAGTATTTTTTAATTTTTGAAATATGTTGAAAGATAGTTTGACTGTTTTTTTGATCAGTTCTGCAGGTTGTAGATTGACTTTCAAGATGGCGCACAGCATGTTCGGCGTATGAAAGAGGATAAGGATATAGTAGCGGAATACGTCGATGCATTACGGAACTCGGCGCGTCTTGGCGATCAGGTAGTCTATCATAAGGCATTGCCTGATACAGATGCACTGTACGCAGAGAATCGTCGTCCGTGGGTGCAGGCGATAAAAGATATGCTTGCTATGCAGGGCATCACGCAGTTGTATGCACACCAGACACTTGCCACAGATCATATTAGAGCAGGCAGACATGTTGTTGTGGCTACTCCCACAGCAAGTGGTAAAAGCCTTGTTTATAACCTGCCTGTCATCGAGCGTTTTTTACAAGACCCTGATGCGCGCGGGCTTTACTTATTTCCTTTGAAGGCGCTGGCACAGGATCAGCTAAAGTCGTTTCAGTCGCTAACGGCGCATTGGCCGAAAGAGGCACGTCCGGACGCCGCAATTTATGATGGTGACACCACGCCTCATTTCCGTAAAAAGATTCGAACAAAACCGCCTACTGTTTTGATGACGAATCCGGAAATGCTGCATCTTTCTATTCTTCCTTATCATGAACAGTGGATAGAGTTTCTTGCATCTCTCCAGTTTATTGTTGTGGATGAAGTTCATACGTATCGAGGCGTTATGGGCTCACACATGGCGCAGCTTTTCCGCAGATTACTCCGAGTATGTAAACAATACGGAATAACTCCGACCTTTATCTTTTGTTCTGCGACGGTGGGAAACCCTGCTGAGCTGTGTGAGAACCTGACCGGAATTGCTCCAACGGTAATAACGGAGAGCGGCGCCCCGCAGGGTAAGCGCAACTTTGTTTTTATGGACCCGCATCAGAGTCCTTCTTCCACGGCTATTTCTCTGCTTAAATCTGCTTTGATGCGGAATATGCGTACCATTGTATACACGCAGTCACGTAAGATGACTGAACTTATCAGTATGTGGGCAGGGCAAAAGTCCGGTGCCTTTAAAGATAAAATTTCCGCGTATCGCGCCGGCTTTCTTCCTGAGGAGCGGCGGGAAATTGAGCAAAAAATGGCGAGTGGAGAATTGCTTGCTGTTATCTCAACCAGTGCCTTGGAGCTTGGTATCGACATTGGTGCGCTCGATTTGTGTATTCTTGTAGGTTATCCCGGTTCTATTATGTCCACGATGCAGCGCGGTGGTCGCG
This sequence comes from Halodesulfovibrio marinisediminis DSM 17456, assembly GCF_900129975.1. Classification (NCBI taxonomy): domain Bacteria; kingdom Pseudomonadati; phylum Thermodesulfobacteriota; class Desulfovibrionia; order Desulfovibrionales; family Desulfovibrionaceae; genus Halodesulfovibrio; species Halodesulfovibrio marinisediminis. The sequence continues at coordinate 305,007 of NZ_FSRG01000004.1, forward strand.
TGGGACGTAAAAAACAGGAATCCGCTGTGGTGCTTGTGGCTGGCGAGGATGCTCTCGATCAGTATTTTATGCGTCACCCAAAAGAGTTTTTTACTCGTCCTCCTGAGTCGGCTGTACTGAACCCGCATAACCCTGTGATCTTGAAACGCCACCTTGAGTGTGCTGCAGCGGAACTCACGTTGCGTACTTCTGAAGAATGGATGCAGGAGCAGGAAGTTATAGCAGCTGTGCATGAATTGGAACAGTGCGGCCTTTTGCTCCGCGATGCAGAAGGTACAACCATTTTTGCAGCGAAAAAACGGCCACATCGGCATGTTGATCTTCGCGGTGCGGGGAACAATTTTCATATTGAATCAGAAGACGGCACAGTTATAGGCAGTGTTGACGGCGTGAAAGCGTTCAAGGAAACGCATCCCGGTGCAGTATATCTGCATAAAGGGCAGACATGGTCGATAACTGAGCTGGATTTCGGAACCCGCACAGCCAAAGCAAAAAAAGGTCGTGTGAACTACTACACGCGTACTCGCTGTAATAAGAGTACAGAGATCTTGGAAGTTATCGACCAGACTGTCGTGTGGGGATCGCGTCTTTGTTTCGGTAAGCTTCGTGTTACCGAAATTATCAGTGGCTTTGAAAAACGAAGTGTTCAAGGTGGTAAGCTGCTGGGTATTACTCCTCTTGAACTTCCACCGCTGGTCTTTGAAACTGAGGGCATTTGGTTTGAAGTTCCTCTTGGCGTACAACGCAAAGTTGAAGATGAGTTTTTGCACTTCATGGGCTCCATCCACGCCCTTGAACATGCGATGATAGGTATTTTGCCGATTCTTGTGCTGACAGATCGTAATGACCTTGGCGGCATATCTACTCCTATGCATGCACAAGTCGGTAAGCCCGCAGTTTTTGTCTATGACGGGATGGAAGGGGGTGCAGGTTTAACGCGCCATGCCTTCACGATGGCGCAGGAAATTTTTGAACGTACTCTCGCCACGGTTCGTGATTGCGGCTGTGAGCTTGGCTGTCCAAGTTGTGTGCACTCGCCAAAATGTGGTTCTGGTAATCGCCCTATCGACAAGGTCGGTAGCATCTTCCTTCTTGAGGAAATGGCAAAGGGAGAATTTACTCCGCCGGAAGATGAAGTTTTTGAAGTGGAGCAGCTTCCGCAACCGATGACAACTCCGGCACGCATCAAGCCAAAAGTTCTTAAGGCTGAAGCCGGACAGACAATAACTCCAGTGTTGACTGATACTGACTCTTCAACTGTGCAATTTATTGATACTCCAAAGCGCTATGCCGTACTCGACATTGAAACGCAGCTTTCCGCACAGGAAGTGGGGGGCTGGCATCGTGCTGATCGTATGCGAGTTTCCGTAGCGGTGCTTTATGATTCCAAAGAAGACAAGTTTATCCGATACATGGAAGAAGATATGCCGGACCTGCTTGAACACCTTAAAGAGTTTGATTGCATTATTGGGTTCAACATTATCCGTTTTGACTACAAGGTGCTTTCCGCTTACGCCGACTACAATTTGAAGTCGTTGCCTACGCTAGATTTACTCGATGAAATTCGTAAGAGATTGAATTATCGTGTGTCGCTCGACAATCTTGGTTCGGCAACGCTTAATGCGCCAAAGTCTGCAGATGGTCTGCAAGCGCTCAAGTGGTGGAAGGAAGGAAAAGTAGAAGAGATTGCCACTTACTGCGAAGCGGATGTACGTATCACTCGCGATATTTACTTGTACGGTAAGGAGCATGGCTATTTGCTCTTTACCAATAAGGCTAAGCAAAAGGTTCGTGTCCCCATTGCTTGGTAGGCAGAGCTTAGCTTTTTAGATATTGATAGTAAAAAACGGCGCGTTCCATTTGGAACACGCCGTTGAATAAGCAAGCTTAAGGGGACTGGTGCTAGGCTCCGCCTGTACCGCGAAGCTGTCGCTTATCACCGATACGCATTGTCAGGCGTACGCGGTCAAAATATTCAAGCAGCGGAATTGCATACTTTCGTGAAAGCCCTGTGAGGTCACGCAACTCTGCAGGTCCCATGTCATCATGATTTGAAAGGTATTCACGCACCATATCTTTAACTTTTTCGAGCGCAGGTGCGTGGTAGTAAAGGGTGTCCTTTACTTTTACCATTTCCCCATTCTCTTCCATGAGTTTAAGTACTGGTACTGCTTCTTTTACTTCCACTTCGAGAGGTTCAAGGACTTCTTTGAGATTTGGCGGGGTGATACCGCCTTTCTCGTAAGCTTCAAGGATTGTTTTGCGTAAGCCTTCCTGATCTGCCGCCATGGAGACTTTATGAGTTGGCAGGCGCAGCACATCACCATCAATTACGATAGATTTTGCTTTGATAAGGCGTTCGACAAGGAAGTGCACGAGCTTTGGTGACAGCTGTTTACCCCAGCCGGATGCAAGCATTCCTCGGGAAAGGCCGGCTTTCATTGGCTCGTTTTTGTGGAACGTTGCCATGAAGTCGAGACAGCTTTCGGACAGTTCATTAAGAACGTTGCCAGCAATGTACTGGCGTTCTTCCTTGTCGAAACAAAGTGCTTCCTGCTTTCCACCAAAGAGGTTGAGGATTTTTTCAAGCTTCTTGGTTTCGATATCAGTAAAGATGCACAGGCGGGCAAAGGAAAGCCCTTTTTCAGCGGCCATTGCGAGGTGCAGGCGCACTCTGTCTTCTGGCTCTGCTTTTGGAAGCTCCTGTAGACTGTTCCAAATTACTTCGTAGTGCGGATTCTTTTTACGCAGACGTTCTGCTTCCGGATGCAGCAGTTTGCCACCAGCTACAGTACGCAACGGGGAGAACGAACGGATAACGCAGCGGTCGTTTGCCACGCCGACCATCGGTTCCGGGAAGCGGACTTCACAAATTGCGGTTTCACCGGGCATGAGCTTATCGCGGTCAGGAAAATACAAACGGGCAAGAACATCGCGAGCACCGTGGTGGAAGTGGATTTCTGTACGGTTTTTAAGCGGTGACGGAGATGAAGACAGGCAAGTAAGTTCAACGTGCCATGTGTCAGAAGGGAACAGAGAGTCAGGGCGTGCGAGAACATCACCTCTGTGCACGTCTGCCACTTCAACACCGGCGATGTTGATCGCGGTACGCTTGCCAGCTGGTGCAGTTTCAACAGCACTGCCATGACTTTGCAGGCCGCGTACTTTGCCAAGAAGATCATGCGGGTAGAAGCGCACCTCGTCACCGATATTGAGGGAGCCGGAAACCATGGTGCCTGTTACAACGGTTCCGTGTCCGCGCATGGTAAAGGATCTGTCTACCGGCATACGGAACAGGTCAGAGCGACGTTGTGGCGTAAGTTCTTTCTCCAGCTTGGTGATGTGGTCACGGATGGTTTCAAGGCCTTCACCTGTATGTGAAGATACTGGAAATATCGGTGCGTCTTCAAGGAAAGAACCTTGCAGGAATGCTTTTACGTCTTCCTGTACCAGTTCAAGCCATTCCTCATCAACCATATCTGTTTTGGTCAGCGCCACGAATCCTGTTGGAATGCCAAGGAGTGAACAGATTTCTAGGTGTTCGCGGGTCTGCGGCATTACACCTTCATCCGCGGCAATAACCAGCATTACAAAGTCGATGCCGGATGCACCTGCAACCATGTTCTTAACAAATTTTTCGTGCCCAGGAACGTCTACAATTCCCATCTTGCTGCCGTCCGGCAGGTCGAAGAACGCAAACCCTAATTCTATGGTTATCCCGCGCTTTTTTTCTTCTTCTAAACGGTCGCAGTCGATTCCGGTGAGAGTTTTTACAAGCGTGGTTTTACCATGATCAATATGTCCGGCAGTGCCCATTACAACAGGCATAGATACTCCTTGGCATAATTCCTAATTGGTGCTGTCTAAAAAATATTCGATAACAGCAACAGATCAAACAATATTGTGTCCGCTTAAGCGGTAAGTTTCGTCAAAAGGATTGTCTGTTGTATTGGAAAAAACCCAACTCCTCAACTATTCGCAGCAAATGGCAGATATCACACTTTCATGCTACATTTCCTGCTATACATTCAATTGCTTATAACCTTACGAGGAAATCATGGAAAAGCTAGAAATCCGTACATCAACCCGTGAAGAACTCATTGATATTACGTCCAGAGTACAGACGCTTGTCAGCGAAAATAACTGGGAAGACGGCATGCTGCTGCTTTTTTGCCCGCATACAACAGGGGCAGTCACAGTTAATGAGGGTGCCGACCCTGACGTTGCCCGTGATATTACAGTGAACATGCGCCATATCGTGCCATATAATGGTGATTACAAGCATATGGAGGGCAATAGCGATGCTCATATTAAAGCAAGCATGTTCGGCCCTGATCAGATGCTCATCGTCGAAAATGGTCGTGTTCAACTTGGAACATGGCAGGCAATCTATTTTTGTGAATTTGATGGAGCGCGGAACCGCAAGCTGTGGGTGAAGTTTATTCCTTCCTAGTCTGGACAGATAAAAAACAGCTCTGAAGCTAATTTTCAGAGCTGTTTTTAGTTGGTAGCTATTTGGGGATGCACACAAGCTTAGGCAAAGTGGGTAGTTGGGGGTAAAAGGGGTTGCTGCGAGGACGTACGAAGTCTGTCTATACAGTTTTTCTTCGATGTCCGAGACTCCCGTTCTATAAATTGTCAGGTGGTTCAACGTCAGTGTCACTGTAGGTGGTCATTTGGTTGTATGTGTTGCAGGCGCAGCGCATAAGGAACAGAGCGAGAGGTACGCCGCTGCCTTCGCCGAGGCGTAGCCCGAGGTCGTGGAGCGGGTCGATATCAAGCTTGGTGAGAATCTGTTTGTGTCCGGCTTCTGCTGATGCGTGAGAAAAGAACGCGTAATCTTTTACTGTCGGGCAGAGTTTCCATGCTGCTGTATATGCTGCTGTTGCAATGAATCCGTCGAGCAGTACAAGCTGGTTGTTCGCTGCACCACCGAGGATGAGTCCTGCGAGGGCTGCAATTTCATATCCGCCGAGAGTTGCGAGGATATCGATAGGATCACCGGTCTTAATTGTAGCTGAATGGAGTGAGAGGGCGCGTTCAATGACGCTGGTTTTGCGTGTGATGCCCTTAGAATCGAGCCCCCCGCCGGCACCTGTAATGTCTTGTGGCTGAAGTCCAAGGTATGCGCAGTAGAGTGCTGTTGATGGCGTGGTGTTTGAGACGCCCATTTCTCCGGTTCCGATGGAGGGGCAGCCCTCTTTAAGTGCTTTGTCAGCAAGCTCGGCACCGATTAGCAGTGCCCGCAGGCACATTTCACGACTCATAGCAGGTGCTTTAGAAATATTCTGTGTTCCTTGTGCAATTTTACACTGGATAAGGGAGTCGTGTTCCGGATAGCAGTCTCCTTTGGAGGCAAGATCCACGACACAGAGCTCTGCACCGGCAGTATTCGCAAGTACATTGATCCCTGCACCACCGTCACAGAAATTTTGTACCATTTGGCGTGTGACGTCCTGAGTGAAGACGGAGACGCCTTCTTCGTTCACACCGTGATCGCCTGCTATAGCGTAGATTCTTAGCGGGTCTGCGGCGATTCCCAGTGTTTTATTTTGAATGCAGCACATACGTACGGCCAGCTCTTCCAACTTGCCAAGGCTGCCGATGGGCTTTGTCAGGTTGTCTAGTCGGTGGGTCGCTGCTTGGCACAGCGAGTCAGAGACCGGCTCGATTTTTTGAAGAAGATCGCGTAGTAGGGTTTCGTTTTCTGCGGTGTTTTCGTAGGTGGAAACTTGTTCAACCTTGGAATCGCGATGCGGAAAAGAAGATGTCATGATCTCTCCTAAGTTATAAAAATGATAAGCCGGAAAAGGTAGTCGTGTTGACTTTGAGTCTGGTGACTATAGCTTTTTTATTCAGACGTCTTTACAGTCTGTGTTATCTGAATGCCAGTCTATAATTAACCACCAAGAACAGGATAAAGGTATCTGATGCGTAGAATCTTCGCAATATTCCTTATCGTCATGCTTAGTTCGAGTGTGGCATTTGCCGAGAATAATTATACAAAATTAAAAAATGAAGGGAGTGTCCGCATAACCCCTGTGGTTATGGCTGTACAAAAAGCCGCACCTGCGGTTGTAAGTATCAGCACAGACAGGATTGTTGAACGTGCGGTCAACCCTTTTGCACAGTTACTACCGCGTAATCCGCTGTTTGATGAGTTCTTTCAGCGCGGACAGGGACGTCGCAAAGTTAAAGAACAAACTCTTGGGTCTGGCGTTATTATTGATTCCAAAAAAGCTATTGTGCTGACAAACGCCCATGTTATCCAAGGCGCAGCGCAGATTAATGTTACCTTGCTTGATGGACGTACATTTACTGCAACGCTGATCGGTTCAGATCCGGATTTTGATCTTGCTGTTCTGAAACTTGATAATGCTTCAGATTTGCCGGCGCTGCCTATGGCACAGTCAGAAGACCTTATGCCGGGCGAAACGGTAATCGCTATCGGCAACCCGCTTGGATTCAGCCATACTGTGACGACCGGAGTTGTTTCTGCGCTGGATCGTTCAATCAAAACAAATAACGCGACGATTACTGACCTTATCCAGATTGACGCTGCTATCAACCCGGGGAACAGCGGAGGGCCGCTAATTAACCTTGCTGGGGAACTGGTGGGAATTAATACCGCCATGCTGCGTCAGGCTGCAAACATTGGTTTTTCCATTCCTATCGATAAGGCACGACGAGCTGTAACAGAATTGCTTGAGACCGGTCATATTGTTCCGGTGTGGCTTGGCCTTTCTGGCCAGAATCTTGATGAAAATACTGCTGCGTGGCTGCGGTTGCCATCCACAAAAGGGTTACTTGTGACAGCGGTGTTCGACGGAACACCAGCAGCAAAAGCCGGAATTAAGTCTGGCGACACTATAATTGAAGTAAATGACAACTTGGTGACAGATCATAGGCACTACGTTCAGTTACTCAAGAATATGACGAAAGGGGAATCCGTAACTCTCACGTATATGCGTGATGGTGAACCTGTTACAACTAAACTGCGTACCAAGCCATACTCTGAAGCGCTTGCAGCAAAGCAGATGCAAAGCCGTTGGGGTATGACGTTGCGGAAAGGAAAAACCTATTTAGTCGTTGAGTCCGTAAGGCAGGGAAGTCCTGCTGCAAGGTTGGGATTACGGGCAGGAGACGTGCTTGTTAACATTAGCGGAAAGAAAGTAACCAGTATGACGGCCTTATATCAGGCTTTCTTTACACACAGGTTGGATTCTTCGTTGATTCTCTTTGTTGGCAGAGACGGAAAAGGCTACCGAGTACGTATGGATATATAATGCTATGATCACTGGAAATATTGATTTCTGTGTGATAGAAACGCAAAAAAAAATGCAAAGCTTGAAGATAATGCCTTTCAGCTCTTGACACTGAAGACGTGACAGGGCTAATTGCAGATTTCGATGAGACTAATGCACCAAACCTAGTCACTAGGTGTTGATGCTTATTTACAGGTTCATCGAGAACCAAAATCAAACCTGGAGGATTACCATGGGTTACAATGTTACCGTTGATACAGACAAATGTACTGGCGACGCAGAATGCGTAGACGTATGTCCAGTTGAAGTTTTCGAAATGCAGGACGGCAAAGCTGAGCCAGTAAACGCAGACGAATGTCTCGGTTGTGAATCCTGTGTTGAAGTTTGTGAAGCTGACGCTATCGTTGTTGAAGAAATGTAATTCAACACGTGCGTTTTTTCGCATACTTTGATTTTTGAACCGGACAGCGGGTAAACTCGCTGTCCGGTTTCATATATGGGGCAGCTAATCTGCCAGAAAATAAGCTGTAATCTTTTCAGTGATATTTAATAGAGCAAAAAATTACTTCCCTCTGCAACCGTTGGTATTCAACGCATCTCTGCAAATTTTTTTATTCCGTTGCCGTTCTTCCCTTGCCAGTTGGGGATTTCGTTACTAATGATTTGTTGCAGGCAGGTACAAGGTTGCCAGTACCTGCTTTAATACTTACCTAGAAATTTATTGCTCCAATCATAGATGTATAAAAAGGCTACCGGATCGGGACACGTAACGGGTCTACGGGAGGTAGGGAGTTTTCTGATGAAATTGGATTTTTCTGAATTTTTTGCACAATACGAAGCACTTGTTGCTGAAGTGGATTCCGTTTTTAATCGTGTAGCCGACATGCACGGCGACTGTATTAACTGTGGTTCCGGCTGCAGCGACTGTTGCCATGCATTGTTTGATGTAAGCCTGATTGAAGCGTTGTACATAAATCACAAATTTCTTGAACGGTACCCGTTCGGTGAAGAGCGCTCTAATATCATAGAAGCTGCCAACACCGTGGACCGTAAAATTTACAAACGTAAGCGCCAGTTGTACCGCGATTCTATGAAAGGCTCCGAGCCTCGCGAACTGCTTGAAGCGATGGCTAAAGAACGTGTTCGCTGTCCACTGTTGAACAGCGAAGATAAATGTACCATGTACGACATTCGTCCAATTACTTGTCGCTTGTACGGTATTCCTACAAATATTGGTGGCAAAGCACATACTTGTGGACTTTCAAAATTTGAACCGGGCAAACCGTACCCTACCGTATCATTAGACGTTATTCAGGATCGTCTTGCAAAAATTAGCCTCGAGCTGTGCAAGTCAATCAAGTCTAATTACAAAGAATTGCCTGGTGTTTTTGTTCCTGTGTCTATGGCTCTTATTACAAACTATGACGAAGAATATCTTGGTCTTAAAGAACCTAAGAAAAAAGGTGCGTAATGAGTATTTCCGCGAGCATGTACCGAACCGGTGCTGATCACGAACTGACGCCGGAAGAAGAAGAACAAAAGCGGTTTATGTATGATCAGATGTCTCCGCGACGTCGTAAGTTCATTGACCGTATCGGATATGACAACTGGGATCCGTTTCCGAAACCGAACGATCCTATGGAACTGCGTATGGACCTTTCCAAACGCACAACACAGCAGCTCGTTCGCGAGTTTCTCCAGTCTCACAGAGGCCAGTATTCCAACGACTATGGTCGCGGCGCATTAGAAACAGCCGTTGGCATTGTCAATAAGGATGAGAAGTACCGCGGCATTTTCGACTTCTGCGTTTGGTATTACAACCTCTTGATTGAAGAAGGGCATATTAATCATGACGACTAAAGAATTCGCAAGTATCGAAGAATATATTGCATTTTTGCATAAAGAGATTGATGAGAACCCGGAATGTGCAAACCATCACTACAACCTTGGTGTAGCACTTCTTTCCGCTCGTGACTGGAGTGGTGCAGAGGCTGCGTTCCTCGAGTGTATCCGTAACTCCAGCCGTTTTGCAGAAGCTTATATTCAGCTCGGCGGTATCTGCATGCAGCGTAACGACCTTGAAGGTTGCATGCAGTACAACAAAGAAGCAGCACAGTGCCGTGCTAAGTTCCCAGTGCCTTGGGCAAACATGGCATTTGTTCACCTCCAGCAGGGTGAAGCAGAAGAAGCTATTAAGTGTGCTAAAAAAGCTCTTCGCTGGGATCCTGATTTTGTTCAGGCTCAGGCTACTATTGCTTCCGCGCACTACATGCTTGGCGAACTTGATGATAGTGAAAAAGTTTCTAAAAAAGCTATTGCTTCCTACCCTACTTTTGCACCAGCATACAACAACCTCGCTCTTGTAGCTCTTGAGCGTGGCGACTTTGATGTTGCAATCGAAAACGTAGACAAAGCTATCGAGCTCGGCTTCGAAGTTGATCCTAACTTCCTTGCTGAACTTGCTCCGCATCGCGCATAAGTAGTCACAGTGTCGCATTTACTGCGATGCAAGCTACAGGTAACGCCGGTTTCACGGCGTGTTCGATGAAAAAGATAAGGCTGTCCTTTGTTCAAAGGGCAGCCTTTTTTTGTTTGCAGAGAGTTAAGCCATCAGGCGGCTTACAAAAAATAACAAAACATTTAGGCTGGCTGTAACAGCCTGAATAGATACGTCATGTTTTGTAAGGTGTGAAATGCCAAGCGTTGCGTGGTAAGTAAATTTGTGTTCAGTACTGTTCTAGCAGGTTGTCATTCCTTGAAAAGAACGTCACTAGTTAGTATTCTGCTCTGTCCATGTGTTAATTTTGTTGATTTTTACATAATTGTATACAACAACTGTTCATCAGCTTTTTACAAGGCAGGAGTGCTTTGCTTACCGTTACAAACTTATCGCATAACTTCGGATCGTACTGGGCATTGAAAAATTGCACTTTTTCATTGAACAAGGGCGAGTTTCTTTTTCTGACAGGATCATCAGGTGCCGGTAAAACTACGTTGTTGCGTCTGTTGTATGCGTCACTTCCGGTTATGCGTGGTAGTGCAACGGTAGCGGGGTATAATTTAAAATCGTTACCCGCTCGAAAAATTCCCGACCTGCGCAGGCAGGTGAGTGTTGTGTTTCAGGATTTCAAGATTCTGCCGTACCGCACCGTTTATCAAAATATCGCTATGGCGCTTGAAGTTCGAGGCTTCAGTAAGGTGCATATTGATAGGCGAGTGCGCGCAGTTGTGCGCGGATTAGGGCTTGAGTCACGCATCAATATGATGTGTGGAGAACTTTCCGGTGGTGAGCAGCAACGTGTTGCTGTTGCCCGTTCTGTTGTGGTGAATCCTAAGATTCTTCTTGCTGATGAACCTACAGGTAACCTCGATGAAGAACTGGCAGCACGCATGATAGGTATTTTTAAACAATTCCACATGCACGGAACAACCGTTGTGCTTGCAACGCACAGCAGCGATATTGTGCGGATGCATCCTGAGGCGCGACAGCTTAGACTGGAGCACGGTAAAATTGTTGCTGCCAACTGGCGCGGGGCTGAGATTTTTTCCGATAGCATTGCGGAGGTACACTCATAATGTCTGTATTCTTCAAGCTTGTCGGACAAGGTTTTCGCGATGTAGCTCTGCACCCTTGGGCGCAGTTGATGACGTTGCTTGCTGTTACGTTCATCACATTTCTTGCTGGGCTCATGCTGCTCGGTGTTGGGAATTTGGATAACGAGTTACGGGTAACGCGTGGTGAAATTGCTTTCCAGCTGTATTGGAAAGAAGATGCTTCTTCTAGGCAGGTTAAAGCAGCCTGGGATACTCTGCGTGGTATGGATGGCGTGATGGAGGTTCTTACCTACACGCCGGAGGAAGCTCTGAAAGACTTAAGCTCCACCTTCCCGAAAGGGAATTCCGGCTTGCTTCTGGCAGACAACAGTCCCTTGCCGTATACGGCAGTGATTAAGTTTGCGCATCGATCAGGTGACCTGAGCAGATGGAAGAATACGACTCTGGCTGAACTGCAACGTCTGCCGGAGGTTGAAACGGTTCGTTCCAGCAGCCTGAAGGATGAAGTTAGTCGGGCATGGCAGAAATTTTCCAGTTCGGTAACTGTTCCGGTTCTGGTTTTCTTAGTGCTTATTCTTTCCATTGCGGTGGGAAACACCATGAAGCTATCGCTCATCAGCAGGCAAGACGAAATAGAAATACTCAAGCTGGTGGGTGCCAAAAACTGGTATATTCGAACTCCCCTTCTTGTTGGCGGGGCACTGCTTGGCAGTGTTGGTGGTATGCTTGGTATTCTTGGCTTATATGCAACATGGTGGAACCTTAAAGATACGTTTAATTTTGCTCCGCTTCATTGGGAACTCCAATTCCTGCCTGTAGACCAAGCATTATTACTGGTGCTTATTCCGATGTGTGTCGGATGTATCAGTAGCTGGGTTGCTGTACGTAACTAATGCTGTGCACTGTTGCAGCAGCTAATATTTCATTTGACCAGAAACACTACAGGAAGCTTAACTATGCGTAGTAAAAAAATGACAGGCGGCCTTGAAAAAGCACCGCATCGCTCCTTACTGTATGCTCTCGGGCTTACACGCGAAGAAATTTCCCGCCCGCTTGTGGGTGTTGTTAACGCAGCCAACGAGGTGGTTCCCGGTCATATTCATCTGGATACCATCGCAAATGCTGTAAAAGCCGGCATCCGTGCTGCTGGCGGTACTCCTATGGAGTTTCCTGCTATCGCGGTATGTGACGGGCTTGCCATGAACCACGAGGGCATGCGCTTCTCACTTCCAAGTCGCGAACTTATCGCAGATTCTATTGAAATCATGGCGACAGCGCATCCGTTTGACGCTCTTGTATTTATCCCGAACTGTGACAAATCCGTTCCGGGTATGCTTATGGCGATGCTGCGTATGAACATTCCGTCCGTTCTTGTTAGTGGTGGACCAATGGCAGCTGGTACAACCAAAGGCGGCGGTGGTGCTGATCTTATCAACGTATTTGAAGGCGTTGGTCAGGTGAAGCTCGGTAAAATGACAGAAGAAGAACTGGAAGATCTTTCCGAGACTGCATGTCCGGGCTGTGGTTCTTGTGCTGGTATGTTTACCGCAAACTCTATGAACTGCCTTTCTGAAACCATCGGTCTTGCGCTGCCGGGTAACGGAACTACTCCAGCAACTTCTGCTGCGCGTGTTCGTCTCGCAAAAACTGCTGGTTTCAAGGTTATGGAACTGCTTGAAAAGAACATTTGTCCGCGTGACATTGTGACAGAAGCCTCTGTTTCGAACGCAATTGCTGCAGACATGGCACTTGGTTGTTCCACTAATACTGTTCTGCACTTACCAGCTGTGTTCCGTGAAGCGAACCTCGATATTTCACTCGAGCTTTTTGATAAGGTCAGCAAAAAAACACCTAACCTCTGTAAGCTTTCTCCAGCAGGTGATCAGTACATTCAGGATCTCCACAGAGCAGGTGGTATCCCAGCTGTTCTTTCCGAGCTGCGTAAAAAAGATGCGCTTAATCTCGACGTAATGACCGTTACAGGTAAAACCCTCGGTGAAAACCTTACTGAAATGAAGGCTGCCAACTGTGACCCGACTGTTATCCGTCCAATCGAAGAACCATATTCAGAAGAAGGTGGTATCGCGATCCTTTACGGTTCCCTTGCTCCTCAAGGCGCAGTTGTTAAACAGTCTGCCGTAGCTCCAGAAATGATGGTACGCACCGCAAACGCACGTGTGTTCAACTCTGAAGAAGAAGCATTCGAAGCCATCATGGGACAGAAAATTAATAAAGATGATGCAGTTATTATCCGCTACGAAGGCCCAAAAGGCGGTCCTGGTATGCGCGAAATGTTGTCACCAACAGCTGCAATTGCCGGTATCGGTCTTGGTGCAGACGTTGCGCTTATCACAGATGGTCGTTTCTCCGGTGGTACCCGTGGGGCCGCAATCGGTCACGTTTCTCCGGAAGCAGCAGATGGCGGCATGATTGCATTCGTGGAAGAAGGTGATCAGATTGAGATTAATATTCCAGAGCGTAAACTGAACTTGCTTGTAGACGAAGCAACCATTGAAGAGCGCAAAAATGGCTGGAAGCCTCTTGAAAAAGAGGTCACTTCTCCGTTGCTCAAGCGCTACAGCCGTATGGTAAAAAGTGCTGCTTCTGGAGCTGTGTATAAATAAGTTTTTGTGAGGTTGCCTTTGGCAGATTTGCCTCCGGCGGCCATGGACTCTCCCAAAACTTTTACTCGCGAGGTAGGTACGTTAATTACGTAATCTCGCGACCTACGCTCCATTACCTTTCAAGAAATGAAAAGGGCTATCCCTCATATAAGGGGTAGCCCTTTTTTTATTTTTAAGTCGATGGTGTTAAGCCGCGTGAAAGATCAATTGACGGGCGTTTCTCGCATAATAATAGTTTTTGGAGATTTTTAAGAACCTTGTTTCAACAGCGGTAGCTGTTCTCGAGGAACGGGAAATTACAGATAGCGACAGTGTAACAGGTTCTTAAAGTCCCGCTGACAAGCGCCGTCAGAGACAAAATAAAAAAGTCTCGTACGAGGGTTGTGTTCGTAAAATGTTCCTAAGAATGTTCATAACCTTATAATTTTGCGCACAAGTTATCTACATGTAATGCACACGCTGTTGATAACTTTGGTAACTTGTTTTTATTTAAAGAATAAATTTGGAAGGTAGGTTGTTAATGGAGCCCAGAAGGTAATGAGCAGAAGGTCAAGAAGCAGCACGGTGAGAAAAGGAACAATTGCCTTAGCGAGTGTTCCTATACGGGTGCGCGCTAGAGAACATGCGACAATGGTGCATACGCCCAGTGGTGGGGTGAGCATGCCGATCGCAAGGTTAACAACGACGATTGCGCCAAGCTGAACTGGATCGATACCGAGTGTCGGGAGCATAGGCACGAGTACTGGAACGAAAAGGATGAGTGCGGCGGTTGTTTCTAAGATTGTCCCTGCGATGAGAAGAAGTAGGTTGATGAGCAACAGGAGGATAATTTTGTTGTCTGTGAGGGACAGAATTGAGGACGCGATGGTCGCAGGGATGTCTTGAATCGCCATGTACCATGAGAAGATGGATGCAGCGCAGATGATAAACATAACGACGCTTGAGGTGATGCTGGCGGAGATGAACAGGGTCGGTAGATCCTTCAGAGTGATCTCTTTGTGGATGAACATGCCGACGAACAAGGCGTAGACAACGGCTACTGCGGCAGACTCTGTAGCTGTGAATACGCCACCAAGGATACCACCAATTATGATGAACGGCGCACCGAGCGCCCAGATTGCTGATGAAAATGCTTTGCCAGCGTAGGTCATGGAGAAGGTGCGTTTGATTGTGCTGTCTTCTGTTTCTGTACGTTTTGCATTCCAGACACAGACACCGATAAGGCTAAGCCCCATGAGGACGCCGGGAAGAATGCCTGCAGCAAATAGTTTTCCGATTGAGGCCCCTGTAAGCACGCCGAAAATGATCATAGGGATTGATGGCGGAATGATAACGCCAATTGAGCCTGCTGCAGCTTGTACTGCTCCGGAAAATGCAGGAGTGTAGCCGCGTCGTACCATGGACGGAATAAGGATTGCGCCCACGGCTGCAGTATCCGCTGCGGCAGAACCCGAGATTCCGGCGAAGAACATGGCAGATACAACGGACACGGCTGCAAGTCCGCCTGAGAGGTGTCCTACGAGGGAGTCTGCAAAGTTAACAATACGCCTGGATATTCCGCCAGCGCCCATAAGTTGGCCTGCGATCATGAATAACGGTACCGCCATGAGTGGGAAAGAATCTGCTCCGGCGTAGAGGCGCTGAGTGATGAGGATCATGTTCATATTACCGTCAATGATGAAAGCGATAACAGCGCTGAGTCCAACGGCGACAGCTATTGGTACGTTCAGGCAGAAGAGAAGAATGAGCATGGTGAAGAGGAGGAATGTCATTTAGTTATATCTCCTCATCGTGTGACATTGTGCAGCCTGTATGTACAGTTTCTGAGAATGAATCCGGTTGTGGTGTGAGTTCTAAGATTTCGAAAAAACATGACAGGGAATGGATGAGCATAATTGCTCCGCTGACAGGGATGGCAAGGAACGGGATCATGCGTGATATGCCTAGAGTTGCAGTGGATTGCAATTTAAGAAATAGGGCAAACTGGAATCCGTACCACATCATGACAAAGAAAAAGACAGAGCTAAGGAGCTGCACGAGCAATGCTGGGTACTTGCGTCCTTTCTCTGAGAGGTTCCGTATCATGAAGTCCAGCCCTATGTGTGCATGGGCTTTAAGCGCAACTGCTGCACCAAAGAATGTAAGTTGAATAAGTAGCACGCGTCCAAGTTCTTCTGACCAGAACAGGGAGTTGTTGAGAACGTAGCGGAAGAAGACCTGTGCGGCGGTGACAATAGCCATAGCCATACCGCATGTACATAAAAGCCAGCGGCAGGCAGTATCCAGGCCATTACTTACAGCCATAACAACAGAGGCGATGGTGCGGAGCATAGATACAGTCCGTTTATTAGAGTAAGTAAAAAGACTATTTTTTCTTTTTTTGCGCGTTATGCGCAATGGGTATTAATGAAAAGAGAGGCCGTGCTGTGCACGGCCTTTCGTTCTTTTATTACTTTGTGGCGTCGAGAAGCTTGTTTAGCAGAGCGCGGGTTTTCGGCTCTTTGTACATGTCCATGTTCTTCATAGGCTTCACTTTCTCGCGAAATGAATTGATATCGGGATGTTCGTCAATGATCATTCCTTTTTCTTTAAGGGTAACGAGGTACTGTGCTTCTTTTTCGCGGTTTACTTTTCGCTGGAAAACAGCAGCATCGTGCATGGCGGTTAAGAACATTGCCTGAGTTTCTTTTGGCAATGATTCGAACCACTGAAGATTGGCAATGTCAATATGAACAGAGTATACATGTCCGGTAAGCGCGAGGTATTTTTGCACTTCGTAAAGTTTGTACTCATCAAATACCCACAGCGGATTTTCCTGACCATCAATGGTGCCCTGCTGGAGTTCTGAATAAATAGGCCAGCCCATTGGAGTAGGGTTTGCATCAAGGGTGCGCCACAATTCTTTGTGGAAAGTGGACTGCATAACGCGAAGCTTCAGCCCTTTTACATCGCTTGCAGAGTGGATAGGACCACGGTTGTTGGAAAGGTTGCGGAAGCCGTTTTCAGAGAAATGCAAGCCTTTAAAACCGGCTTGCTTCAATGAGTCGAGTGCTTCTTTGCCCACTGGGCCGTCGAGAACGCGATCTGCTGTTTCGAAGTCTTTAAAAAGAAATGGAAATGCTACGGCCTTAATTTCTGGAACAAATGTGTCGAAAGGTCCAAGAGTTACAATTGCCATTTGAATTGCACCAAGCTGAACCTGCTGCAAGATTTCTGTTTCTTTCCCAAGTGAACCGGAGTGGTACACCTTAATGGTGTATTCTCCGTTTGAACGCTTGTTAATGAGTTCAGCAAATTTTTCAGCTGCTACGTACTGTGCAGACCCCGGCTTTGTGACAACTGCGAGCTGCACTTGTTTCGCTGCTATTGCTGGAACCGCGAAGCAAACAATCGCGATAACGAGAGCAAAAAATCTTGTAAATTTCATAAGGTCTCCCAGTAACCTTTGATATGTAGAACGTGAGTGTGCCTAGTCGAGATTGTACCATACTGTACGTATTGTATCCAAGACTGAACCGTTAAGGATCGAGCAGGTGTTGTTCTTTTTGCAAAGAAAATGACAAATGGCTGCGTAACGGTAGCCCGTTATTTATTGTAACAGATAAGAATGTCAACTGACCTTTTTTCTACGCTCACTTTTGCAGTAGTGATTGTTGCCGATTGCAGTAATTACCTTGTTTATTAATAGGCTAGTAGGCAGTAATATGTGCTGAACGCTGTTGATTTGTATTAAGCAACTATGTCGCTAGATAGTAATTTGCTTCTGTTAAAGGTGGATAGTTGCACTCTTTTGGTAAATAACTTATCGATTACGATGCTGTTATACTACTGAAGTTGCGAGGAAAACATGAGCCAGATGCCTTTGACTCACAAACGAATCGCCCGAATTCTGGGTGTTTCTGAGACAACAGTTAAAAGTTACAGACGCAAATTTCCAGATTGCATCCCTGTAGCAAGCAAGGGAAAGCCTATTCAGTTTACCGAAGAGGCTCTCGAGGTATGTCGTATAATACGCGACTTATTTAGCTCCGGTCTTTCAGTCGAAGAAACGCACGTGCGTCTTGCCGAGCTTTTTGACTTTATTTCTCCGCCGGCATTTGAGGAGCCTGAGGAAGAAAATGAAGTTGTAGAAGTGGTGTTGCCTGATGACTATAAGCAGGCGATGAGTAGTCTTGCTACGAGCATGGTGAATCTTTCTTTAAAACAGGAACAGATGTTGAAAAAAATGAGTGTGATAGAGTCGCGCTTGCAGCAGCTAGGGCTTGCCGATGTGAGCGCCGCTACCCCGTCATCTGACCCTGTGCTTGCCGAGCTTCAAGCATTAACGGAACGCACTGAAGCTTTGTGGAGTGCCGTTTCGAAATTATCTTCTTCCGATGTTACTTCTGAGCAGGATGGTTCTTGTCAGCAGTTTGATGAGCAGGCCCAGAAAGCCAAAGTGCATCGTCTGGTCCCATTGCGAGAAGTTATTTCGCATGATCCACCACGCAAGATTTTGACTATGCCGCTTCTTATTCAGGAAAGTGAAGGAGTGTACACTCCATTGCATGGACGAGGTAATAGCCGTATTACTTTGAACGACCTACGCGCTTCTTTAATGACTCATTTTGTTGATGAGGATGCTTATACTATCCGTTGGTCAGAAAATAACTCCGGCTGGCAGCTTGATCTGTTGCAGGAACGGGCGCAGGTGCCACATAATATATGTTTGACCATGGCACAGACTTCTACACTGCGCGGTTCTGTGATGGTAATTAAAGATATGACCACAAACGGTCATGAGATTACCCCTGGTGCGCTGCAAGATTTTATTTCTGATGTATACTCTCGGTAGAATGTATTTCTGAATAAAAAAGTTATGATTTTCATGAAGGCTAACCTGTTTTCCAGATTGGCCTTTTTTATTTTATGCAAAAGAGGGCTTGTTGTTCTATGCTTAAAAGCTCTATGAATTAAGCTAGGTAAGACCTGTGGTGCCAAGATGTACTCTAGTTTTGAATGGTGGTAATGCAACAGTGTATTAGCGTATTCTAATTATAACATGTAGTATGTAATATACCATTCTGATTAAGAATAACGGGGTATTGAGATGGGACAAGTTTTAGCTATTTGTGTGAGCAAGAAAAAGGGCGAACAGAAAAAGCCTGTATATTCTGCAATACTTATCGAAGAGCATGGAATCGAAGGTGATGCGCATGCAGGCAGTGGCAGACAGGTTAGTTTGCTTGCTGTTGAGAGCGTGGATAAAATGCGCCATAAATTGCCTACATTGAAAGCTGGTGATTTTGCAGAAAACTTACTTGTAAGCGGATTTCCAATTACTTTTTTACGCGTAGGGCAACAGTTTTCCATTGGTTCCACCTTACTTGAGCTGACACAGATTGGGAAGAAGTGTCATTCGAAATGTGAAATTCATAAGGCTGTTGGTTTCTGTGTGATGCCAACTGAGGGGATTTTTGCACGAGTCCTTAAGGGCGGTGAGATTAAGACAGGTGATGAAATAGCTCTTATATCGTAACAAATTCATTGTGACCCGTAGGCTATAGCACGGCTGTTTTTTTTAAAGGAACAGCCGTTTTTTATTACATGAAATGTATTGAAGTCTAAGCCGAAATGCTACGTTATCACTAAGGGTATTCACAGTTAAAAGTCATGGGATATTCCTAATACCTTTCTACTGAGAAAGTTTTTTAGGCCGCCGGCGGCAAATGTCGCAGACATAAGAGCGCCGCATACTCCCCGGAGGTATAGGGTCGGGCAAAAAAAAGCCGCAGTTACTGCGGCTTTTTTTATTTCTATATTCAATACCGGCTTAGTAGCGGTAGTGATCAGCTTTGAAAGGACCGTTCTGGTCAACGCCGAGGTACTCAGCCTGAGCTTCGGTAAGCTTAGTAAGTTTTGCGCCAAGACGCTCGAGGTGGAGGCGTGCAACTTCTTCATCGAGGTGTTTAGGAAGAGTGTAAACTTTGTTCTCGAGGGAGTCGTTAGATGCAAGCTCGATCTGGGCAAGTGCCTGGTTGGTGAAGGAGTTGGACATAACGAAGGATGGGTGACCAGTTGCGCAACCGAGGTTAACAAGACGGCCTTCTGCGAGTACGATGATGGAACGACCGGAGTTAAGGGTCCATTTGTCTACCTGAGGCTTGATGTTCATAACGGTGCAGCCGTTACCGCCTTCGAGGTATGCCATATCGATTTCGTTATCGAAGTGACCGATGTTACATACGATAGCTTCGTCTTTCATTTTTTCCATGTGAGCGCCAGTGATAACGTTGAAGTTACCGGTTGCGGTCACAAAGATGTCTGCAGTTTCAACTACGTCATCGAGAGTTACAACGTCGTAGCCTTCCATTGCAGCCTGAAGTGCACAGATAGGGTCAACTTCGGTAACAGCAACACGAGCGCCGAAGCCGCGCATGGACTGAGCACAACCTTTACCAACATCACCGTAACCGAGGATAACAACGGATTTACCAGCCATCATGATGTCGGTAGCACGTTTGATACCGTCAGCAAGAGATTCGCGGCAACCGTAGAGGTTGTCGAATTTAGATTTGGTAACAGAGTCGTTAACGTTGATAGCAGGGAAGAGAAGCTTGTTCTCTTTTTCCATCTGGTAGAGGCGATGCACACCAGTAGTGGTTTCTTCAGAAACACCTTTGATGTTTTTAGCGATACGAGTCCATTTGCCAGGGTTTTCCTGAAGGGACAGAGCAATACGATCCATTACGATCTGGAACTCTTTGTTGTCGTATGCGCGTTTAACGATGGAATCGTCTTTTTCTGCTTCTACGCCTTTGTGGATCAGCATAGTTGCGTCACCACCGTCATCAACGATGAGGTCTGGACCGGAACCGTCAGGCCATGTGAGTGCCTGCTCGGTGCACCACCAGTATTCTTCAAGAGTTTCGCCTTTCCATGCGAAAACTTTTGCCATGCCGGAATCAACGATAGCTGCTGCTGCGTGATCCTGAGTGGAGAAAATGTTACAAGAAGCCCAACGGATGTCTGCGCCGAGAGCGTGCAGGGTTTTGATGAGCATTGCGGTCTGAATGGTCATGTGCAGGGAACCCATAACTTTGAGACCTTTCAGTGGCTTGGATTCACCGTATTTTGCGATGGTTTCCATGAGGCCTGGCATTTCACGTTCGGAAAGCTGCATTTCTTTGTGACCGAAGTCAGCAAGAGACATGTCAGCAACTTTATTCTCAAGGCTCAGGTCGAGCTTAATAGCGCGGCTTGCGTC
This sequence comes from Halodesulfovibrio marinisediminis DSM 17456, assembly GCF_900129975.1. NCBI lineage: Bacteria > Pseudomonadati > Thermodesulfobacteriota > Desulfovibrionia > Desulfovibrionales > Desulfovibrionaceae > Halodesulfovibrio > Halodesulfovibrio marinisediminis. The sequence goes on from NZ_FSRG01000004.1 coordinate 325,697, forward strand.
TGTCATTTCAATTTCTCCTAAGAAATTTATTGTGTATTTTCTGCTACAATAAGATGAATTGTCAGCCCGTTACGTACAGGGTGCAGCGAGCTTTGACGTAGTGCAAAACCGGCTTCTGTAAGTTTCAGAGCTAAATTTGTCATATCAAAACCGAGCCAGCGGTCACCGTAGTCAACGCGCATCTTTTCGTTGTCGTGTTTGTCAAAGTCAGCCAGCACAAGCAGGCCGCCTTTACGGAGAACTCGTCGGATTTCTTTCAGGGATTTTCCCGGGTGGGAGAGGTGGTGCAGTACCATGTTGATTGTGGCGAAATCTGCTTCGCCATCACGCAGCGGCAGGTGTTCAAGGTCACCTATGCGCAAAGAAATTCGGTCTTCGTCTTCAATCAGTCTGCGTTTTGCAAGCTCCAGCATGCGTGGGGAACCGTCAACGCCGATGATCTTAAGCGAACGCTCAAGCATACGCTCAAGCAGCGTTCCTGTACCACAGCCTAAGTCTACAGCAACCTTGCAGCGCGGCATGCGTTCAATAATAGCACCGGGTAAGTCAAAGTCACCAATAACTTCGCGATTGAGCTGATCCCAGTCTTCGGCAATGGCATTGAAGAATTGTTTCGTTTTACGAACTCGTTCTTCGATAATGGTTGATGCCATTTCCATATCAGGATCAAGAGTCTCGTCGTTGTCGATAAAAGGTGCAACAGCGTCGATAAACTCTCTTCCTTCGCCTTCTGTCGGTGCACTGTAGAAAACCCATAATCCGTCACGGCGGGAAGTCAGAAGTCCTGCCCCTGTGAGGATTTTAAGATGGCGGGATACGCGGGACTGCCCCATCTCTAGAATGGTAACAAGTTCGTTTACACTGAGCTCGTACCTGTTGAGAACATGCAGTAATCTTAAGCGGGTTTCATCTGCCAGCGCTTTGAATACAGGAAGAATGGTCGACATATAATATTCCTATGCTATTTTTGGCTGTCTTGATTGAGCTGCATCAAGAAAAGTTGATACAGCTCTATCTAAGGTTTCAGATGTAGTCAAGTAAATCAACCAAGAATAACAATAAGTGTAATTTCCTTAAAAGCGTTGGTAGAAAACAATTTGCGAGAATTGTATTGCGCTGTTTAGACTATGATTAGCATCGCCTTACGAGTTGTCGTTGGTTTGGAGAACGATAAAACGATATTCAATTTATTTGTATTGTGTTTTCAAAGAATGAAGGGCTTTTTGCAAGGATAATTGATGTTATAAACAAGTGGCGATGGCGATTTTTATTAAATGTTATTAGTATGTTTTGATGTTATTTTTTCTTTGCAGAGCTTGATTAGGACAAAAATCTTGCATGTGATCTCAGCTTGCTATACTGCTTGCCCGAAGTACAGGCACAAAAAAATACGGATAACTTAACTTGCAGATCAGACTTTGCTGCGAGAAATCCGCACAGACTGCCTGCTCAACAGGAGCGTTTCCAATGCTGTTATTAGGTTCGCGCCAGCGAACAGAGTATATTAAGTACGGAATCAAAACCGCACTTGCTGCACTTCTGTCATATTTTTTAGCATCATTAACAGATCCGGATCTTGGGTTCTGGGCTGTTATCAGTGCTGTGATTGTTATGCAGCGCCACGTTGCCGCCTCATTGCAGATGTGCGGGTATCGTCTTGTCGGCACCGCCATTGGCGCAGTAATGGCTATGGCAGCGTTATATATTTTCCCTCCAACAGACCATGGGCGACTTATTGGTTTTCTCATAACCGTCGGGTTGTGTGTGTACCTTAAGCGGTATACAAACCGTTTTTCCATGGCCGCAATCACCGTCACCATTGTTATGTTGGCTCCGCAAGCCTCCGGTGACTACATTCATTATGGTCTATTTCGTGTTGCAGAGATTGCTATTGGAGTTTGCTCTACTTTTATTGTTGCCCTGCTTATCTGGCCGCATCATGCAAGTGCAGAGCTTAAAGAGCGTTTGCAGGAGCAATTTACCCGTTGCGCAGATAAGTACGACATCATCGTAAACTCCTTCATGGCACTCAAGTGTGATTCCTGCAAAGGGATGCTGGTGGATTTGGAAGACGAGATTCATCACAACCGGGAGCTCTTCCGCGGATATCTGCGACACGAGCGGTTATTTGTAGATGATGACTCTGCCATGCTTGATATTAAAATTGAGACATTAGTTCAGAGTGTTGAGCATCTACACGCTATGCTCCACGTTGTGCACGAACTGCATGACAGTGAATACTGTATCATTATGGAAGCAGAAATTCGCAAAGTGGTGAAAGAGTCGCAGGATATAATGCGTGCTATTGGACGTAATGTTATTCCGGATACCCGTAAGCTAAAGCAAGCGCTGTTCAGTGCGGACAAGCGTCTCGAGAGTCTCCGTGCGGATGGTATGATTCAACGAATTTCCATGCGCGATATGATGCAGATTATCAGCTTTTACCATAGTGCTCAGCAGTTGGGTGAAGATCTGCTCATCTCAATTGAGAAACAGAACAAATACAGGCGGGTGTAATGGTTGTATGCCGTCGTTGTTGTCTCGTTTTATTATTTTTATCCGTAATCATTTATTTTCCGAATATAGTCGAAAGAACCTCCCTTTCTTTGAAATGTAAGCTGGTGGAAATCTTTTTTGTTTGTTCTGTTGTATGATAATAGGATATTAGGGATAAAACTCGATAAAGATAGCAGGTGCACTAGGCATTGGTCTTAAGCAAGAGTATGTTATGTGTGCTAAAGGCAAGCAGTACGCTATAGTTGAGAGGAGTTATGGAACATCGCACAAGCAAAATGCTAAGTAAAATTCTGTACGAGAAGGGCGGAGATCGTCATATGCCACTTGTGCCGTTATGGCAGAATTGGGATATGGTTATGGGCGAAGAGCTGGCAGAGCTTGGTCGTCCGCTTGGTCATAAAAATCGTACGATTATTATCGGTGCTGAAGATAGCATGGCGCAGTATGAACTCTCGGCTCAGACATACGAGATACTTGAGCGTGTACATGCGTTTCTTGGCAAAGAGATGTTCGATACTGTTCAGGTTGAACTGATGCAGGGAAGAGAGTCTCTGGATAAATTGACCATGCCTGTATTTAAGAAAGCTCTTCCTAAAATCCCTCCACGCCCAAAAGATCTAGGTAAGCTGGAGCACATCCTTGATCCTGAATCACCTGTAACTAAATGCTACAAGAAATATGTGGCAATGTATGATGGTGAAAAGGATACGTTAGAAAACTAGCTTTTGAATTGATGTTGAAGCAGGAAGAAGCGTAACCGGAGGCAAGGGACAACACTCCCATTTCTATCGGAGACCTGCCACAGGAATAATCTTTTCTACAGACTACTTAGCTGCTGATACCGGCTTGCCGGACTTGTATTCTTGTGCTGCTCGCACAAAGTTTACAGCCCAGTGTGGTTCACCAAGAGCAAATAGGTGGGTGTAGGATGCAAAAACATTTTTGTATATGACGCCGTCCAATCGTTCTCCCATCCCAAATCCTTTTGACATACGGAAGCCAAAGGTCGGCTGCTCGTCTTCAACGATGCACTTGGAGTAGTGGAATTCGTGTCCACGTATTATGGAACCGAGCGGATGATAAGGGTTTGGTTCAATTACTTCTGCATCAATGTATCCGAGTCCTTGCGGGCGCTTGCAAAGTTTTGTCTGCACAGGAAGTACACCCGCCATCGGGGATGTTGCTGATTCCTGAACGAGGGCTTTGCACAGGAACATAAAACCACCGCATTCAGCGTAGATTGGCATTTCATTTTCTGCGAGCGCACGAACGTGTTCGCAGATTTTTTTATTGGCAGTGATTGCCTCGTGCATAGTTTCAGGGAATCCACCGCCCAGGTACAGCGCATCAATTTGTGGCCAATCCTTGTCTGACGTTATTGAAAGACGGACGAGTTGTGCGCCAGCATGTTGCAGAGCTTGCAGGTTTTCGTCGTAGTAGAACCACAGTGCATCGTCATGCACGTAGCCAATGCGAGGTGCAGTGGTTGGTTCAACTTCTGGACAGCTTGGCATTGTGGTTGCGCACGGAGTATCGATTTTTGACTCCGTATTTGCCCCTGTAACGATCTTTTCTGTCACATCCCACACATCGGGTTGCTCAGAAATATTTGGCGCAGCAGAAGCGATTTTCCACATTTTTTCTATATCAAGATGCTCTTCGATGATATCAGCCACTTGCTCAAGGGCTGAGTTCGTCCCTTCATATTCTGCGTTAGAGATAAGCCCCATATGCCTTTCCGGGATAGGGTTATGCTTAATCTTTGGCAGACACCCGAGTACAGGTACGTCTGTGTAGTGTTCAATTGTCTGGCGCAGAATGGAACGATGGCGGTCTGTTGCCGTGCGGTTGAGAACTACTCCGGCGATGTGGACGCCTTCTTCGAAGTTAAGCATTCCGGTAAGAACTGCAGCAGCTGTACGCGTCATTTTCGTGCAGTCCATTGCAAGGATTACCGGAGTGTTGATGACGCGGGCAAGTTCTGCTGTGGAGCAGGTACCAGTAACATCTTTACCGTCAAAAAGCCCGCGGTTTCCTTCGATAAGAGCACCTTCGTACCCAGTGGAGACTGTTGCAAACAGAGCATTGAGAGTGGCGTTGTCTAAAAGGTATGGGTCGAGGTTGGTGCAGGGATTTTGCGCAGCAAGCGCCAGCCATTTGGCATCAATGTAATCAGGTCCTTTTTTGAAGGGTTTGATACATCTGCCTTTACGGCTCCACGCTCTGGTGGTGCCAAGACTGGTAATGGTCTTTCCTGTGCCGCCGCTAAGGCCGGCAATAATGATTCGTGGAAGGGTCATACTTTGCCTTGCTACACATGGTTGTTAGGGGGGAGTAGGTCTATAAAATAGAAAGAGCGTATGGACAGAAGCCCATACGCCTTACGCTCTTAACAACGAAAAAATTAACCTTCGTGTTCAGCAGCAGCCTGTTTGCCAGCGCCTTTAAGACCGTACATGGTAGTGGAACCGGAAGACCAGTATTCCATTACTTCTTCTTTAACGAGAGCAGACAGAATCTTTTTCACTTCACGTGGCTTCATCTCAGGGAAGAGAGGGAGGAAATCGTTGAAGTAGAATTTAGATTTAGACTTAGATTTAGACTCGATAAAGTCTACAATAATTTTTTTTGCTTCTTCCATGGGAATACCCCTGATGGTTGGTTAAAGCGTTAAACCGGGTGAGGGATTCCCCCACCCGGCATTAATACAATCTAAACCGTGCTTAGAACTTGAACTGGGTAGTCTGACGCCAGGTGTAGTAAGCGTGGTCGCGGAAGTCGTCGATGAGGTGGTGGGAGAATTCGAAGCCGGTAAGCTCGAAGAATTTTTCCCAACCGATACGCTCAATCCAGTCGCCGATACGCTCGTATTTCATTGCGTTGTCAGCGTAGAGATCAACGATCTTCTTGATTTTCTCAGTAAGAGTAGGCCAACGAGGAGTTTCGTTAGGAATGTAAGCTACTACTACTTTGGAGAACTTAGGCTGGGAGATACGGTTAGAAACCTTACCACCAACCATGATTACAACGCCGTCGCCTTCGCCATCGGAGATAGGAAGAGCTGGACACATGGTGTAGCAGTTACCACAGTACATGCAACGCTCGTTCTTAATAGCGATGGTGTTAACTTTCTTACCTTCGAGTTCAACCTTGGTAGGACGAACAGCAGCGGTAGGACAAGAAGCAACTGCGAGAGGGATCTCACAAAGCTGGTCAGTCCACTCGTGGTCGATCATAGGTGGTTTACGGTGAATACCTACGATGCCGATGTCGGAGCAGTGTACAGCACCACACATGTTGAGACAACATGCGAGAGCGATACGAACTGGTGCAGGCAGACGGTGGTTCTGGAAGTCGTCAAAAACTGTATCCATAACAGCTTTAACAGGACCAGAAGCGTCAGTTGCAGGGGTGTGGCAGTGGATCCAACCCTGGGTGTGAACGATGTTGGAAATACCAGCACCAGTACCACCTACAGGGAACTTGTTAGAACCACCGTCGAATTTACGAGAAGCAAGATCTTCTTTGAGAGCAGCGAGTTTGTCTTCGCTGTCAGTCATAAATTCAACGTTGTTACGGGTAGTAAAGCGGAGGTAGCCGTCACAATGTTTGTCAGCAATTTCGCAGATTTCGCGAATGTGAGTAACAGACATGAGACGTGCAGCACCTACACGTACAGTGTATACTTTATCTCCAGACTCACCAACGTGAACCAGTACGCCTGGCTCGAGGATTTCGTGGTATGCCCACTTACCTTTGTTAGCTTTGATTACTGGAGGAAGGAATTCGGTGAATTCGCGAGGACCGATATCAGTGATACGGCCTTCCATTGGCTTTTCTGGATTGTAACCGGAAGAGATAAATGCCATGTTATTGTACTCCTCTTCTTAGCGCTGGTGACGCTTACGGTATTCGGTGATGTCACGGTCCCAACCACCAGGTACTTCTTCTTCTTTGAAGAAGATGTATGGGTTGTGACGAGGTTCCTGAACGTTGTGAGCAGAAGGTTCCTGACCAACAACTTCGAGGAGCTTCTGGAGGGAAAGACGACGCATGGTCTCACCGAGACGCTCGCGGTTCTTACCTTCTTCCATCCACCAGTCCCAAATGTTTTCTACAACTTCTTTGATTTCATCAAAGTCGTCTTTAGCTTCAACAAAAGGAACTACGAGGGAAGACATCTGTGCACCATCGAGAATTGGAGCTTTCGCGCCACAAAGGATGGATGCGCCACGCTCGTCACCGATACGGAGAGCACGAGGCATGGTGTTGATGCAGTGCATACAACGAACACATTCGGAACGATCGATAGCGAGTTTGCCACCTTCCCACTTCATAGCAGCGGAAGGACAACGGTTGATAACTTCAGCTTCGATGTCGAATGCACCCCAATCTTTACCGGAGTGTGCGCCTGCGTTTGGCTTGAATTCGCCAGCAACGTAAGCAGCTACAGCTTCCTGATCGATTTTGATGCTATCTTTCCAAGTACCAACAACTGAGAAGTCGGAGCGAGCCATAGCAGCTACACAACCGTTAGGACAGCCGTCGAACTTGAATTTAAACTTGTATGGGAATGCTGGACGGTGAAGTTCGTCCTGGTATTCCATGGTCAGGTTGTAAGAACAAGCCTGAGTGTCGTAACATGCGTACTCACAGCGGGACTCACCGAGACATGCTGCAGGGGTACGGAGGTTAGAACCGGAACCACCGAGGTCGTTGTTGAGATTGTGGGTAGCTTCCCAGAAAATCTCTTCAAGCTGAGGGGTGGTAGTACCGAGAAGTACGATGTCACCGGTTGCACCGTGCATGTTGGTAAGACCAGAGCCACGGAGATCCCAGATGTCACAGAGCTGACGGAGGAAATCGGTGGTGTAGTATTTACCAGCAGGCTGGTTCAAACGTACGGTGTGGAAATGTGCAACGCCAGGGAACTGTTCTGGCTGGTCACAGTAACGACCGATAACGCCGCCGCCGTAACCGAATACGCCAACGATGCCGCCGTGTTTCCAGTGAGTTTCACCGTCGTTGTAAGAAAGTTCCAGAACACCGAGAAGATCGTCAGGACAATCTACAGGGATCTGGTAATCAAGTCCTTTAGGGTTAGCAGCACGCATTGCTGCTTCCTGCTTAATGTCGGATACGAAGCTTGGCCATGGGCCGCTTTCGAGCTGATCCAACATAGGAGTTGCGTGTTTCGCCATTACCTTACCTCCACAAAAAGTTGGTATGTGTTTTTACACCAGACACATTCCACCTTACCGCAGGCGATCTGAGGAGCGGTCAAGATGGACGCACCTTATGAGGAGCAAATCTGGTCTAAGATTTTGTTCCTGAAAAAGGGCGTGATTTTTTGGACAAAGTTATCTCTTGCTAGAAAGAACGCCTCAGTTTGTCAAGTGGATTTGAAGAGTTTATGTATAGTATCTTCTATTTGTAAGTTGCAGAAAAACAACACAAACCCCTCGCTATATGCTGACAATTTCAGTTTGCAATGAACTGATAACATAACGAACTTTCATAAAAAGAAAGTGCATATTTGCCTACGTTCTTTTTTTCACAAGTTGCGCTTTGTACAAAAAAGGTAAAAAGAACAAAGTGTAATAAAATGTAAAAATCAGTCTTCTAAAAAAAAGCTGTACGCTAACTTGCAAAAAACGGCGGTTTGCAGGCTTGACCTTGATGCATAAATGAGGTCAAAGCCACACAAGAACTAAGTGAGGTTTGTAATGAAAGATCAGCTTGGACATTATTACCACCCAGCGCCGAATGATAAGAAAACCCGTGTATACGTGCGTCGTAGCGGAGACGATATTGAATTTCGTCTTTGGCGGTTAGATAACGAACAGGTATGGGATCAACACGGCTGGGTACCATACGAAGCCATTAAGCAGGCGGCAGAAATGTACAAAGAAATGGGACGCGATGCTGACCCTATGCTTTTTTATGACATCTCTGTTGCAAAGGTTTTGCTTAACGAAAATTAAAATCCTTTATTGGATGTGCAAAAGGTGTTGTATTTTTTGTACAATTAACGGCAGTTCTGAATGTTCAGGAGCTGCCGTTATTTTTTTGTCTTGAAGTCGGCAGCATAATGAGTGGTATATAATGTTACGATGTTATTCGTATGGTGTTTCTATAAGATATACTGAATAGTGCAGATTGCGCAGGCAGTAAAAACATGTTGCGTAGAATTCAGATCAGTTGAATACTCAACGAGTTCTGAGAGTTGGCTCTGTCGTCCTCTTTGCGGCTATGCAATGGGGACTTTGTTTGGTGCATGATTTTGCCTTTTTTGTGAAATTGTGTATTGTGACCGATGCAACAAGAGATGAGGTGACCATGTCCCGCCGATGGATTGAAGCCAATAGAGAAGAGTTTGCCCGTGATATCATGCGTGATTTCTGCATGGTATCAAGCATTCTTGAAGAGCAGTTTGAACGTTTTGCAGACTCCGGAGCTGTTTCGTTTACTCAAGTACGCGATCTGCTGGGGAGTACCATGAATAAAGGGTTGCTCTGGCGATTAAAGGACACCGCTCATCACTTGCTCAGAACAGACGCACAGGCGCCTGTGGTCGCAAAGGCTCTGGACTGGGCTATCAGCTATGTGTTCCACGAATGCATTAAGTTGAAAGAGGATGCGTATCAACAACAGCATTATGCCCCTATGTTCAGGGCATTGGAACAACCTGCCGTTGAAAGTGGCATTAAGGACGTTGTGGAGCCTTTTTCACAGCTTCTCGGGGAAACCCGCGAGAGTATGTCCCGCGAGGTTGCTCGAATTTCTTTCTTGCTTACGCGTTGTAAAACTCTCTTTTGCATCTACTGTGCTTACAACAAGCAGAACCGCTTGCTTGCCCGGCTGCTATTTTCACGTAATGAGCTGGTCAAAAAGGTTTTTGGTAGGGATTACGACACACTGATCTCATCTATTTATGGAACGGTGCCAGAAGAAATGTATATTCTGGCAGCAGAAGGGCTTTTGGAAGGAGGACGCCTGGACGAGGCGTTAGAGGCAGCTACAGAAGCAGAGCAGATAAATCCTGCGTGTACCAGAGCTGCTACAGTGCGCCAAAATATTGAAGAATTGTTAAAGGATTCGTCTCCAAGGAGGGTAAAGAACTGTGACCTTGTTTCATCTGAATCGCGCGACAGCGAAGCATAAACTTGAGAACCTTGAACAAGGTGAGTACTTCCGCGATCTGTTTCCTTACAAGCAGATCAGCCGTATCGCGTTTGATGATGTTATGGTGGCACCGCGTCCTGCGGAGCCAATGTTCATCACCGATACGACATTTCGGGATGGTCAGCAGGCAAGACCTCCGTATACTGTAAAGCAGATTGAAACTATTTTTGACATGTTGCACAGACTTGGCGGCAGAAGCGGTTTGATCCGTGCCTCTGAGTTCTTCATGTACTCTGACAAAGACAAGCGCGCCATTGATGCCTGCCGGTCAAGGGGCTACAAATATCCGGAGATTACCGGATGGATTCGTGCCCATAAGAATGACTTGAAGATAGCTAAGAGTATGGAGTTTAGAGAAGTAGGTATGCTTACTTCGGTTTCTGACTACCATATTTACCTAAAGCTGGGACTTGATCGCGAGCAGGCAATGCGTAACTACCTTGAGGTGGTTGAACAGGCTCTTGCCTGGGGAATTTCTCCGCGTTGTCATTTTGAGGACATTACCCGTGCAGATATTTATGGATTCTGTTTGCCGTTTGCAGATAAACTGATGGAGCTTTCCCGTCAGAGCGGACTGCCTGTAAAAATTCGTATGTGCGACACAATGGGGTATGGTGTGCCGTATCCGGGAGCCACGCTACCGCGTTCGGTTCCACGTCTTGTACGTGCATTTACGGATGAAGTCGGCGTGCCGAGCGAATGGTTGGAATGGCACGGCCATAACGACTTCCATAAGACACTTGTTAACGCAGTTACAGCATGGATGCATGGTTGTGGCGGTGCTAACGGAACGCTGCTTGGTTTTGGTGAACGTACCGGTAACTCGCCTATTGAGGCGTTGATTATTGAATATATCTCTCTTACTGCACATGATGAAGCTGCCGATACTCGAGTAATCAGTGAAATCAGTGAATACTTTGAACGTGAGCTTGAATATAAGGTTGCGGACAACTATCCGTTTGTTGGTCGTGACTTTAACGCTACAAGCGCTGGTATTCACGTAGATGGGCTTGCTAAGAATGAAGAGATTTACAACGTATTCGATACAAGCCGTCTGCTGAATCGTCCTGTGCCGATTATTATTACAGATAAGTCCGGCAGAGCAGGTGTGGCATACTGGATTAACCAGACATTGAAACTTACTGGTGACAGTGAGGTTTCAAAACGTCATCCTGCCGTAGGTAAGATCTACAAAAGGATTATGGAGGCGTACGAAAATGGTCGTTCCACCTCTGTTTCCAACAAGGAAATGGAACGTCTTGTTCGTCGCTACATGCCGGAAATGTTCCGCACTGACTTTGACAACCTCAAAGAGGTTGCACATATCCTTGCTGCACATCTGATTTCCAAGCTGTCAGTGGACTGTAATGTCATTCTTGCGAAGGAAAACTATGGATGTCTGACAGATTTTGTTCAGAACTATCCATTCATTCAGTATCTCTATTTGACAGACAGTGAGGGTGGCCTCATTGCGTCAGAAATTACAGATGAGCGGTTTAAAGAAAAATACGAAGTGCTTGAAATCGGTTATGACTTCTCTTCCCGTGAATGGTTTAAGCAACCGGTACAGACTGGTAAATTGCATATTACCAACTTGTACACATCGCACTTTACGGGGCAGCTTATTTTAACAGTATCTGCCCCTGTAACTGACGATGATGACAATATTACCGGTGTAATTGGTGCTGACATTATGCTCGAGCAGCTTTTGCAGCGTGAATGCGAACTTGATGAAGAAAGAAAGCCCGGAGCTCTTTGTTAGATGATGTAACTAATGTAAAGGAGCGCATGTTGACTCTTGCAGCATGCGCTCTTTTAATATTATAGCCAATGAATATTCTATCTGTGATGTCTTATATTCTAGGAGTATTCATTGCGAGTTCTTATCTTTTCGCTTTGTATTGCATGCCTCATTCCTCTTGTTGGGTGTGGAAAGAAACATATTGCTTCCCCCCAAGGGTATCCGGCACGCACTAAAGCCAAGCCGCGGACTTCCAGTACCTATACAGTATGGGGAAAGAACTACAAGACGTTGGCTTCATCTGAAGATTTTGTGCAGTATGGCAAGGCTTCATGGTACGGTAAAAAATTTCATGGTAGAAAAACTGCAAATGGTGAGCGGTACGATATGTATGGTATGACTGCTGCGCATAAGAATTTGCCGTTTGGAACCATTTTGCGTGTAACGAATATGCAGAACAAGCGATCTGTAATTGTCCGTGTTAACGACAGGGGGCCTTTTGTTGAAGGGCGTATTGTTGATCTGACTCACACGGCTGCACAGAAGCTGGGAATGCTTGGACCTGGCGTTGTTCCGGTTAAGCTTGAAGCTGTTGGTGGTCCTAGCCATAGTACTGTTGCTTCTTCTAAAAAAAGTAAAAGCGGTACGTACTATGTTCAAATTGGTTCCTTTGGGGACAAATTTAATGCCCAGACGCTTAAGCAGAAAATTGTACGTGAAGGTCGATCATGTCGATTGTATCAAGATGTGAGTTCCAGTATCTGGAAAGTGCATGTAGGGCCATATCTTACCTATACGGCTGCTGAACGTGCAAAAAGAGCACTCGCAAATAAATTTTCTGGTGCCTTTATTTTTGCAGGGAAATAGGCACAAAAAAACCCGCATGATGCGGGTTTTTTTGTAAGATGTAAGACACACGTTGCAATTGCAGGGTGTGTCTGACAAAGCCATGCTGAGACCTAGTTGTTAAGTTCAGCACGGAATTTGCGGGACAGACGGAATACTACAACCTTGCGTGGAGGCAGAGTGATAGTTTCGTCGGTCTGCGGGTTACGGCCTTTACGAGCTTTTTTGTCGTAAGCTTCAAGTTTTCCGAATCCGCTGATGAGGAGCGCATGATCTTTTTTGATTGCGGTCTTCATAATATCTAACAGAGATTCGACGAGGTTTTTAACTTCTGCACGGTTCCTGTCAGTTTTTTCGTAGATGGAATCTACAATATCAGCTTTTGTAAGGGTTTTCCCTTCCATGTTATCCTCCCATTTTCGTGGGGAAACGGCTCTTATATGTGCTGCCGAATGCTGGTGGCTAAATGCTGTGCCTCTTCAATAGAGTCGTATGCTGCCTGTGGCCAATGCTTCAGTCCATCATTACCGAAGCGGGGTATCAGGTGCCAATGAGCATGAAAAACAAGCTGACCGGCATCTGAATGGTTGTTCATGAATATATTCAACCCTGTTGCTCCTGTACTGGCAAGTATAGCTTTGCCTACAACCTGTTGTGCGTTGATGATGGCAGGGGCAAGTTCAGCTGGAATATCAAAGACATTCGCATAATGCTGCTTAGGAATAATAAGCGTGTGACCTTTGTTTACCGGACCAATGTCTAGAAAAGCCAGTACGTTGTCGTCTGAGTAAATTTCCGCGCAGGGAATCTCGCCTTTGATGATCTTGCAAAAAATACAATCTTGAGTACTCATAGTGCAGTAATGATTTTTTGTTACATTGTTCTGGTAATAGGCTGGATGATTTTATCTTTTCCAGTCCTGTGCCGCGCTGTGTATATACTCAATGTCTACAAGCAATCAAGTTTTTTTACGTAATTTTATATGTTTACACTGTTGATCCGCTGAAGTACGCATGTTTTGCAGAGAAATGCGCTTGAAACGGATAATAGTTTACCTCTTTTTAGTTGCTGTATAACTTTCTTTTTTAAGAAACAAGAGAAAAGATTAATACATAAAGGTAGTTACGTCAGGAATGATTTTTTCCCATCCAGAGCCGCCTAGTCGCAAGCTTAGAATTCTTCCCGTCTTTATGCCGTTTGCGGGCTGTAAATCTCGCTGTGTGTACTGTTCTCAAACAGTTCAGACAGGGACAGCAGAGTCGCAATTGAAAAATATTTACATTTTTTTGCAACAAGCTCTTGAAGATGCAGAAGATAACGCAGGGTATGAGGTTGCATTCTATGGCGGCACCTTCACAGCCATTCCTTTTGAATGGCAAAAACGGTTTGTAGCCCTGGCAAGTGAATTTGCGTTATCTGGAAAAGTCATAGGAGTACGGTGCTCTACACGTCCTGATGCTGTTAATTCAGAGCAGTTGCGTGAATTAAAAGAACTAGGTTTAAAGACCGTCGAATTGGGCGTACAAAGTTATAATAACAAAGTTTTATCCATTAGCAAGCGTGACTATACTCAGGAATCAATAGTAAGTGCTTGCAATGCTGTGAGAAAAAACTCTCTGGAGCTCGGAATTCAGCTACTTCCCGGACTTCCTGGTATGGATAAAAAAATATTTTTGGATGATGTTAAAAAGACTTGTGCATTATCTCCAGCAGTAGTTCGCCTTTATCCGTGTCTTGTCTTTAAAAATACAATTCTTGCAAGCTGGTATACTCGTGGAGAATTTGCACCATGGGAATTGAATGACACCGTTGAAGCTCTTGGAAGTGGGCTCCTTATGCTGTGGCAAGATGGCATTCGAGTCATACGTATTGGTGTTGCTCAGGAAGATGGGCTGACAGATAGTTTGGTGGCTGGGCCTTTTCATCCTGCTATCGGGAATATGGTTCGAAGTGAAGCGCTCCGTTGTTTTTTGGTTGAGAAGATGGAAACGCTAAGTAGGCCGTTTTCACGGTTGTTGTTGCCTCGACGATACCAAGGAGAGTTGTGGGGCTACAAAGGAGCTTATAAGAAGTTCTGGGGTGAACGAGGGCTGTCACCAAGTACGGTCGTAAGCTGGAATCTGCCAATTTTTCAGATGGATTGATTTGTATAGAGTCAGACTGCCGTTATTCGTTTGATAGCATTAGATGACACCCGTTGCTGATGAGTTAGATTTATAGTGATACCCCGTCCATCAATATGATGAGCGGGGTTTTTGTATGAAAAAAGCCGGAGGATTAAAATCCTCCGGCTGGAACTACGTTGTTTGCGCTTGGCTATGCGCTGACCACAATAGGGCTAACTAGTAAGAGTACTGGAAACCGAGAGCTGCTTTCCAAACTGCTTCTTCACCGGAAACAGACTTGTAGTCTGGGTTCAGGTAGCCGATTTCGAGGATAGCTGCGAGGTTTTCGTACATCTGCCAGTTGGTATCGAAGTTGAATTCCCAAGCACGGTCTTCGTCAGTTGGGAATGTGTTAACAACTCTATTACTGTTGTAGTCAGAGGTGCCCTGCATCCAAGCAAATTTAAAGTCATGGGTTACATTTTCGATAAAGGAGAATTCGGTGATACCAATTAAAACACCCATGGTGCCTACGCCGGAAGTTGTAAAGGCGTTGTCTGTGGTGTCAAAGAAGCCACCGTCTGTACCAAGGTTGGTAAGGCCGAGCCCGCCAGCGGAGATTGTAGGCATTAAGTTGCCGTCGCCGGTAAGGCTGTCGTCATCACCGGAGGAGTACCAGAGGTCGAGAGTAGGAGTGAAGTATTCCATTTTGTAATCACCGTGGAGAAGTACGTAGAAGCCACTCTGGTCACGGCTGTTGGGATTATCAGCACCTGCAGACATTTTAGATCCATCAGACTGACCCCAAACAAAGTCCATTGCAAGATTGAGGTTTTCCCAGCAGTTAGACTTAGCGGAAAGGCCAGCCCACCATACGTCACGATCTTCGGTTGCGGAGTTTACCTCTGCAGTAAGTGGGTTATTATCATCGTCCCATGTTGAGTGGATGTCAGCGTTACGGCCGATAGCAGCATATGCACCGTAAGGAACGATGGTAACTGGTTCAAAGTTAAGACCAAGGATTAAGGCGAAAACGTCGTATTTGTTGTTGCTGGTTGGAGATAAGCGAGGGTCGTAGTTAGCGACGTCAGCAGCGCGGGCCCAAGCGGCAACCATGTTAAACTGATCTGTGAAAGCATAGTTAGCAACAACAGCTGCTACGTCGTCATCAAGAACAGGGTTGTTGTTAGCAAGGGAAGGAAGTGCGAGGCCCTGGAGGCCCATGCGCAGCTGGAGCTCGGTGTGAGGCAGCTGGTAGTCAAGGTAAAGACGTTTAGTCTCAACGTTTACGCCATCTGTGCCGACTGCACCGCCGCTTCCGCGACCCACAGTGCTTGGGTTCCCCCAACGGATTGTACCAACTTCAAGGTAGTAAACACCTTTAAGGGATTCATTGGCAATGATGTCAATTTTGGTACGCAGACGCTGGATAGCTGTGAAGTAGTCGCTATTGTCTGGGCTTGTTGGATCAGGGTTGTCGAGGAATTCGAATGCCATGTCCAATGTGCCGGAAGCCTTAAATTCGGTAGCTGAACTTGAAACTACGGCACCAAATACCATAGTACAAGCAAGCATCAGGATAATAATGCGTTTCATGTAAAAAATCCTTCTTTCTTTAAAACTGCTAAAAGATTGTGGTCAGTAATCTTTTGAGATTGTGGTCAATAATCCCAACGCAGGTCTGAAGATGTTGTAGCGTAAAAAAAGTGATACGCACAAGTTTTTTCTCGTTATTTTAAGTAATTATAATGCCTGTCTAATGTCTTAAGCCTGATCCTACGGTGGTTTCTAAGGGTAAAAAAAATTTGACAGGAATACTTTTTTGCTTTCGCGTGCGTGTGTGACGGATCAATGTTTTTCGAATTCAATTGTCTGAAATAAAATAATATTTTGAAAAATGCCTTAAAAGAAAAGAAGAGTTTAAAAAAAGTGCTTGCAGGTAATCATGAAATTACGTAGAAGCTCTTTCTCTTGAAGGCAACGTCTTTTAGCAAATGCAAAAGTGTTTCAAAAAAAGATGTTGACTCTTTAGGTTGGATTCACTAGAAGGTGTTTCCTCATGTGGGCGGTTAGCTCAGTTGGGAGAGCATCGGCCTTACAAGCCGAGGGTCACAAGTTCGAGCCTTGTACCGCCCACCATATGCGGAGCCGTAGTTAAGTCGGTTATAACGCCGGCCTGTCACGCCGGAGGCCGCGAGTTCGAGTCTCGTCGGCTCCGCCATTTGGAGTCAAGCGCTTAAGCGAAAGCTTAAGCGCTTTTTTTTGTCCAAATTTCAGCAGCTAGTCACTTCTCGAATTACTCTGTTCTGTATCTGTATGACAGTGTACGTTGTTTTCTATCTAATGCTGGCGTTCTCAATTGGCTGCTTGCCACCCATTGCCTTCCCTATTACAGATGACCCATGATTTATTTATTGGAGCGTCCATGAATTCTCTTTCCTTTGTTTATGAAGATACCAAGCTTGTTGTGGTGAATAAGCCCAGTGGGCTGCTTTCTGTTCCGGGGAAGGGTGAGGAGAATCAGGACTCTGTGGAAACACGGATTCGAGAACGCTTTCCTGCTTGTACTAAGATTCCCACTGTGCACAGGCTTGATATGGACACTTCCGGCTTGCTTGTTTTTGCTTTGACCAAACGGGCAAAGCGTGAGCTCTCCGATCAGTTTCAGCAGAGAGAGGTAAGTAAGCGATACGTTGCGCTCATTGAAGGACTGATATCCGAGGAGGGGGGCACTATTTCCCTGCCGTTGCGTATGGATTTAGATAATCGTCCGTATAGTATTGTTGACCATGATAACGGCAGGCCTGCGTTGACGGAGTGGCGTAATCTCGGTGTGGAAGGGAGTAACACTCGCGTAGAGTTTGTTCTTCATACCGGCAGAACTCATCAGCTGAGGCTCCATGCTCTTCATGGACTGGGATTTCCTATTGTCGGAGATAGGCTGTATGGTAACGGTACGCAGGCTGGGCAGATGAAACTGCATGCTGCATATTTGCGATTTATGCATCCTAAGACAAAAGAAATGATGGAATTTCATTCCGAGCCGGATTTTTAGTGGTTGGCTTTACTTGTCTGAGTAGCTGGTGCTTTGATACTTAGAGTCGGCTTGTAGCAAGGCTTCACGGGCTTTGATGTGTGCTGTGACATTTGAAAAATTAGATGTGTTGAAAAGAATGCTATAAAAAAATAATTTTTTTGTATCTTTCTTGTTGACACCTGAGCGCGTTTTCCCTAAAACGTGTCCTCGTTGAACGGGCGGTTAGCTCAGTTGGGAGAGCATCGGCCTTACAAGCCGAGGGTCACAAGTTCGAGCCTTGTACCGCCCACCATTCAATGCCAATGCGGAGCCGTAGTTAAGTCGGTTATAACGCCGGCCTGTCACGCCGGAGGCCGCGAGTTCGAGTCTCGTCGGCTCCGCCACTTGAAATCAAGAGGCGAAAGCTTCATACAATTGAATATATATTTTTCTCGTAAGAGAATGCGGAGCCGTAGTTAAGTCGGTTATAACGCCGGCCTGTCACGCCGGAGGCCGCGAGTTCGAGTCTCGTCGGCTCCGCCACTTTTTTTAGTAAAGCGGACATTAGTCTTGCTTTGCAAGTAAAATTTTGGGCGGTTAGCTCAGTTGGGAGAGCATCGGCCTTACAAGCCGAGGGTCACAAGTTCGAGCCTTGTACCGCCCACCATTTTTAAGGACTGGATTTTTTCCAGTCCTTTTTTTTTTGTGCTTTTTCCAATGTGTAAAAAAATGATGTAGGTAAGTGTGTTACTTGCCTGCTCGTCCTCTCAAATGCTGATAGATAGCGGACTGCTTGTGATTGTTTGCGAAAATTGCATTGAAGTAATACACCTTCCATATTAAGTAGTAGTGTAAGGTTATGCTGAATTCTTGTCTTAGGAATACAGACAGGCAATTTGAGAGAAAATGTTCATAGCATGAACTTGCTGCCTGCTGTGTTTTTTATTCATATTTTGAATTGTTGGAGAAAACATAATGGCAACCGTAATTAAGAGTGACAAAGCACCGGCAGCAGCTGGCCCTTATTCTCACGCAATTGAATCTGCTGGTCTTATCTTTACAGCTGGCCAGCTCGCACTTGATCCTGAAACTGGAAAAATGGTTGAAGGTGGTGCGGAAGCTCAGGCTCGTCAGGCTTTGACAAATATTAAGCATGTACTGGAATCTGCAGGCTCCTCAATGGATAAAGTTATTAAGGTGACTGTGTTTGCAACTAAGCTTGAATATTTTGCTGATCTTGCAAAAGTTTATACCGACTTCTTTAATGAGCCGTTTCCTGCACGTAGCGGAATGGAGGTTTCTAAACTTCCAATGGATTCCATGTTTGAGATTGAAGTAGTTGCTGAAAAATAAGCGGTTGCAGTAGGTCTTTTTTTAGACCGCACGATAACTGATGAGATTAATATATGCGGCAGTGACCCTTGGTTGTTGCCGCTTTTTATGGTCTATTGCTGAGAGTGCTGCGGGTGTTCAGTGTGTCGTTGCCATCTTTTTATAATGTCCATCCTCGATCGATTTTAGTATCTACTGAATTTCTGAGAAAAAATGCATAGAAGTTCGATTTTCTGTTGACTTCGAAAGACCGTGCATATAGAAAACATTCCATCGGGCGGTTAGCTCAGTTGGGAGAGCATCGGCCTTACAAGCCGAGGGTCACAAGTTCGAGCCTTGTACCGCCCACCATAATGCGGAGCCGTAGTTAAGTCGGTTATAACGCCGGCCTGTCACGCCGGAGGCCGCGAGTTCGAGTCTCGTCGGCTCCGCCACTTTTTTTAGTAAAGCGGACATTAGTCTTGCTTTGCAAGTAAAATTTTGGGCGGTTAGCTCAGTTGGGAGAGCATCGGCCTTACAAGCCGAGGGTCACAAGTTCGAGCCTTGTACCGCCCACCATTTTTAAGGACTGGATTTTTTCCAGTCCTTTTTTTTTTGTGCTTTTTCCAATGTGTAAAAAAATGATGTAGGTAAGTGTGTTACTTGCCTGCTCGTCCTCTCAAATGCTGATAGATAGCGGACTGCTTGTGATTGTTTGCGAAAATTGCATTGAAGTAATACACCTTCCATATTAAGTAGTAGTGTAAGGTTATGCTGAATTCTTGTCTTAGGAATACAGACAGGCAATTTGAGAGAAAATGTTCATAGCATGAACTTGCTGCCTGCTGTGTTTTTTATTCATATTTTGAATTGTTGGAGAAAACATAATGGCAACCGTAATTAAGAGTGACAAAGCACCGGCAGCAGCTGGCCCTTATTCTCACGCAATTGAATCTGCTGGTCTTATCTTTACAGCTGGCCAGCTCGCACTTGATCCTGAAACTGGAAAAATGGTTGAAGGTGGTGCGGAAGCTCAGGCTCGTCAGGCTTTGACAAATATTAAGCATGTACTGGAATCTGCAGGCTCCTCAATGGATAAAGTTATTAAGGTGACTGTGTTTGCAACTAAGCTTGAATATTTTGCTGATCTTGCAAAAGTTTATACCGACTTCTTTAATGAGCCGTTTCCTGCACGTAGCGGAATGGAGGTTTCTAAACTTCCAATGGATTCCATGTTTGAGATTGAAGTAGTTGCTGAAAAATAAGCGGTTGCAGTAGGTCTTTTTTTAGACCGCACGATAACTGATGAGATTAATATATGCGGCAGTGACCCTTGGTTGTTGCCGCTTTTTATGGTCTATTGCTGAGAGTGCTGCGGGTGTTCAGTGTGTCGTTGCCATCTTTTTATAATGTCCATCCTCGATCGATTTTAGTATCTACTGAATTTCTGAGAAAAAATGCATAGAAGTTCGATTTTCTGTTGACTTCGAAAGACCGTGCATATAGAAAACATTCCATCGGGCGGTTAGCTCAGTTGGGAGAGCATCGGCCTTACAAGCCGAGGGTCACAAGTTCGAGCCTTGTACCGCCCACCATAATGCGGAGCCGTAGTTAAGTCGGTTATAACGCCGGCCTGTCACGCCGGAGGCCGCGAGTTCGAGTCTCGTCGGCTCCGCCACTGAAGATTAAGCACTTACGCGAAAGCGTAAGTGCTTTTTTCGTTTCTGGGCTATTTGTGGATCGATGTGAAGTCCCTGTAGGTTACTTTCTTTATCGTATTATCCCGCTTTCTGTGCAGGCCCCATCGTTTCAGTTCAATTTGATTATTGTTCAATAAAAGGATGTCAGTCCCTTGTTGAGGCATGAAGTCCATATTTTTGTTTTAACTTTCCGCACAGATCGAATGGTGGTGCTAGCAGATTAATCTTTTTAGCAGTTGCCGGACTCTCAATATATTTGCTTCCGCCCCTTGCTGGAGATCTAGCAAACAATGTCCTTTTCCTTTTTCAGCATTCTGATAAGTTGCGGATTATTCGCCCGTTGGGTGATTTGATGAGTTTGATTTTTTAATAAACTCCCTATTTTATGAAAGTGGGGAATAAAGAATAAGCAGTTGGGAAGTTATGGAAAATTTACCAAATTGTCCGCAGTGTAATTCTGAGTACGTGTATCATGATGGCAGTATGCTCGTTTGTCCTGAATGTGGCTTCGAGTTTCAACCTGAAGACGTGGCAGAGAGAGTCTACAAGGATGCAAACGGCAATGTTTTGAATGATGGAGACACCGTTGTTGTTATTCAGGACTTGAAGGTTAAAGGCGCATCCGGCCCGATTAAGAAGGGCACAAAGGTTAAGAACATTAAGTTGATTGAGCCTGAAGATGGCGTTCATGACATTTCTTGTAAAATTCCAGGCTTTGGCTCAATGCTGCTGAAAACATCCGTAGTTAAGAAAGCTTAGTCTTAGAGACGCTTAATTAAGCAGGCGGCGTGTTCACAAAAAACAAGCCCCTGTGGAGCTAGAGTCATCGAGCATAATTTCGAAGGTTCTACCAAGTAAGGAAGCCCTAGTAGTAATACTAGGGCTTTTTTGTGAATATCTATAATCGGTTGTTTCGCTATAGCCAACTCGTGATGGTATGGTAAAATTTTATTTGTTGAAAGTTATTCTAGATTAGTTTGACGGTAGCTGGTGAACGTCTGTTTTTTGCTTTCAGAAAAAAGTATAATTTTGATTGATAGATATGAAAAAGCCTTCGTGCATCGCATGAAGGCTTTTGGGTGTTCTTAATGGTGTGTCGCAGTTTGTGTTTGACCGGATCGCCATTTGATAAGGCCATGAAGCAGGAGTGTTCCTACAACCAGAGTTCCACCCTCAACAGCTCTTAGGCTTGGGATTTCGTTAAGCCAGATCCAGATCCATAAAGGGCCTATTGCTGTTTCTAAAAGCATGAGCATACCAACTTCTGCCGCAGGGATGCGTCGAGGGCCTAAGGTTATGAGTATGAAAGAGATAGGAATGATGATGGCGCAGTGCAGGAGCATCCATCCCCATCCATTATGAATGATTTCTATCGGGTGCCCTGCTACTGCGCTGATACTGGCAGTAAGTGCTCCCGAAAGAATAAGAGCCGGAGTCATGTTTCTGGAGCCGGAGGCGCGGTCATTTACAAATTTTCCTGCTAGAGCAATGCTGCACACGAGTCCAATCAAATCACCTGTAAGGTTTGGACTGTGCCATGAATCAGAAAGTACCCACAGGATACCTATCATCGAGATTACGATGGCTGCCCATGTGATGGGAGAAGAGCTTTCTTTGAGGAAAAAACGCGCCAGTATTGCAGCAAACAGTGGCTGGGTGCTGATCATAACCAACACATTTGTTACAGAGGTCATCGAAATGGCTGAAACAAAAGTGATAGTGCTGGCGGTAAATAACAGGGCAGATCTGATTAAGGCGCGGTCAAAAGATAAAATAGGCTGGTTAGGGATACTGAACCGGCACCAGAGTAACACCATTAGACTGAGCAGTAGGCCTCGCCAGAAAAGCAGGTCAAACGTTTGGGCTCCAATGAGTCTGATCATGAGGGAGTCAAAGCTCAGTACAAGCACGCCTACTGCTGTCAGGAGCAGGCCTTTGATATATTCAGAATGCATTTGCGTCTCGCAACAGAGTTTATTTGGTATCGTGTACCGTGAATAATGTAACTGCGGGCGGAAATACTATTTTTAGTACATTAAGTCACCAGAAATTCAGGGAAAGAGGTGTTGAAATATTGAAAGAAATGGGCTGGGTAAAAAAAGAGAGGCGACATGTTCTGAAAATGGGGGAGCACAGTGATTACGTCTTTAAAAAGATGCAATACGATTATAATAGGTATTTCTCATATCGGTCTGAATGGCTAAATGAAAAAAATTTTCAAGTAGATATGTTAAGTAAAACAATATCTTGCTGGGTTGTTTTGAACGTATGTTCATTTTTTCCGTTGACTTTGAAGAACGGATACATAAAGTGTAAACACTTACTAACCGAACAGGAGAATTTGTGGGCAGACGAAAAATAACCCGCGTTGTCAGAAGGATGCCCCATGTGGTGTTTTATAAGCCGCAGGGTATTCCGATGATGGATTTAAAAACAGTAGAGTTATCTGTGGACGAATTTGAAGCGCTGCAGTTGATTGATGCTGAGGGTTATTCACAGGAAGAGGCTGCTGCACAAATGGGCGTTTCCCGTCCTACACTTGGGCGCATTTTAGCAGGGGCACGAAAAACAGTAGCAACTGCACTTTCAAAAGGATGCGCAATTCGAGTTGAAGGTGGAGACTATAAATTTGAAGCAGACTTACAAGCTAAGAACGAAGCAGGACAGCCTTGTTGTTCTGGTGGTAAGCAAACAGATAGGTAAGTCCGGTGTGAATGTTTACATACCTGTGACACTTAAAACGACCATTTTCTGATGCAGAGACATCACCAAGGAGTAACAAATGGAATCTATTAAAATAGCAATCAGTACCAACGGCCCAACACTTGATGATACCGTTAATCCTCGTTTCGGGCGAGCACCAGGTTTTTTGATTGTTGATTCTCAGAGTCTTGAATTTACTTACTTGGATAATGGTCTCTCTCAGACAATGGCTCAAGGTGCCGGAATTCAGGCTGCACAGAACGTTGCAGGCAGCGGCGCAAAAGTTGTGCTTACCGGTTATGTAGGTCCAAAAGCTTTTACCGCACTGGAAGCAGCAAAGATCCAAGTTGGTCAGGATGTTGAAAATATGACAGTGCGTCAGGCAGTAGAAGAATTTACCAAAGGCAATATCACTATTGCTTCTTCACCGAACTCACAGGGCAAAAGCGGAATGGGCGGCGATGCTACTCAGACTCAAAGCGCCGGAATGGGTGCTGGTCGCGGACAAGGCGGCGGTCGTGGGCAAGGTGGACAGGGCGGCGGACGTTGTGGTGGCCAAGGTGGCGGTCGCAGAGGCGGAGGTCGTTTCTAGTGATTATTGCAGTGGCTAGCGGTAAGGGCGGTACTGGTAAAACAACAGTTACTGCTGCATTGGCAGCAAACTGGAAGTCCCCCGTTGCTGCAGTTGATCTGGATGTTGAAGAGCCTAATCTTCATCTATTTTTACATCCTGCGATCACCGGAACAGAGAAGGGATATATTGGGGTTCCTCAAGCAGACGAGGGGATGTGCACCTCTTGTGGAGCCTGCGCTGAGTTGTGCCAGTTTAAGGCGATTGCTTTAATCGGGGATACCCTGCTTACCTTTCCTGATATGTGTCATGGTTGTGGCGGTTGTATAGCTGTGTGTCCAACCGGCGCATTAACAGAAAGTACTCGCGAGCTGGGCGAGCTGTGCCATGGCACTTCCGGTGATATTGCGTTCCATATGGGTAGACTTCGCATCGGTGAGGCGATGTGTCCTCCACTAATGAAGTTGGTTAAGAACGAGGTATTTTCTAGATATGAAGAGGTATCTCGTGACGTTATTCTAGACTCTCCTCCCGGTGCAAGCTGCCCAGCAGTTTGTGCAGTTGCAGATGCAGACTGTGTGGTACTGGTGACCGAGCCTACCCCATTTGGATTTTATGACTTTAAAATAGCTTATGAAGCCTTTGCCGTCTTTAACAAACCGATGGGGGTTGTTGTGAACAAGGCCGGCGTTGGTGACAGGCAGATATACGATTTCTGCAAAGAACATAATGTTCCTATCTGGGCGGAGATTCCGTTCGAAAGATGTATTGCAGAGGCGTATTCATCCGGTGCAGTTATTACAGAAGCTGTTCCGACCTTGAAACCTGTGTTCGAAGAGCTGACCCGTTCTATTCAGGAGTCCGTCCATGCATGAGATTCTCGTAATCAGCGGTAAGGGCGGAGCCGGTAAAACAACTGTTACTGGTGCGTTTGCCCACCTTTCAGATAATGCAATACTTTGCGATCTGGATGTAGATGCGCCGGATTTCCATCTTATCAGTCAGCCTGATAAGTATCAGGAGCATGAATTCTGGTCAGGGTATGAAGCATCTATCCGTCAGGATGAGTGTATGCATTGCGGTGATTGTCGGGAACGATGCCGTTTTGATGCAATTAAGCTTGAAGATGGAACGTACACAGTAGACCCGATGAAATGCGAAGGCTGCAAAGTTTGCGTTACATTGTGTCCGGGTGAAGCTATCGATTTTAACATTAAAAAATGCGGCGAATGGTACAGGTCAAAAACTCGCTTCGGGCATCTTGTTCATGCCCAGCTGTATCCAGGGGAAGAAAACTCCGGCAGGCTGGTTGCTTTGCTGAAAGATGAAGCCCGTAAGACAGCAAAAGAGCTTGATCTTGATATCTTGCTTGCAGACGGTGCACCGGGTATCGGGTGCCCCGTAATCAGCTCTCTTTCCGGAACTGACCTTGCCGTATTTGTAACAGAGCCGACCCCTTCCGGCTTGCATGATTTAGAACGTGTTGCTGCATTATGTGACCACTTCCGAGTAAAGGGATGTGTAGTCATTAATAAATATGATTTGAATACCGACATGACAGCGCAAATTGAAGCATTCTGTAACCAGCAGGGATATCCGGTTGTCGGAAGAGTCCCTCATACCAATGCTGTTACTGCAGCAATGGTGGATCGTAAGTCTGTTACGGAATTTGATTCAACCATGTACGCTGATTTTGCCGGTATTTGGAACAATGTACTCTCACAGCTGTAATTAACCCTTGCAGCACTGAAATTTTGACATGTTACAAGGAGAAAATATGTCTTCAATTCTCGTAGCAGTTCCATCTGCAGCACCAGGTGGACTAGACGCAGGCGTAGATGCACACTTCGGCCATTGCCAGATGTACACTCTTGTTTCCGTAGAAGACGGTAACATTGCTAATGTGGAAGTTATTCCTAATATCCCGCATGAGCAGGGTGGTTGCATGGCTCCTGTAAATTATCTTGCAGAGCACAAAGTGCAGGCAATCATTTCCGGCGGTATGGGTATGCGCCCTCTGATGGGCTTCCGTCAGGTTGGTATTGACGTTCTGCACGGCAACGGTGCAGCAAGCGTTCAGGATGCAGTAAGCGCATTTATCGCTGGCTCCCTGCCACGCTTCTCTCAGGAATTCACTTGCGGTGGCGGCAGCTCTCACGGTTGCGGCAACCACTAGAAGAAAATTGCATCAGGTATGGAGCGGTAGTGTTCCTCGGCTGGGGAAACAGCGCTGCAAATTCGGATTCCGAGTTTGCATTTCCTGCCCACGGATATGTCTTCCATTCACTCCAGATCTATTTGCAACACCTGCGATGGGAACATCGCGCAACTACCGGGGCATTCGTTCGATACATGGATATTCTCTGCTGACAGTCATTGCTGCACGGCACCGCGCCAACGCAATCTTTTGTTGCCAGCAGAGGCTCTTTTCTTGATATACTGATTCTATCCGGTAGTATTGCAACAGAAAAACGAGATGTTTATCATCTCGTTTTTCTGCGTTTGGGGGACAGCATATTTTTTACTGTGTCCAGTCATATGTCCTTCTGTCTATCTTTCCTTGCTGTTCTTGCTTTCAGTGCTTATATCCCTTGCGGTGCAGGGCGTTGAATCCTGCCATTTTGTTGAGAGCAAGGAGACTCCGGTGTTTATCCCTTTGGATACGTGTACAGATGAATTTTCTAAAGAAGCAGCTGCGTTCGGGTATTGTGCTACATGCGGTGTAACGCATTCGTTACCGTTCGGGGCAGCTAAGTTTTATGCTCGTCAACTACGCGAGCAGCTTGAAATCAAAGGTGATATGCTTCTTCCTGTACCCGATGGCGTTGAAAATCAGCGGGAAATCCAGGCACAGCTCGATGGTCTTGCAGGGAACCCACGGTATAGCATGGACTACCTTTGGGGTATCGCATTGGGGCAGATGCTCGGTGTTATGGTCTGCAAAAAACAGGATGGTACCATCGGGATTGTGCGGGCATTTTCAGGGCAGTATGACAGGTTATATGAGATACCAGGTTGGGCGCCGCCTGTAATGAACTTGGTACGCTATAATGAAGTGTACTCTGTTGGAAATAAAGTAGTTAATGAGTACACAGAACGGATTAATGCCGTCGCTCCTTCCGAAACATTACTTCTGCAACAGCTTAAGCGGGAACGCAAAGTCTGTTCGCGCTCATTAATGGATGAGTTGTACGACCTGTATGTTCTTGAAAACTTTAAGGGTGAAAGAAAAACGCTTAGAGATGTTTTTTATAGCAGGCATGGAATGCGTACCGGTACCGCGGATTGTTGTGCTCCGAAGCTCATCAACTATGCACAGCAACATCAGTTGACCCCGTTGGGTATTGCAGAATTTTTCTATGGGACTGAAAACAAATCGCAAACTAGGCAGCACGGTAATTTTTATGAGGCGTGCGAAGAAAAATGCCAGCCGATTCTCGGCTTTATGCTTTGCGGATTACCATAATTTTTTTGGATTGATACATGTTTGATAAATATGATGCATCGCATCTTACAATGGATGTTTTGTACGCAGATGATCATTGCGTTGTCGTTTACAAGCCTTCAGGGTTACTTTCCGTTCCTGGAAAAGGGCCGGAAAAGGCAGACTGTGTTGTAAGTCGCGTGCGTGAGATGTTTCCGGGATGTATTGAGCATCCAGAGGCGCATCGTCTAGATATGTCTACCTCAGGCATCCTTATTCTTGGTCTGACAATGGAAGCTAAGCGTAATTTGTCTACCGAGTTCCGTGAACGTCGCGTCGGGAAAAAGTATGAGGCCATTCTAGATGGTGAAGTTCGTGGGGAAAGCGGAACGATTGATTTGCCTCTGCGTCTGGACTGGTTTAACAGCCCTATCCGTATTTATGATCCGCTTCAGGGTAAGCGTTGTATTACCTTGTGGCAGAAATTGGATCACACAGACGGCAAAACTCGAATCGCTTTCGATCTTATTACCGGACGTACACACCAGTTGCGTGTACATTCTTCCCACAAGTTCGGTCTGGGATGTCCGATTGTTGGGGATAATTTGTACGGTACTCGTCATCCGGGGGAACGTCTTATGTTGCATTCCCGTTATTTAAAGATTGCGCACCCTGTTTCTGGTGAAATGATGGAGTTCGACAGAGCTCCGGACTTTTAGATCGGGAGCTGTTCTGCACTCTTTTTGAATATTGAAAATCTACGGCAGAGTTCAGGCTGTAGTAATGCTTCGGGAGGATATAAATGCTGACATTTAAGTGTGCTGCATGCCGCAGAAAGCTTTGGAAGTATTACAAGATAGGCAAAGGTGAAGTTGTCCGGTGTCACAAAGATAGAATTAAGAAAATTTTTGAGATAGACGAACGGGACGGTAAGGTCTTTTGTCTGTGCGGGCGTCCTATCGGAGTTGATAAAGAAGGACATTACAGAATGATCCGTAATGCCTGTACCTATTCTGGAACGAAAGAATCGAAGAAATAAAAAAAGGAAAGGTATCCCTTTCCTTTTTTTTATGACTAGTCAATTAGCCGCTAGGCGCTTTCTTCTTGTGCTTTTTTTAGAAGTTCAATGACACTCCCACGTTCCTGAGCAAGACGTTGCCATTTTTTCTTTTCTTTTTTGGTTGCTTCAATTGTATGAAGCAGGTCTCGAATTGTCTGTGCAGGGTAACCGTAGCTTGGCTGTTCTTTACGCAGTTCTTCATCATTGCGTTGGCGTAGTGCCTTCAGTTGATTAGCATTCAAAATCATAAGCACATCCTTTCAAATTGATGACATATTCACACACGGATTCCTGTTGAACAGGGATTGCAGTTAGAAAGTGCATAACAGATATCGGTTAAAAAGACATGGAGTCGTACATACGATGCCGTATGTTGCATGTTAAAATATCGGGGTAGTCCTGCCTGTACGCCTTTCGTCGTGTTGTGTTGTCTCAATCTGCCTAAAAAAGACTCATCGGCAACCAGTGTTTTATGACTGACTGCGCACGGGACTGTAATCTCATGGTGTCTCTAAGAGAACCATTATCATGAGTATATACTGCCTGTACTTTCAATAGTTATCAACCTTGGCAGGCTATATTCATATTTATTCTGCTGAACGTTTGTTCAGAGCAGCTCCTTCAATGCTTGAAGAATCGTATTCATCTGTTTTTTCACTCGGGATGGTATCTTTTGTTTTGGGCATGATTAAGCGTACTCCGCGCTCATAGAGTAGGTATTCGAATCCCCAGTTGATTAATACAATTAGCCTGTTACGGAATCCAATGAGGTATAGTAGGTGGATGATCAGCCAGGTTATCCATGCGAAGAATCCTGTAATTTTGAGTTTCCCCAGATGGACAACAGCGCTTGAGCGACCAATCGTCGCAAGGGAGCCTTTATCGAAGTAGGAGAACGGGGAAAGCTCCTTGTCTTCAAAAAAGTTTGCGAGGTTTTGTGCTGCCAGAGTCCCTTGCTGGATTGCGTTTGGAGCTACGGTGGGGCCTGGTATTAACTTGTCTCCATCCATTGGTAGCGCAATGTCTCCCGCAACAAAAACCTCCGGATGATCTGCAAGGTTTAATTCAGGAGTGGTGATGATACGTTTTGCCTTACCGAGCGGCATGCCCATGCGCTCTGCAACCTTGTTTCCACGGATACCTGCTGTCCATATAACGGTGCGTGTAGGGATGGCTTCTCCTGAGTTCAAGGTTACTTTGTCAACGTCCACCTGTACGACATGCTGCTTGTAACAACCTTGTACACCAAGTTTTTCAAGTTTTTTCATGGTATACATCTGTAGTTTCTCAGGAAATCCGGAAAGCGGTTCGTCTTCGCCTTCAATGAGAATGATTTTTATATCTTCTTTAGCTAATTCACTGAAATCTCTGCGTAGTGAAGTATGAACGAGCTCTGCCAGTGCCCCTACATATTCGATGCCGGTTGGGCCGCCGCCAACTACGGTAAAGGTGAGCAGTTGATTACGTAGGTCTGGATCCGATTCATATTGTGCATATTCAAAACAGGAAAGAATATGGTTACGTATATCTATCGCATCTTCTGCGTTTTTAAGTGAGAAGGCATATTTTTTTGCTCCGGGGACTCCGAAGAAATTGGTGACGCTTCCCAAAGCAATGATGAGCCCATCATACTTGATACGTCCCACATCAGTGATCAGAGCCTTATGGTCAAGATCAAGCCCTGTAACTTCTGCCATGCGAAATTCAACGTTGGGCATCTTGCGGAAGGTTCCGCGGAGCGGGTATGAGATTTGCTCTGGTTCCAGTCCTGCGGATGCAACTTGATAAAGTAACGGTTGGAATAGGTGGTAGTTGTTACGGTCAATTACTGTAACTTGGTATTGACCTTTTTTTCCGAGCTCTTTTGCTGCCCAGAGTCCGGCAAATCCGCCGCCTAATATAATGATGTGTTTACTCGTGCTGTTGTTTTTTGACATAAGTACACCATGATGCGGGAATGTTATCTTATGGTTATCAGGCTAGAATTGTAGCATATTAATTACGAGGCTCTTCCTACTATACCTATGTATGATTTTAGCAATAGTGTATAGAGTTTTTTACGATACTGAGGACTATTAATTATATCATATTTTAGATAGATTAGTTAAGTTGCATTGTGATTATTTATAGCAGGAGTTGCTTGTGGGAAAACTCAGTATTGACCTGCTTAAATCCGGTATGGTGCTTCAGGACGAAGTTCGGGGGATGAAGGGGAAACGTTTGTTTCCTGCCGGTGTTAAGTTGGATAACCAAAAGATTACAATTCTTAAAGCATGGGGAGTGGTTGAGGCTGATGTTGTAGGGGGTACACGTGAAAGTTCCCGACAGGCACAAATAGAAAAAGAGTCTGTTGCGGATGAAGCGCAGTTGCTTGCTAAGCGGCAGGCCACAGGTTCGACTCCTGTCAGGCGCACCATCACGTATAAGTGAGTTTAAAAAAGTTCTTATTCTACAAGGACTTTTTTTTATGGTTAACGAAATTTTAAGTAGTCATAGTTCTTGCTTTCACTTGTTTCAAGTAAAAAATCCGAACAAGGGGGACAAGATTATGAGACCTACTGTTGAAACCGCGTGGAACCTATATAAAGAACTAAAATTACCTTCTGTTCGCAAACCGAAAACTGACATCCGAGTATGGGAAATGCATATTGCTCCCTATTTAGGTGCCAAAGAATTGGATGCGGTCAAAAGCATTGATGTTCTTCGCCTTCGTGCTCAAATCGAAGCAAAACAGCTGAGTCCACAATCGGTACATCATGTTTTAGGGTTGCTTCGTCGAATCTTACGTAAGGCAATTCAATGGGAACTCTATTCAGGTCCGTTGCCAGTTTTTGAAATGCCTAAAGTTCAGAATGAGCGAACGCGGTTTCTTACGTTAAAAGAAGCAGCTGTTTTGCTTTCTGAGCTAAAACGGCGTTCCGATCTCTGGTACGACATTAGCCTTTTCGCACTTTCTACCGGTTTACGCTCCGGAGAAATCTTCCATTTACTTCCTGAACACATCAATCTTTCAGCAAAGACTGTTGCGATAGTAGATACAAAATCTGACAACAGAGTAGTGCCGCTTAATGATGCCGCACTTTCCATCGCTGAAGCCTATCTTGCCCGTAATACGGGGTCATATCTCTTTACGACTATCTACGGAAATAAAATTCAGTTTGCAGGAAAACTCTTTCGAAGAGCTGTTGAAACCTGCGGGCTAAACGACGGCATCCAAGATCGTCGTCAACGTGTCGTTTTTCATACCTTACGGCATACTTTTGCTTCATGGCTGGTTCAAGGAGGAACTCCTTTAGCCGTGGTGAGTCAGTTGCTTGGTCATAGTGATATTAAGATGACTTTGCGCTATGCACACCTAGCTCCTGAGCAAGGAAGAAAAGCTGTAAGTTACTTAAATGATTATCTCGATAATGTTTGTACGTCAACTGTGTTTTTATAGTTTTATAAGTTTCACGACTGTATACAAACCGTTCATAAGTGTACACGAAGTGTTCATTACTATGTACGAAGTGTTGCAGAGAGTGAAATAAAATTGATTTGAAGAATATGTGCATTGTTGTGCTATTCTTTTACACGGAGTCCGAAAGGCAGGACAGGTAAACTGCCCCCACTTTTAAAGTGGGGGAGTTTACTGCCTGCCACCGTAAAGGTGGAGAAGAACTTATTCGCCTATCGGCTCAACGTCTAAAAAACTCTGACTCATTTTTGAGTCACTCCCTTCTGAGCAGCTCATCATGCGCTGCAAGATCACACATCCTCCGACCGGAGAAAAATCATGAATAAGAAGCCAGCAGAAAAGGTAAGAAAAGTTCGTATTGAGTCTTACATCACTAAGGAAGAATATGAGAAGGTTGTGTCACTAGCTCAGCAGTGCGGTATCTCTGTGTCTGAACTCATACGAAGGCTTGCTCTTGGGCAAGAGCTCAACTCTAAAGTAGATAAGGAAGCTTTTTTAGATCTATTGAAGGTCAATGCAGACCTTGGTCGTCTAGGAGGCTTATTTAAGTTGGCGTTAACAGAGAATGTCAGAAAAGTGGCAAGCCATAGAGAACTTCGACGCATTCTGCATGAAATTGAAGAGCGGCAGGAAGAGCTGCGACAGCTTATTAAGTTAGTCGAAAAAGCAGTGCTTAAACGTAGCCTAAAAGGATCATCTGCATGATTTCAAAGAAGCAGCCCTCACCATCTCCGCAAAATGATAATTATGCTCGTTTGGCCAACTACATTGCAGATGCCTCCCATAAGGGGGAGAAGTGTATGGCTGTCTGGAGCGTTGGATGTATGGCTGGTGAAGATTTTCAGTTAGGCATATCTGAAGTTTTGGTAACACAAGCATGTAACGAGCGAACAAAGAAAGAAAAGACCTATCATTTGATTGTCTCTCTTCGCCCTGAAGACGAAAGCAAGCTTTCTGAGCAAGCTTTCAAAGACATTGAGAAGCAGTTTGCCGAGGTTTTGGGCTTTGAAGAGCACCAGCGTCATTGCGGGGTGCATACCAATACAAACAATCTTCATATGCATGTTGCTTACAACATGATTCACCCTGAAAAGAAAACAAGACATGAACCATATCGAGACTACTGGAAACGGGATAACTTGTGCCGTGAGCTTGAGCAAAAGTATAAACTTGCGCTAGATCCTGGACGTAAGCAGCGCCGTGAGTTTTTCCAATATGTTTCAAGTAGAAGTAAGAACTTTATGCCGGCAATAGAAAAAGCAAAGTCATGGGAGGATGTACATGGTGTAATGGCAAATTATGGACTTCAGCTTTCATGCAAAAAGGAAATTTCTATTACTCCGTTTGATCATTCAGGGATAGCCTACCGCATAAAAGGTTATGAACTTCATTCTGCTTTCAGAAAAGAAAGTTTGGAAGAGCGGTTAGGGCAATTTCAGGCAAAGAATAAATTTTATCCGGCACGGGAAGTGTTTGCTCCAAGTCGTTCGAAGGATAATGAGCAGAAGAACGACAAGGCTGACGCACTTGAAGCCTACACCGGCCAAGAAAGCTTTGATGGATACCTTAAGCGACATAAAGAGATTATCAATTCTGCACGAGTATCCGCATCATCTTGGCAGGAATTTCAAAATATTCTTCAGGACGAGTTAAGTATTACCATCAAGGAGCGCGGACGCGGTGCAGTCTTTGCCGATTTTGCAACAAGAGGGAAGAGTCAACCTCATGCAAAGTTGAGTTGTCTTGGTAGTGAGTACTCTAGATCAAAATTAGAGGCAGAGTTTGGGAAGCTGGAGAGAATAAAGGAAGGGCGACAGAGTACCCCTAAAAAGGGGTACGGCAGGAAGCCTCTTCATCGTGATCCGGAGCGCGGCAAGCTATACCAGGAATACAAAGCCGGCATCAAAAAGCGTAAGAAAATGTTTGAAGAGCAGAAGGAACAAAGGGAACAGGAGGTGCGCGAACAACGGCTTAAGTGGAAAATAAAAATCACAAAATACCAAATAGATAGCACGTTAAGCTGGAAAGAGAAGCGATATCTGATCAATGTCGCTAAAGCTGAGCAGTTACGCCACGAAGAGCTGCTTAAAAAGAAGTACGCAACCCAGCGCGCCAAGATCAAAAACGAAATTCCATATGGGAATTGGAATGAGTTTCTTCGGCAAAAAGCAGAGGCCGGTAATATGGTGGCGTTAGCCGTTCTTCAGTCATTAAAGGAGAAAGAAAAAGCAGCCCATAAAGAGCGCCCAGTGGTGAAACTTTTGGAAGGGATGACTTACACCGTCGATAACGAAGGAAATATTACCTACAAACTTAAGAATGGCGGTGTGGTGCGCGATTGCCGTAAGAGCATTTATGCGAGCAATGATGTTGAAGCAGTGACGTTTGCTGAAAAATTGAAAGCAAGGCGGTTTGGGCAAACTAAAAAGAAACTGAAAGGGAACTATCGGTAACACTCTACAGAAAGGACACTAGCAATCTAACCTTCTCAAATACAAAACTATTGGCTGGAGAATGTTGGACACTTTATAACTTGTTGGTTTATAAATGTTATAGACTAAAATTGTGGAGTGGAAATGAAAGAATGTCCAGTAACAGTTGATGTAAGATATGATGCAACTAGAACAAGTGAATTATTAGCTAATGCATCTAGTAAAGGCGTTAATAAATTATTTAAAGCTTTTTTTGGAAAAAAATATGCAGATATATCTCGTTATGAGGCCTTGCAAGGAGCTCAGACTGTAAAAGATCAACTTGATATTGCAATGGGAACTGCACGGTTTATTAACGGGGAATTAGTTCCTATTTCTACGTTAAATACTTTGCCCCCTATTATTGCTCAAGAGCAGGAACGGGCAATGGATAATCTTGTTCGGAATATTCAGGTTGCACTACATGAACTTGCTGTTACTGCAGAGGAAGGAATTTCTGATTCAGAAGTCGATCAAGATTTTATTTCGCGTTGGCAGCGTGAAGCACAGGTAATTGGTAATGATAGGTTGCAACTAATATGGGGAAAGTTGCTTGCAGAAGAAGTGAAAACAACAGCAACGGTTTCTTATCGGACATTAGATGTAGTTAAGAACTTAACTCCTAATGAAGCCAAAGTTTTTCAACGAATAATCCCATATGTAGTTTATAGTGATTTCTTCTTATGTGATTTGACTGAAAATAGCTTTCCAGGAGGAATTACGTACGAAGATTTAAAGTTGTTATCTGATTGTGGCTTACTAAATATGACGGAAACAGTTTTTGCTTCAGGTGGAGCGTTTACAGATCTATTTGGTGATATTTCTTACGGTCTCGCTGGGAAAGAACTGCTAATAGCCGAAGGGTGTCAAAATACAATCCGTTATCATGGACTTTTTTTAACTGATGTTGGGAAGTGCTTATGTAATATTTCTGATGAGTCAGGATATTTTGATGACGAGTTGAAAAAAATAGCTTCTGAATGTGCCCCCTTTGTTATTTCGCGTCAGAGACCAAGCCACCTCTCGATATTTAAAAAAGAAAATGAGCAAGAAAAGTTACTTTGTGAGATTGAACGTCCTTTAGATTCGATTTAGCTATCTCATAGGAATGTTATTGTTTTTTACTTCTAGCGCGAG
This sequence comes from Halodesulfovibrio marinisediminis DSM 17456, assembly GCF_900129975.1. Lineage (NCBI taxonomy): Bacteria > Pseudomonadati > Thermodesulfobacteriota > Desulfovibrionia > Desulfovibrionales > Desulfovibrionaceae > Halodesulfovibrio > Halodesulfovibrio marinisediminis. Next base: position 360,941 of record NZ_FSRG01000004.1, read on the forward strand.
ATGTTTTGGCAAAAGCGTGTTTTAAGGAAAGCAATGCTAACCGTAAAGGTGAGTAAGATAGAAAAAAGGTGACGCGATAGTGCCACCTTTTTTGTATTTTGAATATAAGACGATTTAGGGGATTAGATGCTTTATATAGCGTCTTCGTAACGATCTTCATTCCTTGATTGTAAACCGATTACCTTTTGTTCTATACAATCCACAAATTCGACCCATGTTTTGGGACCAAACAAAGTTTTGGCGTGAGGATGCGCTTTTACATCATCATAAGCGTCTTTTACGGTTTTCCATCTGATACGTTCCCAGCCTCTACTGAGACCAGCACCATCTACAAGTTCTTCAATTTTATTTTGAAGTTCTAATGACATTCCTCTAGCTAAGCTTGTTCGAATGAATTGTGGTCCGGTATATGAAAGAATGTTTTTGTTTGGATTATTAATGTTTCTAGGGAGTTTTCTGGGGGCACCTATGAGATGTTCTAGTGAGAAATCAAATAAATCGTCCCATCGTAAGAAATCAAAAAAAGTTTTACAGGAATCGTTGGTCAGCCAAGAGCTAGGGTGGCCAGTATAAGATAAGTATAGCTCACTCTTAGCTCGTGTCATGGCTACATAAAAGCGACAGGCGTCACGGAAGTACTCATCATGTGGAGCCGTAGGATTTGGTAAGACTTCTTGTGAGCAATTAAGAATACACATGAAATCAAATTCATAGCCTTTGGTCTGATCTAAATCTGAGAAAAAGATATTGTCATCGAGAAGACCTGCACTTCCATCAAGAGTTTGAATTCCCGCTTGGTTAGCTAATTTTGATATTTCATACTGACTATAGCCCACTATCGCGATACAGGCTTTTTGCGTTGAGTTTTCTATCAGATGTTGTTTGGCAACACTAAGTGAAAAAGCTATTTCTTCTTCAAGTGACTCAGCCTGTAGAACAGAGGGTAATGGCGTAGAAAAGTTTGCATACTTAGGGTCAAGAAGCTCAATGTCTCCATCTGTGATGATTTCTGAATCAAGATTATGAATAAAGACTTCGTAGGCAGCTTTTAATATCTCTCTGCTATTTCTATAGTTTTTAGTAAATGTGATTGAACGGCCACCAGGGATATTGATCCCTGCTTCTTTAAAAGACTGGTGTTTTGGGAGGATGTGTTGAGCCATGTCTCCGGCAACAAAAAAGTCATTTTTTCCAGGGGCGACCAACCTGTTAAGAAGGCTCAGCTCTAATGTTCCGAAGTCTTGAACTTCATCTACGAGGATTGAACTAAAAAGTGGTTGTATGCGTGATGCGTATTTAGAGAGTTCCGCTGCTAGGCCAACCGGATCGATGACCCCGATTTCAGACATCTTTTCTTCCCAAGCTGCTAGGCCGTCAAGAATCATAGCACGTTGCGTTTCAACAAAGGGGATTGCACGTCCTTTTCGCTTTATTTTGTAGTAATCATTTCTATCAGCAACCGCACTTCGAACCCAATCAAATTCTTGTCTAAGGTATTCCTCCGCATTGATTCCTTGTTTGTTGAGTGTCTTGTGTAAAGGGAGTAGCACGTCAGCAGAATTGTTGTTAAGCTCACATCGATAGAATTCTCGCCAGACTTCATCAACATGCTCATGAGTTTTCCATGTTACCTCGTCGAAGAGCTTTTCATTTTTGGGGTCATACTTTCGTAATTGTTTTTGGCATAATGAAAAGAAAGAGCTGCAATGAATTTTGGCTCGAATTTCCGTGTCAGGGCATGCGTAATTAAGAAGATTGTTAATTAATTGCGCCAAGCTTTTGTTTAAGGTCGCAATCAAGATTGGCAACGATGGATTTTTTTTAGCAAGATAAATTGCCCGCATGACAACAACGCATGTTTTGCCAGAACCACTGACTCCTGATAATTTTGCCGGCCCTTCGTACTCTGCGTGCGCAACTTTTTCTTGAGTTGGATGCATAAACAACATCCAATCTTGATAATTTGAGCTTTTAATGTAGTGTTCTAGCCAAGCAAAGTATTCCGGACTGCCAATTTCTAAGCGTTTTACAGTCCTACCGTCTTGAATTTCTAAAACTTCTTCATCAGAGAGGCTATCTAAACATTTTGCGTCGCCAAAGTGTAAATCTAATCGATTTAATGTCCCCTCAATATTTCCTTCTCGTAGCATTGCAGCTACATCGAATAATAATGCCGCATCTTGTGGATCAGCTAATGTACTTGCTATCTCTAGAATATCTTTATCTTGAGCTTGAGTGGTGAGGCGTGAAAATTCCATGGCCTCGGGTCCACTTAATAACTTAAGAAATTTATTTCGATATGGTTTGTCGAGCCTGTCTATTAAGTTTGAATTTGAAAAATCAGTTTTTGTTTGGATTCTTTTTGTCTTAATAGTGGCATCCTTAGATCTAAGAATTAAATCATATTCGTTGTCTTTGTTTTTTATAAGAGAAAGACCGCTTTTTTTCTTAATCCACCGATCACATTCATCATGAGAACCAGCAAAGGCAAATAGACATACTTTTTTATTCTTAATGGTGATAAGTCTGTAGCCATCAAACAGTTGGTATTTAATACAGTGATCGATTCGTGATTCACCATGATTGGTAGTATTAACTCCATGGAATGGGTTTTCTAGGTAGATTCGTCCCATTATTTCATTTACTTTCGCGGCACTTTTGCTTGCAAATCCCCCTCGCTTCATAAGTCGTTGCAGTTGGGGGTAGAGTTCGACTGTATGCATGTATATGATGCTATTCATAATCATTTTCCTAGATTTTTAAGCAGAGCTAGAGTGAAATACGAGCATGATTTGAAATTTAGTAAAAGATACGTCTTCCTGTAAGGAGTCAATTATTTATCAAGGTTAGAAGATGTTGGCCGTCAAGATGAAGTTTTTTTGTCAAATTTATTATTCAATCCATTACCACCTTCCCCCTTGCCACACATTCCCTAAAACCATACAACCACAGCTCTTGATGAACTTAATTAGATAGCCATGCTATCGTGCTGAATATAGGAGCTTTTGTGGTTAACTTTACTGCTACTGCGAACTTTATCTGGGCTGTTGCTGACTTGCTTCGTGGAGATTTTAAACAATCTCAGTACGGACGTGTGATTCTTCCTTTTACGCTTCTTCGTCGTCTTGAATGTGTGCTGGAACCTACGAAGGATGCAGTGCTGCAAATAGCAGGGCAGGGCGAAAGCTTTGGTGATGCACTTCCGGCGTTGCTTTCTAACGCAGCGGAGCAGCCTTTTTATAATACGTCACCAATGACTCTTGGTAACCTTGGTGAAACGCAGATTCTTGAAAACCTCGAAGCCTATGTTCAATCCTTTAGTCCAGAGGCGCGTGAGATTTTCGATCACTTCCATTTTTCAGAATATCTGGAGATGCTCGATAAAGCGAACCTGCTCTATTTGGTAGTAAAGAAGTTTGCGTCAATGGATCTTTCTCCGGCAAAGATCAGCAACTATGAAATGGGTCTGGCTTTTGAAGAGCTGATCCGAAAGTTTGCTGAATCTTCCAACGAGACAGCAGGGGAACACTTTACCCCCCGTGACATCGTCCATCTTGCGACCAGCCTTGTGTTTATGGACGACGATGAATCTTTAACGCAGGCCGGTGCAATTCGTACCCTTTATGACCCGACAGCAGGAACCGGCGGTTTTCTTTCTGAAGGTACAGCGCTTATGTCAGAAATGAACCAGAACGCTGTTATCCGTGTGCATGGTCAGGAATTAAACCCAGAGTCATACGCAATCTGCAAAGGTGATATGCTCATTAAGAATCAGGAAGTGGCCAACATTAAGCTTGGTAACACCCTTTCTGACGACCAGCTCCAGTACGAAAAGTTTGACTACATGCTTTCCAACCCGCCGTTTGGTGTGGACTGGAAAAAGGTACAAAAAGTCATTCAAAGTGAACACAAAGTGAAAGGGTACGGCGGTCGTTTCGGTGCTGGACTCCCTCGAGTATCTGACGGTTCCTTGCTCTTCCTTTTGCATCTTATCAGTAAAATGAAGCCGGCTGATGAAGGCGGCTCCCGTATCGGCATTATCTTGAACGGCTCCCCGCTCTTTACTGGTGGTGCTGGTTCCGGAGAAAGCGAAATTCGTCGTTACATTTTGGAAAATGACTTGCTGGAAGGCATCATCGCATTGCCGACGGACATGTTCTACAACACTGGTATTGCTACCTACATATGGGTTCTCAGCAATCGCAAATCAGAAGAGCGTAAGAGCAAGGTGCAGCTTGTAAACGCGACGGATGTTTTTGTGCCTATGCGTAAGTCCTTAGGCTCTAAACGTCGTATGTTTAGCGAGGAACAGATTGACTCCATAGTAAAGCAGTATGGAGAATATGAGCCTTCTGAGAATTGTAAGATTTTCGATACAGCAGCCTTCGGGTATCGCCGCATTACGGTTGAGCGTCCGTTGCAGCTTGCATTCTATCCACAAGATGAAGCTCGTCTAAGCGCTCTTTCTGCTGATAAGGCATGGGCAAAGTGGGATGAATCCTTACGGTTGCAGACTCTGGAGGCGCTTGCAACACTGGATGATAAATATCTTTCTCGAGATGGCTTTAAAAAAGCAGTTACAAAAGCAGGTGCAAAGCTTTCCGCAGCACAGTTTAAATTGCTGCAAAAACACCTTTCAGAGCACGACAGCGAAGCCGAAGTATGCACAACAAAAGGCAAGCCGGAAGCTGACTCTAACCTCCGCGATTATGAAAACGTACCGCTCACAGAGTCAGTAGAAGACTACTTTGCCCGTGAAGTTCTCCCGCATGTTCCAGACGCATGGATTGATGAGTCCAAGACTGACGAAAAAGACGGCAAAGCAGGCATCGTAGGGTACGAAGTCCCGTTTAATCGTCATTTTTACAAATATGTTCCACCACGTTCTTTGGAAGAGATTGACGCAGAGCTCGATGCCCTGAGCGCAGAGATCATGACTCTCCTTCAGGAGGTACACTCCTAATGGGTAAGTACAAGCCGTATCCAGAGTATAAGAGCTCAGGTGTTGAATGGTTGAGAGAAGTTCCAGAGAAGTGGAGTGTGAAACGATTAAAGTTTGCAGTTCCAGACGTCACAGTTGGGGTTGTTGTTAATCCATCAACATATTTTGATGATAACGGGAAGATACCATTTCTTCGTGGTGTAGATGTTGAGAGAGACTCTATTTGCTTACGCAAAGTAAAATATATTACTGAAGAAAGTAATGAGTACCTTGCTAAATCCCAATTGTTTGAAGGCGATCTTGTATCTATTAGAGTTGGATATCCTGGGGTGACAGCTGTAGTTCCTAGCGAATTAGATGGTGCAAATTGTGCATCATTGTTGGTAATTCGCAAGCCTCATGAGTTGCCGTCTCGGTTGTTATGTTACCAGATTAATTCACAGGTTGGGATTGAACAGATACGCTTATTACAGCAAGGCGCTGCTCAAGAGCAGATAAATGTCTCTGATGTGGTTAATTACTTTGTAGTTTGTCCGCCTGTGGATGAGGCAGATATTATTACCGCATTCCTCGACCACGAAACAGCAAAAATTGACCGCCTCATCGAGAAGCAGGAAAAGCTTATCGAGCTGCTTAAAGAAAAACGGCAGGCGGTAATTTCTCATGCTGTAACTAAAGGGTTGAATCCTGATGCACCAATGAAAGACTCCGGCGTTGAATGGCTGGGAGAAGTGCCTGAGCATTGGGAGGTTAAGCCTCTTGGTTATCTTGGAGTTTGCCAAAATGGCATTAATATCGGTGCCGATTCATTTGGTTCAGGCTTTCCATTCGTTAGCTATGGTGATGTGTATAAAAATAGAATTCTTCCTGTTCAGGTTTCGGGACTTGTTGAGTCAACTGTTGACGATAGAAAACGGTATTCTGTTGAAGCAGGGGATGTGTTTTTTACAAGAACTTCTGAGTCAGTTGAAGAAATTGGTTTTGTTGCAACTTGTTTTAAATCAATTCCGGATGCAACATTTGCCGGCTTTTTAATTCGGTTTAGACCTGATACTCGTGAGTTATTAAAAGAGTTTTCTGCTTTTTATTTCAGCAGCCAATTGTTGCGAGCATTTTTTGTTAAAGAAATGAATTTAGTAACTCGCGCTTCTTTAAGTCAGGATTTACTGAAAAGACTTAGTGTTCCAATTCCATCGAGAGAGGAACAGGAAGGAATTGCAGGTTATCTCGAAAAGAAAGATGCTCTTTTTAGCAAGTTGCTTGCTAAAGCAGAGGGGGCGATAAGTACCCTCAAAGAACGTCGCACCGCCCTTATTTCCGCAGCCGTTACAGGTAAGATTGATGTGCGGGATTGGAATAAGGATTAATGTGAGGCGAGAATGACTTTTTCAGAATTAACCGGTGTAGTCAGTGCTGTTCTTGCTGCAATACCTCTTCTTTGGCTCGCTTTTCAGTATATTTTGCAGAAACGGCAGGAGCAAAAAAATCGACGTTTCGAAACGTATCATGCGTTAATAAAGGAACTTGTGGAGGGTGAAGATTCCAAGGGTCCCCTGTTTCTCGATAGACAGCTTGCGGTCGTTTTTGAGCTTAGACGATTTGTGGAATACTATGAGCCGTCCTTGCGGATTCTTCGGGGGGCTGCGTGATAGTTGGTCAGGGCGCGACTATAAAAGATTAATTGAAGAATTGGATGCGACAATTGCTTGGATGGAGGCTTGTATTGCTGAAGTGCACCCAGCTGTACCTAAAATTCGTTCTAAACTGCGTCGTATTACGTCCTCACTACGTGTCATCTATTCAGAAAAATAACTTATTCCTTAAATTCGATTGACAAATTTATATCGCCGTTCAATTTTTGAGCGGCGATATTTTTTTAAGGTGAATACTATGAGTGATATTAAGCTGTTTGACTATTCCAATGGAACTGTGCGTGAACTTGAACCCAAAAATGTTGATGTAGAAAAGAAGCTTCAAACACTTATTGAAAATAACATGGAGACGTTTCTCGGTGTCCGTTTTCTTGCTTCAGAATATTCTACAGGTAACCGCCATAGAGGGCGCATTGATTCATTAGGACTGGATGAAAACAACTGTCCTGTCATTATTGAGTACAAGCGTGATGTCAGCGAAAACGTTATCAATCAGGGATTGTTTTATCTCGATTGGTTGATGGAGCATCAGGCTGAGTTCCAGTTACTCGTACAGGGTAAATTCGGTGAAGAGGTTGCTTCCAATATTGATTGGAGTGTCCCGCGCCTACTTTGCATAGCTGCTGACTTTACCCGCTACGATGAACACGCCGTACAGCAGATTGAAAGAACCATTGAGTTGATTCGTTACCGTTTGTTTGATGAGCGCTACCTAATGTTCGAGTTGGTGAATGTTCCGGCTGCACAGAAGAAGCGTAGTGTGTGCTCTGTCGCTACAGCTGTCGAAATAGACGCTGATGTATGCAAACATGAAGAGTATCTTGCCAAGGCTCCTAGCGGGCTTGTTTCTGTGTACGAATCACTATGTAAGCAATTACAGACATTGGGTGAAGATGTGCAAGTTAAGCAGCTTAAGCACTATCTTGCATTTAAGCGCTTAAAAAACTTTGCAACTGTAGTCGTGAATTTCGGTGCGACGTTTCCAAACTTGTACGTGTACACTAAAGCAGATCTTGATTCTGTTGAATTTGTTGAAGGCTTTACCCGCGACGTTAGCAACATTGGGCATTGGGGAACAGGTGAGCTTGAGATTACTATTCGTACTGAAGAGGATATAGAAAAAGCAATGCCGCTATTCCGTATGAGTTACGAGCGGAGCTAGCTTAAGCAGGAGATATAGAATGTCACTTCATAAGTTTTCTAACAATAATACTCGCCTTTCTCCTGTAGAAAAAACAACTTTTTTGGATGAAGGGGTCTTGGAAGTAAAGCATATTCAAGAAGCATTAGCTGTGGATATTGAGATTCTTGAGCAGAGGGTGATGGTTATTGCCCGCGAGTATAATAAGTGGGCAGGAAGCCAAAAGGCGATTGATATTCTTGCTATTGATCAGGACGGAAACCTTATTGTTATCGAGCTCAAACGCGGGACTAACGATAGCACGCCAGACTTACAGGCTATTCGCTATGCAGGGATGGTTTCTGTTATGAGCCGTGAAGATATTGTTTCGACATATCAAGAGTACGCTAAGCTCGAAACAGAAAGTGAAGCAGAAGCTGTAATTAGTGCATTCCTTGGTGGTGAAATTGAGGAACACAGCCTTGGTGAAAAAGTTCGTATTTTTATTGTTGCACAAGATTTTACGGATGAAGTGGTAGCAACGGTACTGTGGCTGAATACTCAAGGGCTGGACATTTCTTGTTACACATTAAGTCCCTATAAGCATAATGATGATCTGTTGTTGTTCTCTCAACGTCTCATTCCTTTACGCGAAGCTAGTGAGTGGCAGGGCAAGTTTGCTCGAAAAGAGAGAGAAGTGAGAGCAAGTAATGTGAAGCGTGATTACACTAAGTTCACTGTTGTTTGTGATGGAGTTAAGCGTGGGCCTTTACCAAAAAACAGAACTATTTTGTGTATTGTTAAGTGGTTGCTTGAGAAAGGCTATGCCTCTGTAGATGAGCTTAAAACGTTGATTGGTAGATTCACGAATCTAGAGTTGTTTGCTGATATTGTTACTGATGATGCAGGGACAATTATTCAAGGCGTGGATGGATATCGCAAAGGGCGCTACTTTGAAAAGCCGGAAGAAATTATTCATGTAGGTGAGCGAACTGTTGTTATGTCTACTCAGTGGGGCGGAGAGGAGTTTTTTACTGCAATGAAGTTGTTGAAAGATAAGTATGGCTCTTTTTTTGAATGTACTGAATCTGTCCGGTAGATTTGCTGATTAAATGAAGGTGGGGATATGTCGCTTGAACTTGGTATGTGGAATATAGACGGGAATACGGCAAATAAAGTTTCAGCTGCGAAAATGGAGTCTGAGGCAAAGTTAGAAGATATATTGGCTGCTGATATATCAATTGCGTCACCTGACTGGATGTTAGTGGGCAGGCAAGTTCAGACTGATTATAGCGGGCGTATTGATCTACTTGCTGTTGATCGTGGTGGGAAATTAATCGTGTTGGAACTTAAGCGCGATAAGACACCGCGTGATGTGGTTGGACAAGTTTTAGACTATGCTTCTTGGGTGAAAGAGTTACCGCAAGAACGTATTGCCGATATATATGCTAAATACCAAAGTAGCGTACATGGTGATGCAAAGACATCACTTGATGATGCCTTTCTTAAGAAGTTCAATCATACTGTCTTGCCGGATAACTATTTGACTCAACACGAAGCTGTTGTTGTAGCATCTGAGTTGGATGACAGTACAGAACGTATTATTACCTACCTTTCCGAAACACATGGTGTGCCTATTAACGCCGTATTTTTCCGAATCTTCCAAGATAATAATCAACAGTACCTTACTCGAGCTTGGTTCCGTGATCCGACAATTGTAGTGGAAGATGAAGCACAGTCTACAGCTTCTAGTTGGAACGGTGAATTTTACGTATCATTGTGGTCAAGTTTCAAATGGGACGTTGGAGAGAAGCACGGCTTTATAGCCGCTGGTGGCGGTCCTTGGTATAGTCGAACTCTTTGGAGTTTAGAAAAAGGAAGTCGTGTTTGGGTGAACTTGGTTGGCAGCGGGTATGTAGGAGTAGGTACCGTTATGGATGCTCCCGTATTAGCATCTAAATTTCTTGTTCAGGATGAGAATGGTAACGAAGTTCCGCTTACTCAGGCTGATGAGTATGGGGTTAAGTTGGCTGAAAATGACGGTACAGAAGAGGCTTTTTACTTAGTAAGAGTTAAGTGGGAGAAAACTGTTCCAAAAGATAAGGCGATACGAGAGACTGGCTTTTTTGGAAACCAGAACTCCGTTTGTCGTCCACGCACTCCAAAATGGAATCATACTGTTTCTCGACTTAAAACACGATTGGATATTGCAGAGTAGTTATGGCGGACGCACGAGAAAAGAAGTTTCAAAGTGACATTGTAGATGCACTTGTAAAACAGGGGTGGGTTGAAGGTACAGCAGGCAGGTACAACAGAGAGTACGCGCTGTATCCTGAAGATTGTTTGGCATTCATGAAAGGTGCGTTTCCTGATCAGTGGGACAAGTTCTGTATTAAGTATTCTGAAGATACAGAACGGTACTTTATTCGGAGTGTTTCAAAACAGCTGGATAAAAAAGGGACGCTCAGTGTATTGCGTAAGGGCTTCAAAGACAGAGGCGCTCAGATACAACTATGTCGCTTTATGCCGGATCATGGTCTAAACCCTCAAACTGTTCAGCAGTACTCTAAAAACATTTTACGTGTAGTGCCGGAGGTAACCTATTCTCCGCATGGGTATGGCGGTCGCCTTGATCTTGTGCTGTTTGTGAATGGTATTCCAGTTGCCACACTAGAGCTGAAGTCAGATTTTAAGCAGCCAATAGAAAATGCCATTACGCAGTATAAAAAAGATCGTCCTCACATTGATCCTGCCACAAGGCGTCCCGAGCCTTTATTCGCATTTGGCAAACGTGCGTTGGTTCATTTTGCTGTAACGCAAAATGAAGTAGCCATGTGTACAAAGCTACTCGGACTAGACTCTTTTTTCCTTCCTTTCAACAAAGGCACATTGGAAGGCGGAAAAGGCAACCCACAGCCTAAAGAGGGCTATGCTACAGCATATTTGTGGAATGAAGTTATGCAGCCTGATAACTGGCTGCGGATTCTCGGTCGTTTCCTCCATTTAGAAAGAAAAGAAAAAGAGCGATGGGATGGTACTAAATATACTCATGAGACGCTTATTTTCCCTCGTTTCCATCAGTGGGCTGCTGTAACAAAACTTATTGATACTGCTCGTGAGGAAGGAACTGGTCACAAGTATCTTATCCAACATAGTGCGGGTTCCGGTAAGTCCAACTCAATTGCATGGACAGCGCACCAGCTTGCAAGCTTACGTAATGAGCAGGATCAGAAAATTTTCAACTCGGTAATTGTAGTAACTGACAGAACTGTGCTTGATGCACAGTTGCAGGAAACGATTGGGCAGTTTGAACATGCCAGTGGCGTTGTTTGTTGCATTAATCGCGATAAGGGCGGTGCTAAGTCGAATCAGTTGGCTGATGCTCTCGAGAGTAATACGCCGATTATTATCGTAACGATTCAGACCTTCCCATTTGTTCTCGAAATGTTGCAACAGCGAACAACCCTGCAAGGGCGCGGATATGCAATTATTGCAGATGAAGCGCATTCTTCACAAACAGGCAATACCGCAAGACAGCTTCGCGAAGTGTTGAGTGTTGAAGAGAAAGAGGAGGATGACGAGTTCTCCGTTGAAGAAAAGCTGGATGCGTTGGTTGAAAGCAGGAAGGCTTCAAAGAATATTAGTTACTTTGCGTTTACTGCAACACCAAAAGCTAAAACTCTCGAAACATTTGGTCGGTTACCAAAACCTGCATTGCCGCCCTCAAAGACCAACCTACCTGAAGCTTTTCATGTCTACACTATGCGTCAGGCTATTGAAGAAGGCTTTATCCTTGATGTGTTGAGGAATTATACTACCTACAACATGGCGTGTAAGTTGGGGTTACAGACCGGGGCTGGTGAAGAGGAAGTTGACGCTAAAAAAGGCGCAACCACACTTGCTAAGTGGGTCAAACTTCATCCGCATAATATTAGTCAGAAAGTTCAGGTCATTCTTGAGCACTTCAGAAAGAACGTAGCACCGTTGCTCAACCAGCAGGCAAAAGCAATGGTAGTAACTGATTCCCGAAAGGCTGCTGTGCGTTACAAGTTGGCGTTCGATAAGTATGTTGCGGAAAACAGAGATATCTGCGGCAATATTTCTGCAATGGTGGCGTTTTCAGGTGAGGTGATTGATCATGAGAATGCACCTGAGCCGTTTACCGAAACAAGCATGAACCCCGGACTGCACGGGCGTGACATGCGCGAAGCCTTTGATACTGATGAATATCAGGTCATGATTGTTGCAAACAAGTTTCAGACAGGGTTTGACCAGCCTAAGCTGTGCGCCATGTACGTGGATAAAAAGCTTGGCGGTGTTGATGCCGTGCAGACCCTTTCCCGTTTGAATCGCACTTATGCTGGAAAGGACACGACGTTTGTTCTCGATTTCGTAAATGATCCAGCCGATATTCTTAAGGCGTTTAAGCCATTCTATAAAACTGCAGAGCTGGCTGATGTTTCTGACCCTAATCTTGCAGCAGACTTAAAAGACAAGCTGGATGACCAGCATATTTATTACTGGGATGAAGTAGAAGCATTTGTAGAGGCTTTCTTTGATCCTAAAAGCACGCAAGACGTGCTGCTGCGGCATTGTCGTCCTGCGGTGGATCGCTTTAAGACGCGATACATCGAGGCAATGGATGTCATTAGAAAGGCGCAGCAGGCTGTTCAACACGCAAAACAATCAGGTGATGATGTTGCCATAAGGAATGCTGATTTCAGCTTGAAAGAAGCACTTAAAGCAAAAGACGTGTTGGATACTTTTAAGAAGGATCTAGCCAGCTTTATACGGTTCTATGAGTTTTCGAGCCAGATTATCGATTACGGTGATCGAGAGTTTGAGTCTTTAACAATTTATGCTCGCCATTTAATTAACTTACTACGCGATGAACAGTTGCATGAAGAGATTGACCTTTCTGATGTCGTGATGACGCATTATCGTCTTTCAAAGCAGCGCGTCAGAGAATTGCAATTGAGCGAAGGTGAGGATGTACCCCTTTTGCCTACGGACGCGATCGGGACCCGTACTGCGAAAGATCGAAAAAAAGAAGCGCTAGCAGATCTTATTGAAAAGATGAACGCAATTTTTGCTGGCGACTTCACAGAAGGGGATCTGCTGAACTACGCCCGCACGATCATGGATAAAGTTGGCGAAGATCAACGTGTCGTTGAGCAGATCGCAAACAACACACCAGAAGTTGCAATGAAGGGTGATCTTCCTAATGTTGTCCAAAAAGCTGTAATAGACAGCATGGGCATCCATAAGGATTTAGCAATGCAAGTACTGAGTAATGAGCAAGTGCGCAGAAGCTTTGTACGGGTGTTGTTGGAGATGTTGTGTGAGGGGCCCAAAGAGGCTGTTTAAAAAATCTGACGATCATAAATTATTTAGAATTGTTTTAAGGACGAGCATTAGCCATGAGTCAGGATCCTGTTAGTGTTGAAGTTGCCACTCGTTTCAGAGATTTATTAGATTATGCCCACCATCTTGGGAAGATTAACGAGAAACCTGTTTGTACTTTGTCAGAATATAAGCAGCTAACCTTGTGGGAGCATGAAACTTTAAACAAGGTTGGCATTAGCCATGATATAAAACTTTCTGAAGGTGCTACGGGGTGGTTGCGACTTGAGCGGCTTAAACGAATATCTCCGCCGGAACCTAAAGAAAAAATTAGTGAATGGTTGCAAGTAAGTAATGACCCTGAGAAGTCTCCAGTTGTTCATGACAAAATAATAAAAACAATTTCTGCAGCAGATGCGCAGCAAATGTTAAATGTCGGTGAGATTACAGAGCGGCAAGTAACGGAACCTTTAGCTGAAGCAGCTATTAAAGCAAACTTAAAAGATGTTGTTTATTACTTGAGTGATGACCCAGCTGTTAAGAATGAAATTGACCAGTATATTCTTGAGGAATGGAGTCGATGGGCTGAACAGGAAAAACCACGTCGTGCTTCAATTAAGATATATGATTCTCTTTTTAGTCTCCAACAATCAATCGAAGCCCAGAGCGATGAACAGCCAGTAGAGTTGGTTTGGGGAATTGGCATTGCACGCTGGAATTATGAAGGACATCCGATAGACCATCCATTATTAGAGCAGCTTGTTGAGATTGACGTAGATAAAACAGGCGCTTTAACAATTGTTCCCAGAAATTCATCACCAGCGCTTTATACCGGAGCGTTTTTTAAATTTGATAATCCAGGTGTAGATGCCCTAATACGATTCGAGAAGAAGTTTTTTTCTGAACTTTCGGATGACGTAGATTTTTCTCCATATAATGGCGAAAGTTATGAGGGAGTGTTGAGACAGGCTGCTTCTCAACTGAGTGAGTCTGGTCTTTATTGGCCTGACACTAATCCTGATAAAGCTAATAGAAAGCCTAACCCAATTTCTAGCACGCTAGAAGTCACAGACAGCTGGGTGTTTTTTGCTAGACCTCGCAGAGCAACAAACTATATTGAAGACATTAATAGGTTTAAAGCAATCTTAGAAGATGGCGGAGGTCTTCCCGTACCGGCGAAACGTTTAGTATCAGAACTCTCAACTGAGCGGTATGTAGATTCAGGGAGCAAGTCTGGTGTTTCCGAATGCCAATTTTCAGAGAACCACGGCTTATATTTCCCGAAAGCATTTAACAGCGCACAGGTACGTGTTGTAGATCGACTTGAGCACCATGACGGTGTTGTTGTTCAGGGGCCTCCTGGAACAGGTAAAACGCATACTATTGCAAACATAGTTTGTCATTATCTTGCATTAGGTCGCAGGGTGCTAGTTACTTCAAAAGGTGAGCCTGCTCTTTCTGTATTGCAAAATCAAATTCCTGAAGAGCTTCGCCCTTTGACGATTAGTCTTCTTTCCAACGAGCGAAAGGGGATGAAGCAACTAGAAGGGGCTGTTCAAACTCTTGCGGGTATTGTTAGTCAAACCAACTTAAGAGATTTAAACCAGCAAGCAACTGCAAATGAAAATAGGGTAAAGCAACTTGAGCAGGAAATAACAAGGATTGATCAGAAGCTTTTGGAGTGGGGAGAGCGGCAGCTTACGTTAATCGGAAAAGAACTTACATTGAATGGCGAAGAACTGTCGGCCATGGATTTAGCGAAGTTAGTCACAGAAGAACAGTCAGAGCATTCTTGGTTCCCTGATAAGGTCAATTCCTCATTAGAATTTCCTCCAAATATCACAAACGAGGATGTTGCTAAAATCCGCGAAGCTAGAAGACGATTGGGTCAAGATCTTCATTACGTACGTAAAAAAATTATTCCTGTGGGTGAGTTACCTGACCCAGCTGTGTTAATGGCTATTCATCATGACCTGGTCTCTGCTCATCAATTAGAGCGTCAGGCCGCTTCTCAAAAACTGCCAACGTTGTCTTTTTCTGTTGAAAATGCGGTAGAGCGGGCAAATAACTTATTGCCGAATTTAAAAAAGTTAAGGGACTTTTTAGAACAATTGTCTGCTCAGAAGTGGCTTGCCATATTTTATAGGTTAGGGGTGAATGGTGATGAAGCCAAATGTGTGCCTGAGAAGAAATTTTTCGATGAACTCTATGAAGCAGCACTAGGGCTTGCAGAATCTCGCGACCAATTTGTTTTAAATCATGTTGAGATCGCTGATCTCTCTTCATGTTTTTCTGAGGTGGAAGATGCCCTCCAGAGGCTAGTACAAGGTAAAAAACCTTTTGGTTTTTTAAAGTTAAGTAACAAGGCTGCGCAGCCATTAATTCAACAAACCTTGCTGAATGGTTCCAAGCCCACCACTCCAGAAGAATGGCAAATTGTTTTGGATTATGTCCATTACCAAGATCAAATGCGTAAGTTCTTTTCTAGATGGAATCATGTTGGGCAAGAACTAGGTTTGCCTAATTTTTCATATGCTTTTGGAGAGCACTTTAAGGACTTCTTTGATTTATTAGGATTAATAAAACTTTCTAAAAACGTTGAAACGTTATGGCCAAATATGAAGGCTGAGATTTCAATTTTGTTTCCATATGGTGTATCTATTGACGAGTTGCCTTATGATTTAGAATTGGTTGTTAGTTTTATAAAAACAATATCAGATAGTACCTCTTGTATAGCACTTAGTTCACGACGCTCTCAACTTTCTGGCCTTATCGATTCCTTGCAGCAGTGCACTGGGCAGATATCCGAGATGCTTTTGGCCTTTGTAAAAAATCGAGTTGGTGATGAAAATGTTTCAGCAGATGAAATAGGACGTGAATGGCAAGAGCTATTGTCTGAAGTCAAACGAATTCATAGTATGGCGTTATCGTTAGACTCAGTTGACGAGGTGGCACAAAAGATTTTTGATGCAGGTGCAAAAAATTGGAGCGCGGCTCTTTGTAACGACCCTCTTATTGCGGCTGAAGACATATGGGCACCTGATACTTGGTTTTCTTCATGGAAGTGGAGCAGATGTCGCCAATATTTAGAAGAAATTGATGGAAGAACTGAAATTAGAGTACTTTCTGAAAGACGAAAAAATTGCGCTAGCGATTTGCAAAAAGTCTTTTCAGAGCTTGTACAGCTCAAAACGAGTATTGGTTTACAATCAAATATGACAGAACGGGTGCAGGGAGCATTGATGCGCTTTGTTTCTGCTGTATCAAAGATTGGCAAAGGAACTGGGAAGCGTGCACCGAGGCATCGTAAAGATGCGTATCGTGCGATGCAGGATTGTTATGATGGTGTTCCATGTTGGATTATGCCTGCCTGGCGTATTAGCGAGAGCTTGCCATCTGAATTTGGTTCTTTTGATTTAGTCATAATAGATGAAGCGTCTCAGTCTGATATAACTAATGCACTTCCTGCGATCTTACGGGCAAAGAAAGTTCTTGTGGTCGGTGATGACAAGCAGGTAAGCCCAACAGCTGCATTTATCCCAGAAGAAAGCATGTTAAAATTAAAACATAACTTTCTTTCTTCACAGCCTAATGCTCAGCTTCTCATGCCAGGTGTGTCTGTATACGATCTAGCCGCTTCTATTTTTCCAAGTCAGCGTATAATGCTTACCGAACATTTTAGATGTGTAGAGCCGATTATACGTTTTAGTATGCAGTTTTATGCTGAGTCGTTAGTGCCTTTGAGAATTCCAAAAGGCTCTGAAAAAATTACCCCACCACTAGTAGACATCTTTGTTCCAGGTGCAAAGAGAGATGAGCGGAGAAAGGTTAACGAGCTTGAAGCTGAAGCTATTGTTGAAGAGATCAAGCTACTCATTAACGACCCGAAATTTACAAATCGCTCTATGGGAGTAGTTTCTCTTGTAGGGGCTCAGCAAGCAAAATATATTCAAGACTTATTACTTCGTGAAATTGGTGAAGAAGTTTTTGAACGCCATTGTTTTGCTTGTGGGGATGCTGCGACTTTCCAGGGTAAAGAACGTGATATTATGTTTATCTCCATGGTAGTAGGTGCAAAGCAGGGAGCGGCGATGACTAAACGTGAGGACGAGCAAAGAATGAATGTTGCGCTTTCACGAGCTCGTGATCGTATGTACCTGTTTAGAAGTGTACGTGAAGCTGATTTAAAAAATGAAGCAGACCTACGGCTTAAAATTTTACGCCACTTTGCAAATCCAATGTCACAATTAGATGTGTGTGATGAACCTGTTCAACTTTGTGATTCAGATTTTGAGCGAGATGTCTACATAAAGCTTGTTGAGTTAGGATATCAAGTTACGCCACAAGTAAAAGTAGGGGCGTTTTCAATTGACTTGGTTGTAGAGGGCGAGAATGATAGGCGGTTGGCTGTTGAACTTGATGGAGACAAATATCATCCAAAAGAAAAATGGATGGATGACTGGAAGCGTCAAAGGGTAATGGAACGAGTTGGATGGAAGTTTTGGCGTTGCTGGGGTTCAAGTTATACAATCGACCCTGATGGCTGTCTTAAAGAGTTAACTGACTTGTTAAGTGCGATGAAAATTTATCCACACCAAGGTGAGGCTGAAGCAAACATTTACTCAGAATTTCGTGAATATAAAAACGATCTTGAATTTGGTGAAATGGATGAGGGCTATTCCCTCCTGGCTATTAAAGAGCAACAAGCCGAAAAATTCCAATCAACAGTTGATGAGTAGGCGTTATTGGCATGTTATAGAAATGTTAAAAGTGCACCGAGTAAGGTGCACTTTTTATTTAGCTATGCCCTAAACGCCATACCAGGCTTACCACCATCATCATTTCTTAGCGGATGCTCCTTATTTTCGCAGACCCAGAAGAATTTTCCTTTCTTTTTCTTTGACTCAAAACGACGCATCATCTTGTCGCAGCCTTCTTCAGGGCATGGGGCTTGAAGCAGTTTCGTCTTTGGTTGTTTTGTTCCTGGTTTTCCTTTTACGTCTGGCAGGAAGACTGGCTTGTCGTGCTCAAAGCAGGCCCAGAAGAATTTTCCTTTTTCTTTTTTGGAAGGAAGCTTTCTAAGAAGCTTGCCGCATTCTGGGCAGGGATGTCCTTCCAGACCAGTGCCGGCTGAGTTTGTAATTGGTGTAATGAGAATTGGCAGTAGGTGCGCTTGATCGGCCATGAATGTGTCGAACTGTTCTGTGCCGGCTGCGATCGCGCTTAGGCGAGATTCCCAGAGTGCCGTTGTAATCGGATCTTTCAATTCTTTCGGAGTCAGAGCGATGATGTTCTGGCCGAGTTCGGTTGAAACGAGATTTTTCTTTTCTGCCTTGATGTAACCACGTTGTTTCAGAGTCTCAATAATGCCAGCTCGTGTGGCTTCTGTTCCGATGCCTTCGTTTTCCTTCAATGTCTTTTTAGCTTCAGCATCATCAATGAAGCGGTGGATGCTGGCCATAGCTGCGATAAGTGTGCCCTCTGTGAATTTTGCAGGGGGCTTTGTTTGTTTTAGGTCCACTTTTGACTCCACGCAGGAGACAGCATCGTCTTTTTTCACTGTCGGCAGTGGTTGCTCTTCAGGTTGCTTGTCGAACTTCGTCCAGCCAGTCTCAAGCGTTGTTTGGCCGGTTGTTGACCAGAGATAGCCGGCAATTTCGGAGACTATTTTTTTTGCTTCGTAGGTTCGAGGAAGATGGAACTGAAGGGCGTAGGTCGTGCTGATCAACTCGAAGAGTTTTGCTTCTCCTGCAGGAAGATTCGCCGGTACTTGTCCGGTCGGAATGATGCCGTGATGTGCAGTGACCTTCTTTGTGTTCCAGGCTTTGGATTTTAGGTCTGGATTTGCTACTTCAAATACTGGAGTTGAAGAGAGCGCCTGAAGGATACGCTTAGCATCATCGAATTGCTCTTCAGGAAGGTAGCGGCAATCAGAGCGTGGGTACGTGGTCAGCTTTTTTTCATAGAGACGCTGCGCGATGTCTAAAACTTCTTTGGCCGACATGCCGAATTTTGCTGAAGCAGCCTTCTGCAGAGAGGATAAGCAATGCGGCAACGGTGGATGAACGGTCTTTTTCTGTGAAGTTGCTTCAACGATCGTTCCTGTCTGGTTTGTTGCTTCTTTTGCAATAGCCTCAGCCTTAGCGGTATCAACGAGACGTCCTTCTTCGTCTAATCCCGTCGTGTCTTCGGAAGGCTGAAGCTGAGCTTTGAAAGATCCTTTTTCGTGAGTCAATGTAGCTTGAACGACCGCGTACTTTTGCGGCTTAAAATTAGCGATCGTTTTGTCTCGAGAGACGATTAAATTCAAGGTTGGGGTCTGAACACGACCCAATGATAATACTCCCTGCATTCCTTTGGAACGACCGAGCAGCGTCATTGCACGGGTAGCATTGATTCCTGTCAGCCAATCAGCTCTGGAGCGAGCAAGGGCTGCTTGTGAGAGCGTAGTGTAGTCCTTGTTGTCCTTTAACGAATTAAGCGCCTTAGAGACGGACTTTTCATCAAGAGACGCAAGCCAGATTCTTTGCGTGTTTCCTGTGTATTTGAAGTGGTCGAGTACTTCATCAACGAGGAGTTGACCTTCGCGATCCGGATCGCCGGCGTTGACGACAACGTCAGCTTTCTTCAGAAGCTTTTTGATGACGTTGAGCTGCTTAGCAACACCTTTGCGCGGAAGAACCTTCCATTCGTCCGGTATGATCGGGAGTGTGTTTGCATCCCATTTCTTCCATTCAGGCTTGTAGTCATCTGGGTTTGCCAGCTCGAGCAAATGCCCGAAGCACCATGTCACGGTGTCGTCTCCGCAAGTCATGTAGCCTTCGTTTTTTTGAGGGCTGCCGAGTCCTTCGGCAATAGCTCGGCCAAGAGAGGGTTTTTCAGCTATGAATAATCGCATGATGTATCCTTTTTAGTTTGGTGGGATAGAGGGGAGAGGAGCGTCCCGCAGAGTTGCGGGACGCTGAAGTGTTATTGCGGGATGAGTTCCTGACTTTGTGTTTTGCTGAGTGCTTTGCGAATACCGGCATTCAACTCAACTTTTAGTGCGTTTAAACCGCGCTCTTGGTGAATGTCGTTGAAGTCGGTGAGTCCTTTTGCTTTCTCAGCTTCAGTCAGCTTTGGTTCAACCACAACACCATCCACAGATTTCGCTGCTGCGTGAGCTTTGTTGATACCAGGATTGTTTTTCTGAGTGTGATCATCGTCTGCAACAAACACGAATGGCGCGTCAGGAAAGGCTTTTTTCAGTTCTTTTGCCACTGGTTCGAGGTTCCCAGCGTCGAATGCTACTGCGACTGGCTTGTGCGTTGCTTCGTGGATGCTCGCAGCCGTGGCATAGCCTTCGGCAATAAGAAGTGGCTGTTTTGGGTTTGTGCCTGAATAGTGCGAGATAAGGTGGAACGCGCCTTGTTTCTTGGCTCCAGACTCGAAGAGTTTTCCTTCTGGGGTAATGGTTTGCATTGTTTGGATTCGACCGCTCGAGTCGCGACCTGGGATAAGCAAGTTGCCGTGCATGTCGATTTTAGTGCCGTGACTTTTTACCCCTTTCTTTTTGAGGTACGGCTGATCTTCTGGTGCCCAGCCTTTCGCGTTTCTCCATTTGGCATACGCACGTTTTGCGGCTTGTTCCTGTGCTTCTCTGCGCTCTAAGTCGCGAGCCTCCTGCCTCATAGCAGCGTTGGCTTTTATTTTGGCCATTGCTTCAGGAGAAAGCTTGTGTCCGTTTGCTTTCCAGTTTGTTCGTAGACCGGTTTTATGGTTTTCAATAAAGCCGGCAGGGCGACCGTCTAGATAACCGGTATACGCACCGTCTTTTTTGTTTTGCTTGCCGCCTTCAACGCGGACTCGCTGAAGTTCGCCGTTCATGATAGGCAGGCCCTCCACGATCAGACCGGCCTCACGCAATGCTTGAGCAAACTCCTGTTCAGGAGCCATCTGAGGCTTTTCTTCTTTTTGTTTTCCGTCAGGAAGCCATTGGCTGAGTGATGTCAGATCTGAGCCTTCCGGAGCGTACCAGCTTTTTTTTCTGCCATCCCATTTGGCTCCAAGCTTCTTGGCTGTGTTCTTTTGAGAATATGGGACAGCAAGGTAAGTCTTTTCTTTAGCCAGTTGGCTAAGAGTTTGCTCAGGCTCTTGCTCTTTGACCTTTTCTTTTGTGATGTTTTTTTCTTTCTGGTCTTCCATTTTGATACCCTTTTCAAAGCCGAGCATATGACCTTTGATGCGTTCTGCGGTCTGGCAGGCGCGCATAATCTCGTAAGGATCTTTCTCGAGAGCCTGAATCCAGCTGTCTACGTAGGCGAGGTGTCGGCCGCGATCATATTCAAGACCGACTTCCATGCTGACCATCCAGCTGGCGATTTCAGCATTCAATTCCTCTCTGGCATACTCCTGAGTGCCTTTTGGGCCGAAGGTTCGTTCACTGCCTTTCCAGCGTTTTTCATGACCAGTCCAGTGACCTAATTCATGAAGAGCCGTCGCATAGTATTTGTCCTGAGAATCAAATTTGTCTTTGGGAGGAAGTTTGATTTTGTCTAATGTGTAAGAGAAGAATGCGCGGTCGCGCTGGTCGTGGCTAATAGATGCGCCGGAGCCTTCGAGAATCGCTTCACTACGTTCGTGCGGATTCCAGCTAACATCCTGTCCTTTCCACTCCGGCATTCCTTCGACTTGTGTGGCGTGGAACACGCTTGCAAAGCGTAGAATAGGGCGTTCAAGCAGAAACGTTTCTTTCTGCTGTTTTCCTTCCTCATCCAGAATTGGCTTGCCGTCGTCATCGAGGACATTTTCTTCTTTTGTAAACTGCCAGAAGACGACAGGACGGGATTTAGATCCTTTTTTGATACGCAAACCTTCGGCGTTGGCTTGGTTGAACGTTACAAAGCGCGGGTCTTCCATGCCTTCACGCGCAAGTGAGACAAAGTTAACGCCGCTGTAAACGGTGCCAGAGATGGGATTGAACGGTGGATGGAATTCGCCAGCTTTCCACGGCTTTTGCCAAGGCGCGGTGCCTTTTTTCAAGTCGTCGATAATCTGCTCTGCAAACTCCTGATGGAATGGTTTTCTTTTGGCAGACATACACGATTACCTCATTTCTTTGAGGGTTTTCTCCAGCAGCTCACGATTAAGTGGCTTGTCTAGATCCTTGAAGCGCAGGGCTACCTCTTCAAACGCGCCCATGTGATCGGCTACGTCCGGATCAACAGGAACGCCTTCGTTGAACTCGGCCAGCTCTGCTGCGTCTGAGTCAGACAGCAATGCTGCTTCGCGTAAGTATTGTTCGGTGGTAACTGTCATGATTGACTCCATTTAGTTAAATGTGAAAATGGGAATTACTTTGCGGAGCTTTGATGTATCCACAAGACCAAAATATCTGCTGTCAAAACTATTTTTATGGTGCGTGGAAAGCAGGAGCGCTTTGCTTTCAGGGATGACAACGCTGTGCAATTTGCGAGGCAGCTCTCTTCCTTGGCTGTCGCGTTCTCGGCTTGTGAGAATGAAGAGCATGTCATTCACTTGAATAGAGCTCGAATGAACTGTGACCGAGTCGCCAGCCAGTCCTACAACCTCTTTTAAAAGTGGTTTTTGACCTGAAGAGCAGAGCGCGCTTGTGCCAAGATAGTTTCGCTCAGCTGAGATAGCTGTGTAGGCGTTCTCCAGAGAGAGGCAGAAGGCGACTAGGTCACCTCTTGCCAGCGGAGCGCTTGCCAGTTTGTAGAGTCCGGTTGGCTCAGAGTGGGTGAGGTTGATCCGATATCCCAAATGAAAGGCAGTAGTGAGAAGGAGTGTGACGCCACAAACAAAGAACAGAGTTACGCGCATGATTCCTCCTTATAGTTCGGTTCTTCACCGTCATAGGTTGGCTCTTCTTCAAAGACTGGTTCATGTTCCACGTTGTACTCTGGAACGTCCGGTTCAGAGGCTTTTGTTGTGGCTGGCTCTACCGTGTAGACAACTGGAGAACTGTCCTCTGCTGTTTTCTTTTTCACTGGAACAAGGCGGTCAGAGGCTAACGGTGCTTTGACTTTTGCTCGTTCAGAGAACACGGGATCGAGGAAGTAGAGGATTTGCTTACCGTAGATTGGCGGAAAGCCGGCAGGGAAAACGAGCATGTCGCCGGCTTCAATGATCTGCATGTTGGCGTCTTTTTTTGCGCCAGGAAGTCTCATGCATTCATCCGGAGTAAGCAAAGCGCGGCCAGTTTCACCAACACTCACGCTTGCTCGGCCAAGGTGGCCGGAGCGGCTTCCGGAGAGAGATGTCTTTTTTGTGACGACCGTTGTTTTACCGGTCATATCAGAAAGCACCTTTGCCGTTTCGACCTTGTTGGGCGCGTAGGCTATTCGCACGTGGCAGTTACTCATGATGCTTTCATCTTTGGAGTACGCTGCGTGGAGCTGCGTTAAGTCCTGCACGATGAAGTACGCTTTCAGACCGAATCCACCCATGAATGCTAGAGAGCGTTCAAAGATTTCCAGACGACCGAGAGAGGTGAACTCATCCATCATGAGAAGGAGCTGATGTTTGTAGCCGGCAACAGAACGTCCGTCCTCAAACTCCATGTCTTCAGTAAGACGACGCAGAATGATGTTGAGGATAAGACGGATTAACGGTCGAAGACGATCGATATCTGAAGGGCGGATTACCAAGTAGAGTGATACCGGAGCCTCATAGTTCATCAGATCATCAATTCGGAAGTCGCACTCCGCAGTGTTGGCGGCAACGATTGGATCTCGATAGAGGGCAAGGTTAGCAACAGCAGTCGAAACAACACCAGACAGCTCGTTATCAGCCTTGTTGAGCATTTCACGAGCTGAGGATGCAATGAAGCGTTGAACGCTTAATGCTTCTTCTTTGCTTGCTCCGAGTGCCTCCTGCAGGAAGGTTGCATGTTCAGCAACAAGCATTTCTTGAAAGAGAATTGCGTTATCTTTCTCTGGATCAGCGAGCATCAATCCAAGGTCGCTTAGGTTTGCAATGCGCTTTTTGTTCTGAAGAGTCACAATCAGACAATGTAAAATAGCTCCGCCAAGAAGGGCAAAGGCGGCTTTGTTCCAGTAGTCTTTTAACCCTTTGCCGTCTGGATCAACGATCATGCTGGCGATGTTCTGCGTGTCTGCGATCGCGTGGGCAGTGTGTAAGCGGATTTCTTGTAGCGGATTGAAACGCGCACCGCTGGCGGTTTCGTCTGTCGGCTCAAAGCGTAACACTCTGTGCCCTTGCTTTTGTCTCCATCCGGCAGTGAGTGCCCAGTTTTCCCCCTTAATATCGAGGGCAATGAGGCTTTCTTTCCAGCTCAGAAGTGTAGGCAAAACAAGCCCGACGCCTTTACCTGATCGGGTAGGGGCAAACACGAGGATGTGTTCTGCACCACTGTGCCGAAGATAACGAAGATTTTCTTTATCCTGCCAACCGCCGACGTACACGCCCTTGTCAGCGAAAAGTCCTGCCTTCTGGATGTCTTTTTCCTTTGCCCAACAAGCTGATCCGTGAAGATCTTTGTAGAGGTTTGGTGTTCGCATGAAGAACTGCCAAAGTCCGAAGATTGTAAATAACGGAACCACGAACACTAGTTGACCTGAGAGCGTAGCGTCATCAATGACGTTGGCGGCTTCTGGAAACTGCTGGCTCCAGCCGATGATAGCCCACGGTACATACCAGCCGTTGAAGATCATGCCGTTAAGCGCTGGATGGTAATTGTATGTTGCTGCCACCTGTTGCGTGGCTACACTGAAGGCGATTAGAGCTAGAAGAAACAGGATCGCAGGATAGAGAAGCCAGAGGAACTTGTGCTTGTTAATACTGCCAAGTCCGTATTTAGGTTTGTCCGACATACTTATCTCCACGGTTTGTAAGGGCTGCTGAAGACAATGTCTTTTTGAACAACCATATTGAAGCGGTAGCCAGGGCGGATGGTGAGGGTCGGCTGTACGTTGAGGTTCTGCTGCAACAGCCTTTGGCTGGATTTGCCCAGTTCGCTTGAAAGGGCAGAGCCTAGTTCGTCCTGAAGAGACGGTTTATTGTTTGAAGCTGTGTCGCTTTTGAACGTGTCAGATGCATAGGCACCAACTCCTGAGATAAGACTCATGAGCGCGGCAGTACCGAAGGTTTGAAAGTAGTGGTTGTCTGTGTGGTCGGAAAAACCGCTGTAGCCTGCCATGTCTGCACCCGTCATTGAGCCGAGCGTTATGGAAGATCCGTCTTGAAAGATGATGCGGTTCCACGCAACAAGGACGCGGGACTGACCAGCAACAACTCTGGAGTCATAGACGCCGATCATCCGGCTCCCTTGAGGAATGAGGAGATATTTCCCTGTAGCCGTGTCATAGACGTTCTGTGATACTTGCCCGATGAGTTGCCCTGGTAAGTCTGAGTTGATTCCTGAAATCATGATTCCAGGAATGACCGCTCCAGTTTTCAACTCAAAGGGATTGCCCTGAGTTCGTGCGTGTTTCAACGTCCATTCAGAGTTTCCGGAGGAGCGTTTTGAAAGAAACGCTTCTTTGTCTTTCTGATCAGCTGGATTGTAAGCGCCCTCTGGAAGATGAGGCATTGGCGGTGCGCTTGGGTACACCTCAGCTTGAGCAGAAAGAGGCTGTTGAACTGTTGCTGAACGTTGAGTTTGAGACGCTTGTTGCGGAATGTTTCCAGAACGGAGTGGAGAAACAAAGGCTTGTTGCTGTTGCTGCCATTTCAACTGACGCAGCTTAGCCATTTCCTTTCGTTGCTGCTCTAATAGCGGATTTCTTGTGGTGGTTTGTACGATATTGATCGGTTCGTACTCATCGAATTCCTTTACAGGTTGTGGTTCTTCTGGTGGATCATTGGGAACTGCCAGACCGGCGGATTGGTCTGGATTTTCTATAGGAAGTTTATTGTCCGGAGGAGCTGGAGCTTTTTGTTGTTCCTGAATGATGGTGGTCTTGGTAGTGGATCTGTCAACTTCCATTGCCAGAAAGATAAAGAGTCCGACTGCAGCGAAAATAAGGAAGTAAAACAGATTGCGATTGAGCTTAACAACTTTAACTTTTGGGCGCTCAAGACCGTTCGGATCTTTCTTTTCATCAGACATAAAGACCTCTATTTTGCGCGGATGATGTACATGACAGCTACGTTGCGGGGACGGTTTTCGTTTGCTGTTGGTACTTGGTCACTGGCTTTAAAATCAATTCGATATGTATGGTCACTATGAAATCCAGACTGACTTCCCCAGCCGTGGATTGATGTCACTCCGCCTGAACTAAAGGCTCCCTTGCCTTTCATAACAGTGAAGGCATTGGGATCACCGTCGAGCGAATTGAATTCGCCTGCATAAAAACTGCCAGTAATGTTTCGGATTGCGTCAACTTGTTTTGACCCAACGGCTCGGCTAGCACTGGCGCCACGAAGAAATTCATCTTGGTAATCGGGAACCGTTGTTGCTCCATTCAAAGCTACTTTTAGTTTGGGGTATGTCGCAGCTGAAAAAGATTGCCCGTTACATTCAAGGTAGTCTTTGGGTGGTGTTGAAGAAGGCCAAGGAATGATGCTACCGATTGGAACGCCGCCAATGGAATCAACCTGTACTGTTACTGCTGTGGGGTTAAAGCTCGTTGAATCGCCAGCATTGGCGAAGGAAACGGCAAAGATGATTGCCAGTGATGCCAGTAGATACGCTGAGGTGCGTAAGAAACGTTTTTTCATAAGGTGCTCCTGTTGAAAAAGACATTGAAGGGCAAGGGGAGAGTCTCCCCTTGCGGTGAGCAGGGGCAGCGCCTCGCCCGTCGGAGACTCGCCGAAGGCATAGAGATTAGTCGTTGGTGTCTTTGGCGCAGTAAGTCTGCACGTTCATTCGGGCATAGTTGGAAGTCGGGAATTGATAGCCTTCTTCCTCGTCGGTTTTGACTCGGAGTTTCACTTCCCATTCGTCGCCTAAATCCAGTGCCCACGATTGGAATGTGACCATTGGCTTTGCCAGCGCTCCTTCGGCAACGATTGTTGGGCTTACAAAGATGGCAGGTGTGGTGTTAGTTCCTTCAGGACACTTGGGCTTTTTGAATCGGTCGCCGTTTGCCGCAAGCGCTGTGGTGCGAACGAGGTCTGTGTTGCCGGTGTCAGCCACGGTCTGCGCTTTTTGCTCACGGCAAATATAGAGCCCGTAATCCTTGTGGAGAAATACGCGACCTTCATCCTCCGGAGCATCGCAAAAGCTGGCCGGCACTGTGTCGTGTTTGGCGAATTGGATTTCCCCTACGTTGCGGATCGCATTCGAAGTCATATCCAGCTCAGTGCGCATTTCGTTGAGTTCGGGCTTTCCCGGCACTGCGAAACGGTAGAGATAATCCTGCCTGATGTCGTACTGGTCATAGAAAACAAGTGAACCAAGATGGCCAGCCGGCGGGACAGGAATGTCTGTTGCTGACAGAGGTAATACCCATCCACTGAATGCTCCGCGAAGTTCTTGATTACTTTGTCCTGTTAGGAGTCCTGTGGGGATAAATCCTCCGTTTGCTCCAACAAGTGCTGCTGTTGCCGGCACTGTAGCACTGGCAAACTTGGGTTTAGCTGTGTCGTGTGTTCTGCCTCCGTATGTCAGAACAACGGCTTGCAGGGTTTCCGACTCAGGTTCGAGGACGAAAATCCGGTATGTCTGCCCCCATGCGTTTTTGTTTGAGAATGAAGGTGGCAGAAAGCCGGCAGAGCGGACGTCATTGAAGGGTACTTCTTTTGATGCAGTGGCTGTGGCTGCTGCAAGCAGTGTTGCCCTGTGCTCCTTGGTATATTTGGAAACTGCCTTTGTGACAGCGGACAAGTGATCTGCAATAGCGCGCTGCTTACTCTTTTCCAGCCCGTCCTCGATGTACCCCAAAAGGGTAGGTGTCAGGATTAAAAGCATCAGCAGTGCTGCCATGACATCCACGGTTGCAAAACCGGATTGCGCATTGGGTGTGGGCTTTTTATGTTTTTCCATAACAGCCACCTATCTTACGCTGATCACGGTTGTGAGGTTGCCTTCAGGAATGAATGATGGAAGGGCAACACATGTGCCGTGACTTGTTACAAGGTGGTTGTTCTGGTTTACGCCTACTGCAAAACTTCCTTTGAGAATGTTTTGTACGGCAACGATTTCTTGTGAGCTTGCTGTGCCGTATACATAGAGCGTGTTTCCCTCGACGCGGTTTTGCCAGATCCGCAAGGCCCGCCAATCAGATGGCAGGCCGAGCATGGCTGGTGTGAGTGTTCCGGTGGTTACTGGATTGTTTACTGCGTACGTAATTGCTGCATTGCGGTAGACGACGTAATTTGTCGCTATAGTCTGTGCAGATTCATCACTTTGACCGAGTTGCGGTTGCAGCGAATACAAAGCAATAGCACCGAGAAGCACTGCAAAAACAGCCAGAGCTTTCATAGGTTTTCTACTCCTTGATACAGGACAACGCTGCGTTGTGACTTGATCACATCATGAAGCGCTTTGAGATTTCCGTCCTTGATGAGGGCTCGGGCAGACTTTGCACGCTGGGAGTTTGTGTTGGGCAATAGAAGGAATTCCGGAACATCGAGTTTCCATCCTCCGTTATCTGTCGGGATTAGCTCTTGATGGATGACTCCAAGAAGGCATTCGGAAAGGTTGAGCGCAGCTGCCTCACCGGTCGTTTCCTTTGCCCATGTGAGGAGGCGATCAAGAGCAGCCACAACGCCGTTTCCGTGAATGGTGCTGAAAATGAGCTGGTGACTTGAGCTGAGACTTACCTGCAACAACTCACTTGCGGTCGTGCTTCCGAGTACCTCACCGATGTAGATGATGTCTGCTGTAGAGCGATGTGAGACCTGAAGAACAGCAGGAAGGTCCGCTTCACTGTCTAGGTCGCACTGCCAGCAAGTACCATGTTCGCCGTGCATTCCGCTTAACGGCATTTCAGCGGGCATTTCGATACTCAGGGCATGGCCGCCGAACTTAACGAGACGTTTTGAAATGCATGAGGCAGCCGATGTTGTTTTGCCGGAAGCTTGTGCGCCGGAGAAAAGGATTAGTCCCTTTTTCTGGTTGGCATCTGTAAGCCATTCAGCAATAGGCTCTGGAAGCCCGAGACTGTAGAAGTCTGGAATGGTGTCCATACCTTTCCTTAAAGAGAAAGCATGTCCGTTTCCGGAGGCAATTCCGTCAAACACAGCAACGCGGTATGAGCGGCCTTTGAAGTTGATCCGGAAGGAATGACGCTTGTGCTTTGCAAACTCGCTATTCACCTGAGCACGCAGCTCGTCGATCTCTTCCTGAAACTCACTTGGTGAAGGCAGCACTTGTCGCCCGAAGCCTCGTAACCCGCGCAAATAGGTTCCGCTTCCGTTGTTGAGCAGGATGTCTGAAAACTCAAGCTCATTGAGCGTCAGCGGCTTTTCGTTCGGGTCTACAAGCGCAGCTTCACCTCTGGAGATTGAGAACACACCTTCTTTTGCAGCGATGATATTGTAGTTGTACTTTTCAACAGGAACAGTGAATGAACGTAATTCAGGGGGCATAGAGCGCTTTTCATCGATAGCTGCGATGAGTTGTGCCACATCTTCGAGAAACTCTGTGTCATCGTGATCCATTGGGATCTGTTCTTGTTCGCCCAGGACAACAATTTGTTCTGAACCGAAAACAAGAATGCTGGAAAAGGTTAAGTCACTAAGACGCATATGTGCTCCTTAGTTAGAGGTGAAAGTAAGGGTGTTAGTGTTTGTGCACTGCGCTGCTGCTTCTGAAACAATGCTGTTCTGGTTGAGGGTGGAGCCGTTAACTTTGACCTCGACCCATGAGCCGCTCTGGTAAGTGGCAAGCTTGGTGCATGCTCCTTGAGGGACTTCTGCAAGTCCGATTACAAAGGTGTTCGGGTTAACGCCGGCTTCAACTGTCACAGCACCGTTCCAGACGTTGCGAATACCGTTACTTTTCTCCATTTTCTTTGGAATGATGCCGGAGGTTTTGGCGCTAGCAGTTGTCAGTCCCGCATAATCCGGAGATGAGGTGTAGAGCTGCTTAATCTCCATACGAAGAGTGGAGAGGGCCTGTTCTGTGTCTGCGAGGTTGTTGTTTTCGTACAGGTTACTGAAGAGAAGTCCGACGCCGGCAAGCATGATGAGAGAAAACAGGGTTGCTCCCAGCATGTCGGCCATTGCCCAGCCGCCTTGTTTTTTAAGATGTGGAGGAAGGTTTGGGGTGTTGTGAGTAGTCGTTTCTTGAGTATTCATAATGATCTCCTAGTATTGAACTGAAGGACTAAGTTGTTGTTGAAGGGATGAAACTGCGAGTGCGATGCTGCAAAGCACAGCAAGGATTTGGAAGAGAAGGGCATAGTTGAGAATTTTGCATTGCCCTTTAATGTGGTCGATGCCTTCTGTGAGCCACTGCTGTGCAATGGAGTAAAGACGGGCATCAAAGCCAGGAAGTGTGGAGTAGATGACAAGATCTTCGACGATTTCTTTGTCCGGAAACTCAAAACCGCTGTCGTCCAGTGCTTCGCCGAGACTTTTGCCGAGATTAAGCTGTGCGCGAAACGCATAGACGCGTTCTTTAAGCCATTTGTTTCGCTTGCTGGATTCCAGCATGTCATCCAGAACAACAGAGAGCTGCACGTTTGCTTTGAGCATAGTGGCTAACGTGAAAAGCCAGATAGATCCTTGAATCAACCTGTAGAGTGACCACGGCGGGAGCTTGTCGCATTTAATTCTGAGTTTTCCAGTGAAGTACGGAAAGGTGCTCAAAATGGATGCCAGAGAGCCGGCTACACTACACAACAATAAGCCCCCTGACGGCGAGCCGATAAACAAGGCAGCTGAGTAGAGAGTGGCTGCTGCACCGCGCCAGCTCGCAGGATCTACGATGAGCGAAAGCTGCGGGACAACGTAGTGCGCAAGAACCAGCATGAAAACGAGTAATAGGGAACAAAGCAGGATCGGATAGCTCAGTGCTTCGATAATGGCTTTGACAATTTTTTGCTTTGCTTCAATCAACCCGCAGGTCAGCTCAAGAGCATGAGGCAGATCGCCACCGTCCACACCACTTTTAATCAGCATGTATTCTGCATCAGGAATGAAACCATAGAAAGCGTCAGCCAGAGAGCCGCCACCCTGCATACGCAGAAGCGCTTCAGAGAAGATCATCTGTTGTGGATTACTTTTTCGGGCAAGCCGCTCATGCATGGTTTCGAGGGCATCGTTTAGGCTCAGTCCGTTCTCAGTCATCGCAGCAAGTTTTAGGTAAAACTTACGGCGAACTTTTCCGGAAAAGAACAGGGCGGAGATGATGCGCATTTTGTCAGACTGGGCAAACATTATTTGCCTCCGGCACCGGACATGCGGTTCAAGTCCTCTGCGTTGAAGCTGTAGTGCCCAAATGCTTTGTCGTAGTTAAGCGGAACGCCGAGTTTCTTTTCAACGGCTGTCGGGTCCACTTTTCCTTCACTAATGAGATCAAGAGCGTGCCCGACGTAGGACTTACCGTTCTGTTCGTTGATCCAATGTTTATGTGCGCCGATGAAGTCATTTTTACGCAGGTGCTCGAGCATGATGTAATCGGTTGCAATGACTTCAGCCACAACAGTCTGACTGACGATTCCCATGTTGTCGCAGTGCTCGCAGCCATTACCTTTGAAGTAGACGTTTTCAAGCTTGTCGGTGTCGATGACTTCCAACATGCGGTTAAAAACACCACGGGGAAGGATGCGCAGGCGCTCTGGATCATTCTCCGGTAGTTTCACGATCTCTGTGAACGGACGTTTGCAGTGCTCGCAAAGCACAGGCACCAGACGTTGGTTGATGAGTCCGGAGCAAATAGAATGATCACAAAGGTAGTTTCTTGGCTGGGCAATGCCGTAGTCAGTGAGCATTGTCGACAGCAGTGTAATGATGTTCAGCGCGCTTGATGCGTGGGTGGATGTCCAAATGCTGTGACCTGTCTGCGCAGCTCGCAGAACGGCCATGACGACTTCCGGATAACGCATTTCGCCGATCATCAAGCCGTCGATGTCTGAGCGCATCATGCCGCCAAGGGCAGCCCTGAAGAGAACAGCACGCTTTGCTTCATCTGTGTAGTCACTGACAAGACGGATCTGCTTCACGAGGTTCATGGTGAATTCCGGCGGATCTTCCAGAGACATGTAAGACTTGTCTCTGTTCTCAGCGGCAATGCTCTCCATGACATGTTTCATAGCAGTGGTTTTACCGGAACCAGTAGGGCCGGAGAAGATCACGCATCCCGAACGGGTTGAGAGGTACTTGAAGATTTCAATATGTTGCTCGGTGTAACCGAGAGTTCGCATACGTTCTTCAAGTGTACCTGTTGCTTCTGTAACGTCGTACAAGAGGCGCATAGCCATGAATGTGCCTTGCTTGTCTTTTGCCATTTCAGCTTGAAGCGGCTCAGTGTGCAGACGAACAGACTGGACATCAGCCGGCAAAAATTCACTTTTGAGTGTGGCGTCCTGTCGCTCAGTTTTACTGAAGTTGGAATCAGCTCCCTCAGTCATGGTGGTGTACATCGAGCTTAAAAGCTTATGACCCACGCCTTCCGGAAGCTGTTCGCGTTCTTCGAGCATTCCCATTCTACGGAACTGGATTGTGGTGAATGCGCCATAATCGGCAATGTGAATGTCGGATGCACCGACCTCACGGGCATCTTGCAGAATATTAACGGCCATGTTCTGAACCTCACTTTCACTGACGGCCTTCTTATTTTTCTTGTAGAGCTCGGCAAATTCCTTGATGGAGTGCCACTTGTTTTCCGTAAAGCCTTTGCGAGCTGCAAAGCTGAGGTAGGAGAGCAGCTCGTGGTCGTCTTTGGCCAGCGAGTCGGAAATATGCACCACACCATCAACGATGATGACGGTTCCTTTGAGGTTTTCAGGCATTGCGGAGTTCATGATTACTCCTTGAAAGGCAGGGTGATGACCCCGTTGGTAGTTTTAACTGTGACGCGATTATATGCGATCGAAGAAATGGTTCCGGACGAAAGTCTGTCTCCTGCAGAAACAGTGCGGACAGGTTTGCCTGTGCTCTGGAACTGAAGGGTTGCTGTCAGCTGGTCTTCAATTCCTTGAACTGAGAGGACGACAGGGGGAGTGCTTCGCTTTTTCGTTTTGGGACGAGGCAAGTGGTACACTTTAGGTGTGACCACAGGGCGGATCTCCTGATTCAAATCTTTGAGGCGTTTTTCCTTCTGAGCGATCTCAACTTTGACGTTGAGAATTTCCAGCTTTGATTTGAGAAAGTCGAGAGCGCTAAGGTGTGCTACTTTTTCAGGCGAAAGAGTAGGTTTGTTTGAATCGACTTTTTTGGTGTCTTTAGAGTTATCGACAATAGGCTTATCTATTTTTCCGTCGTTTTTTGATGCCTTTTCTTCTTTTTTTGCCTTTGGAGTAGAAAGAGACGGCTTTTTCTCTGTATTGTGGCCTGCCGCCTGTTGGGCGGCAGGTCTTTTCTCATTCCCGCTATTGAAAAGCTGGGTGAGCTGCTTTGTTGCTTTCTGTGCCTCTTCTTGCGTAGCAGGCTTAGCTTGAAGCTTCTTTTTTTCCTCTTTAGGAGCCGCATGAACTGTCGCTGCAAAGACGAAACAAAGCAGTAGGGCAAGTGTTGTGAGGTTAGTTTTTCGCATATAGTTCTCCCGTGATGGTCCATCCTTGTGGAAGGTAGGTGATGTGATTGATCACAACGCCAGGAAGGTCGTGAAGTGAGTTGAGAAGAGACTGGTCAGTAATGGCAGTGCTCGGGATTCCAGAAAGCGTCCACTTGCAGTGACGCCAAGGGGAAGTGAAGAACAAAGGCTTGCCAATGACATCACTTACTTTGTGAGTCTTCGGCTCTGACCAGGTTACGTTGATATGCGCCTGAGCTGCTGCTGTGAGCTGGTACAGTTTGCCCACAGCTTTCTTTTTTGGGAAAAGCTCTTTTGATGGGCGCTTGCATTCTATGTGGAGTGTATAAGACGAGACTGCCTTAGTCGGTGTTTTCGTATCCAACGAGGCAGGATCTCCAAACATCACCGGTGGGGCATCAAAGCGAGCACCTTTTGTGTGGTTCCATTCTGTCTTAAGTAACGGCGGTATTGTTTTCAGATCACATGTAGTGCTGTAGAGTGCCCAGCCATTGTTGTAGAGCGAAATGTTCTGCATTATCGGAAGACAAAGTGTTGCCACGTGAGCGACATCTGGAAACTGTTCCCATACCTTTGGGAAGAACTGCTCCGGAGCTTCTTCAAGCGCTTTACGTCTATCTAAAGCATTTTTAGCGTTCATCTGTTGCTGAATGCGTTTGAAGTCTGCAAGCTTTTGTTCTTCGTACTTTGTATAAGCCGAGTAACCGCCAACGAGAATGAGCAAGAAGATAATCAGCTTGAGTGAGGTAGGAATTCGTCGCTCTTCGACTGAACGTAGTCTCTGGGCAGGTTTTATGAGTCCTTTGAACTGTTCGGCAGTACCGTCTACCGTGTCAGTAAGGATTTCGGTTTCCCATTGTGAGATAGCGCGGAATCGCTTGAGATGGCTGTCTGCTTCTTCCAGAGACGTAAAAATAGCGTCGCCGTCAGCTAGCGGTTTACCGTCTTTTACTGCGCAAACCCACCAAAGTTGCTGTCCTTCAGACTCTTCAAGCAAGAAGCGTCCGAGCCATGTATCCGGTGTGCGATCAATAAGAGCGCAGACAAGAGAAGGGTAGGACTTAATCTTTCCTTCAAGGTTTCCAAGGCCGAACTGTGAGTTGCGAATAACGTAGCAGTTGAAGTGCTCTTCTTTAAATTCAGCAACCTGTTTACGGATGTGATCGAGCTGATCCCGTTTCTTGGTGCCATTGAGAACCTGCCACCAAAGCCCGACAGCATAGGCTCTGCCGTTGATTTTGATGCTAAGCATTTAAGTCTCCGGCACTTTCGACATCAATTGTGATCACAATGATGCGTTTTTCGCGCTGGGCGCTTTGACCAGCTGCAAGGATGTTCACCCCTTCAGATTCAATGCCTTTCTCCTGTTCAAAGCCTGCCAGAACAAGAGTCTGTCCCATGTTCATGCTGATTTGTTGAGCAAAGCTGCGAGTAGAAAGCTGTGGCAGCTGAATAGTCTGATCTCCAGACTTGAACTCCACAAGCTTGTCGAGAGAAGAAAGGGACACATTGCATTGCAGGATTACGCGTCGGCGGTCGAGGATGTGCGGGATTACAGCCATTGCAAACCCTGGGGAAACTTCCCCTGCTGTCAATTCAGTACTTGAAGTGTCGTTTGTCGTGGTAATTTTGGTGCCTGCCAGGTAAGCGATACGTCGATCGACCTGAACAGGTAGTGTCTGGTTGTTCATGCTGATGCCGCTGCCGGATGTGAGCAGTGTGGTGCGACCTTTCTTTTTAAGCGCACGAAGCACAGCTTCAGAGCCGTTCAGCTGGCTATTACCCAGAATTGTAGCGGTAAGAGAACCTGCTCCGTCCAAGAGCTGATAAGGGTTTGCGACGGTTGACGCTAATTTGATCCCAGAACCTTCAAGTAATACTTTAAGGTTTATTCCTGTGGATGTGTTGTCAGAAAGTTCAAGCGCCCAGACATGAACGCTGAGAGCAACCTGTTTGCCGAGCTTAGCATTGATGCTGTTGATGTACTTCTCAATGCGGCGCAGTGCGGGTGCTGTATCGGTTACTGTAATAGTCCCGCTGGATTTGCTCATTGAAACACTGCCGCGCTTTGACAGCATTGATTCAACGCCTTTTTTACATTCTGTCCATGCATCGGTTTTGTAGCGGCTTTTGCTTGTCTGGGATGTCTGTGAGGAAGATCCGGAAGCACTGGCAGCGTTGCCGGAATCGGAACTTTTTGACTCCGTGTTGTTCGTAATCGTGCCTTCAAACCCGACTTCACTCGGTGAGGTGAAGAGAGTGAAAGTCTTAACTTGCAGATATGAAAACTCTACGACTCCATTTTCATATTCCCAGCTCTGCCCGAAGTGCTGCCCTATGGTGTTCAGTAGGTTTTCAACTGTTCCATGATACGCCAGCGAAATTCGTTTAGGTTGCCTAACAATGCCTTCTTTGGAGTTAGACTGTGCCTTTTCATCAACAGAGTATTTGATTCCAAGGGGTACAATGTCTTGAATGGCATTTACAAGCTCAGGGAGAGTCCCCCTCGTGCGCAGAGTTATCTTTTTACTGAAGATGAATGGGAGAGCTGCACCTCGGTCGATCTTTACTGGATCAGCGCCGAGATAAGCTTGCTGGATGACTTGAATCGTTTGTGGCTGAACAGTTTGCTTCAGCTTTGCAGCCTGATGCTGAATGCGCGTCTGTGGCTCGTTGGGGGTATTCAGAGCGCACCCAGAGAGAACTGAAGTTATGAGGAGCAGTGTAATAAGAGCTTTTCGCATGCGTTAATCCTCCCGAACTTCGAGGACGGAGTTTTGTTGGTAAAGTGTGACTCGAAGAGAGTTACCGCTACGGTTCATACGGGTGAAAAGACGTTTAACTGCGCCATAGAAGCTTCCTTTGAATGTGGCATTTGCCTGCATTTCAAAGTCGTGCGCTGCTTTCCAGACGAGCTGGTACTTTGCCTTTTGTGCCCATTCAGAAAGCTGCTTTTTGAGACTTCCTGGTTGGATGTGCCAAGTGTGGTCTTCTGATGCTTCGTAAGGCTCAAGTTGGGCGCTGTTGGAGCTGACAAGGGTGAAAAGAGCTTCTGTGCTTGTAGCAACTCCTTGCTCAAAGAACCCTGCTTCAGAGCTGTAGCTGTAAATGTGGTTTACGCTGTAGCCGTCTGAAAACTTGAGGCGCAGGTAGCTGGCTTTTGTTTTCTGGTCAGGTGAAGCAATGGCATCCATCAGGTAAGAACATTGCAGCACCTCTATTTCCGGCTCTTCAGTAGAGTCTATGGAGAATCCTTTTTCGCGTAATTGCGCTTCAAAGAGTGACCCAAATTTGTCGAATTCTCTGTAGTGAAGCCCGATAGTTGTTCTTCCTGGCGGGTATCTGTCAGCAACTCTTTGTGCAGTCAGTTCCGCAAGTGACTGCATATGTTCTTCTGGAACATCTGACATTCCATTGTACGCTTGCCACGACTCCATGACAGGTCTGTGCGTCTTGGCAGCGCAGCCTGAAAGCAGGGCAAGTGCTAGCAGTAGCAAGACTGTGCGGCGTAGTGATAGAGAGATCATTTTTCCTCCTGCTTAAGGATTTTTATTTTTTGTTGGTTGGTGCCGACGCCGGCAATGAGCATTGCTTCTTCAAAAATCTCATCCACAATCAGACTGGTGTGTCTGCCTTTTGTCCGGACTCGGTAATTAACGAGTGCTTCTTGGCCGGCCTTCTCAACAAGCAAGACTGGTAGATCACTTTGTGACGCTTCTTGTGGCAGACGGATGACTGTTCGAGTCCCGTCGTTGTAGACTTGAAGCGGCTTCCAGTGGGCTTTTCCGGTCACGATATAACCAAAGTCGAGTGCAGATAGGTCAAGAACTGTGCCGGCTGTTGTTGGAGCCGTTTCCCATGTCTTTTTTCGAGCCTGTTCTGCGAACTGCTGTTGCAGTAGTCGGCGTTGATCTTCTGGATATTCAAAGCCGATGTACGGCGTGTAGTTCTTGCGGTTAGATACCAGTTTGATGTGGTAGACTCTCCGGTTTGTCGGGATGACTGCTGTGGTAACAAGACCGGTGTCTGTGGGCTTAAAGATGATGTGCACCTTTTCTCTACCTAGTTCGCCGGAACTCGTTGTTTGCCAACGCCAACGGGCTGTGTCTCCCAAGAGAACGTCCTTAACTATCTCGCCTTCCTGAAGCTCAAGATCTGACCCCATAAGGGGAGAGCAGATGATTGTGGGAAGGGTGGAGCCGAACACGTACATCAACTTTCCGCCGTTACTTAGGAATGGAGGCACGTTGTTGTTGATCCACTTCTTTGAAAGCTTCACCGCCTTCTTTTCCTTTTTGTTTAGCGGCACATTGACCGGACTGAGATAGTCTGGGAGCGGTGTTTCGTAGAGATCCTTCTCTGTAGCTTTTGTGTTGGCCATGTATTGGTATTGGGTGCCGGCTGACAGTCCTGTTGATGGAGACTGACGACCATCGATGAAGATTTTGTTCATCAGACCGGTTGAGGTTTGAGTTGCTGGAGGAAGTTGTCTGTTTGCCTGTAAAGCCTTGTTTGGCGGGCTGTCTTGGGGAAGTTGCTCTGCCATAACAGGAGCCGTAAATCCTGAAATTAGGTAAAGCGAAAGCAGTCCCCCTAAGATATAGGGATTCCACAGATTCATAGTATTCTCCTGAATCGTTATGTTTTAGCGTGTGTTACGAGCTAAGTAGCTTGCTCCAGGACAGAGCAGTGATGTGTACCCCTCCGGGGTTACGCATGATTTGAGTTTCAGATGTTGGAGGACTTTGGTGAATGCTGACTGTCGCCTCATAGGAAGCCTTGCCTAAGGCGACTCCAGAATGGTTGCGGGTTATCTCTTCCCACTCAATTCGCCAGCTTTCTTTGCTGACGGGAAGGGGAATGCCCTTTATTCGGACTTCAACAAGAACATCACGGGCGCGTTCATATGGGTTGTTTTCTTGATACCATCCGCCGACAGTACCTTTTGCAGAGCCGGTAACAAATGCAGAAAACTTTTTAATCATCTGCTTCTGTAAACCGAGATCCGCAGTAACGGTACGCCAGTTTACAATGCATTCTGCAATATTTGCCTGAATAACCGTTTGTGGAATGGTAGAGGCTTCAGCAGCAGGTTTTACACCTACAGCATTTCCAATTTTATCCACTTCAATGACGTATGGAACAACTTTATATTGTGTCGCTTGTATTACATTTCCAGCGATAGACAGAATGGCGATACAAAGTGATAAGAATGCTACTACCTGCCAGTTGCGCGCACGTTTGATGTAGCTTCCGTATCGTTCAAGCCATTCTTCACGGCCTCTTAAATATGGTGAGGAAGACATTTGAACCTCATTTTCTTATTTTGACCAATCATTTGATGGGTGTATGTTTTTATGCTTAGTCTGAAAACATATGGCTACTTTTTAACTAGTAGTATCTTTGAGGGTTAAATCGACAGCAGGGCTTTCATAGGGCTTATCTTCCATTGGTGGAGTAGAAGGGACTTCAGCACTGTTCATTAGATCTTGCAGTTCACTTTTTCCATGAATAGCGGAGCGGATATTTTGAACTCGTCCTTGTCCTCTTGTAGACATGGCCGCTGAACCAAGGTTTCGAGCCATGTGACCGGCTTTACTTAATCCACTCACACCGTCAGCGTTAGCCATTCCAGCCGCAGCTCGTGTTGCTTGAACTCCATCAAAGGTGTTGAAGCCTGAAGCTTTTATTGCTCCCATAGTAGCCATTGTGCCCATAGCAACTGTTGATGCTGCTGAGGTTATTGCTTGGCCCGTAGAGACGTGTGCGCCGTTAATAATTCCAGAGACAATGTCTGGAATACTCATCGTGAGTGCCAGCAGAACAATAGAGGCACCGATCAAGATGAAAAGGTCTTGTAGTAGGATTGTAGCGTTGCCGATGTCGTTGATGAAAGACGTTCCAAGGCTAATGAGGAGCTGCATTACAAAGAGTTTTGCCGCAACTCCAAGTGAATATCTTAAAAAGTTTGTTGCATAGCTGCGTGTTTGCTCCGCTCCGCCAAAACCAAGGAGGATTATGCCGGCGTTTAAAACGATATAGCTTTCGCATTTTACTAGGAGCATTTGTGCAGCAATTAAGGCAAAAGTAATGGCAATCGCGAGAGAACAGATTAGTAGCCCCAAGCTATCAACAGGTTTCATCAGGCTGATTTTATCTAGAATTTTAAAAATTAACTTCATTCCAACAACAAAAACAGTGCTTGGATCTGCCGGAGGAGCATTGAGTTCTGTTGCTATTCCAGAAAGGCCAGAAATAAGCATGTTTGCCCACTCTGTATAATATTTTAAAACTGCAAGCATTAAACATGTAAAAAAGATAAGCCTGATGAAATTGACAAGTACACTTTTGAAGTCTTCTTGTTTTAGAATTGAAGTAATTCCCATCCATGCAATGCTGCCAATGAGTAATATGCGGAAAAGAGAAAGTGCATGTGCTTCTATTACAGGCTGCCATGCAGAGGCTTTCTGTTGAAACTGGAAAGCTATTTCTGAAAGAACATTGGCGTTTTGTTGTGCTGCAAAGGTGACTTTTGGATGAAAGAGTAATAAAGTCAAAAACGTTAGTACGATATGTGTGCTCGTGAGTTTTTTCATACTGTTGCCTTATAACTGATTGACTGGAGATGGTGTTGTGAAGAATGTACTTGTAGCTATTTTAATAACATTCATGTGCATGATTCTTTTAGGTTGCACAGAAGAAAAAGTAGATGAAAATACTAGAACACCTGAGCAAGAGAAGGCTTATAAAGAGCTTTTTAACTCAGATTCAAAGAGCTATTTTGAAAAAGAATCCAAACCAGTGACGACTAATAATTTTTAAAAGTTATTAGATGTAACGGGCTTTTGTGGTGCAGAAAAATAT
The DNA here is from genome assembly GCF_900129975.1 of Halodesulfovibrio marinisediminis DSM 17456. Classification (NCBI taxonomy): domain Bacteria; kingdom Pseudomonadati; phylum Thermodesulfobacteriota; class Desulfovibrionia; order Desulfovibrionales; family Desulfovibrionaceae; genus Halodesulfovibrio; species Halodesulfovibrio marinisediminis. The sequence goes on from NZ_FSRG01000004.1 coordinate 401,470, forward strand.
GATTCAGGGTTGGGGTTGAACAGACTTCGTCTTGCTTCTTCTTGCACCTGCTCAATTTTCTCTCTTTTTTGTGTCTTAGCCATTTCTTGTTGAAGATAAGTGGCCATGAGCGCGCGGGTTTCCTGCGCCTCTTTTATTTGTATTGCTGCAAGCTTATTCCCTGCCTGAATTGCTTCCATTCTTCCCTTTGGAGTTGAAAGAAGATCACGAATGTGGGCTTCCAGCTCTCCATTTTCTCGCAGATCAGCGAGCTGATTTCCTGTTAACTTGAAAGTTGCTTCAGCTGCTCGATCAACTTCACCAGACCATCGGTCCCACATATCTGAATAGTTTTTCGTGCCTTCCGCAGTGCGGACGACACCTCGTAGTGCGGACTGTTTGGCATAAAATGTGTTGTACAAGTCTTTCATTGTATTAATTTCGCCAGTTCGTGCGGAAATTCTTTCTACATATCCAGAGAGCCTATTGAAATCACCAACCATTCTATTCATGGTGTTCACAGGCAGAGAGACAGTGTTGTGAACCATATTGGCGTATTGTTCGATATTTTGTTGCACCATACGAATTTGTTGCGCTGTTTGCTGAACGCTCTCACCGTATTCCTTCCAAAGAGCTTTCAGCTGATTCATGTTTGTTACGCGATCTAATAGTTGCACGAAGTTGTTTGAACAATTTGTACAATAAACAGTTCGGGCGTGTGCTTGGGAAAAGGAAATGATACTCAGGAGTAAGGCGATTATAAGAAATGTTGTAGAACGCATGTTAGTTCTCCTTTAGCCATTCATTAGGCCAAGATTGGCCGTGAAGCTTTTCTAGTTCCTTAATTCGCGAAATGCTGTCTTTGTCTGACGCTCCAACAAATGCCAATGCTGTTTTCCCAAGCGCTAAGTTAATGAGTCTGTTACCTTCAGGAGACATCACGTAGTAATCGCGTTTCGGGGTGGCTAGAGCGACGATTTCAAGCTGCTTCGAGTTCAACCCCATGCTGATGTACAAGTCGCGCTGTGTGTCCTGTCTCGCCGTCACGTTAGGCAATAGAACCTTTGTCGGACATGACTCCACTAGGACATCTAGAATTCCTGAATTTGCTGCATCTGAAAGGGACTGTGTAGCCAGCACCACAGCACAATTGGATTTACGCAGAACTTTCAGCCATTCTCTGATTTTTTCTCTAAAAACAGGATGTCCGAGCATTATCCATGCTTCGTCGAGAATGAGTAGTGAAGGTTGTCCGCTGAAAGACTTTTCGATTTGGTGAAACACATAAAGAAGAACGGGAATGAGGTTTTTATCTCCAAGGTTCATGAGTTCTTCGACTTCAAATACAGTGAGGTTTGAAAGTCCCAGAGAGTCCTTTTGTGCATCGAGTAAACGCCCCATTGCACCTTTGATGGTGTAGTGCTTGATTGCTTCCTTAACTTCAGAATCCTGAACGGCGTGATAAAAGTCTGAGAGTGAGCGTAAAGAAGAGGGTTTTTCTTGCAGGAGAACAATTGCGTCATGAATTGCACTGCGATGTACCGGTAGAATCTTTAGCCCTTGCATAGTGCAACAGGTTGCAATCCAGTCTTCAGCCCAGTTCCTTTCGTTAGCGGAATCAATATTGCTGAGTGGACAAAACGCAAGAGTAGAGCCTTCTCCACCAATCTCATAATGAGTCCCTCCCGCAGCGCTGCAAAGTGGATACATAGACATGCCCTTGTCGAACGCATAGATCGTTGCATTGGGGTAACGTCTGAACTGTGCCGCAATGATACCAAGCAGAGTTGATTTACCGGAACCAGTTGGGCCGAAGACTAATGAGTGCCCGATATCTCCAGTATGGAGGTTAAACCTGAATGGAGTATAGCCGTCGGTGGTGCAGTACATGAGTGGCGGTGACTCTGGGGGATAAAAAGGACAAGGATTGGTATCTGTTCCAGCCCATATCGACGAAAGAGGTAAAAAGTCTGCAAGGTTCAGCGTGTTAATTAACGGGCGGCGGACATTCGCATAGGTGTTACCAGGATGTGATCCGAACCATGCTTCAAGAGCATTTACTGTTTCTATTCTACACCCGAAACCTAGCGGTCCAAGTTTACGGCGTAATAATCGTAATCCTTCTTTGATATTTTCAGGATCTTCATCGTCTAAAATGATTGTTGCCGTGTAGAATCCTGATCCGACAACGCCACCTTGAACCGATGTAGCAGCTTGCTCCGCATCTTCAGTCATTAACAATGCGTCACGGTTTACGCGAGCTTGAGGGTTGCTGAACATGGCATCCCAAAATTTGATTTTTAACTGATTCCAGGTCTTGCGATATTTTGTGATCTCATCAAGTGCGTCCATCTGATCAAGTAAGATGAAACGAGTTGAGAAACGGAAAGAAACTGGCAGATGATCCAGACATGCGAGCATGGAAGGCCAGCTCTTAGCGGGTAATGTGTCCAAAGATAAGACACCAAGAGTTTTGTCACCAATTTTAGGGGCAACGCCACCTGTTAAATCAGCCCCGCTTAGGAGCGCATCTAGGTACATCTGTGTTTCAGTTAGAGCTACAGGTGTATTTTCAGTAGTGACGCACTCTCTGAGGAAGGAAAGAAGTCTTGAAAAAACTCTAACAGACCCGTCTTCAGATTCTTCCGTGTAATCTGAAAGACGATCTAGGTAGAGCACTGTACTCAAAGCATCCTCAATTTCAGCAATCGTCGTTTTAAAATGAAGAATGCTCTTTTCAAGCTCATTTTGCTGTTGAGTGATTTCATTCTTGCTGTACGCAAGCTTTTTCAGTTTTTCAGCCGAAGACTCGGGACGATAAGAAGCAGTCAGGGTGTTCTTAGTAGCGAAACCACCATGGTTCTCAAAAATGTTTCTTCGTTCAAGCTCAATTGCTTTCGTTATGCTGTCTGGAAAGTAGCTTCTTTCTTGTTGAGGGTATTCTGTTGCAGGAACTCGCTGGGCGTTGATGTTGATAGTCCATCCAGTCCCTAACTCCTTAAATGCATTCGACACGCGTGAACTAATCGCAGCCAGTTCCTCTGGTGTACTTGAGGCAGTATCTTGCCCATAAAAACTCCAGCCAGCGAGCAGAGCGCCATCTTTGCACATAATGATGCCGTTATCGACAAGAACAGCATATGGAATTATGTCTGCCAGGCTGCGATCTTTATGACGGAATTCTTTTAGAGAAAGCATCGATTATCCTTTCCAAACGTTATGTTGCCAAGGTGTCCCTTTAGCTTCGTAGAAATCTTGCATTCTGATGTGCCTACGCCAGACAAGAGACATCTGCGGATCAGCTTTTGCCATCTGGCGTAGAACAAAAACAGAAACGATCCATAATCCAAGACCTACGAGTGCAGAGGGGAGGGTGAACCCGCCAATACCAATAAGGAAAGAAAGCAAACCAGACGACATGACGAGGTCACGCTCTGCACCTAGCACTAATGTGTGACGGTGTAAGGATTGATGGACAGGAATGACACGCATTAGACGAGCGCTCCAGAGAACGAGAAGAGTGAATCAACAATGTTTGCAGCGAAGGCGATGAATGAGATCCCGAATACAACGCTAAGAAGCATTTTGAAACCGCCCATTGGATCTTCACGTTTCCAGATGAGCATCCCGCCAGAGGTGGCCATTGCGAAGATTGCGATCCAACGCCCGACAGGGCCGGTGATTGTACCAACGACTTTCTCAAATGGATCATTGAAATCGCTGATTGCATTTGAAGCATGAGCGGTGTCCGGAAGTATGATTGCAACGGTAATCGCTACTAGAAAGAAAAATTTAATATTGCTGCGGTTCATAGTAGAGGTATTCCTTTGTGTACTTGTGGGTGCAGGTGTCAAAGCCCGCTACGTCCATAATTTCAGTGACCTTACGACAGCTCTTTGTGTTTGCCTTAGTGATGTAAATAACAGTGTCTATTGCGCTTCCAATGACCTCTGACAGTGGAGAGACTGACTTACGTCTGACTAAAGTCTCAAGGCGCTGGAGAGCATCAAAAGCGGAGTCGGCGTGGAGTGTGGATATGCCTCCCGGATGTCCTGTGTTCCAGGCTTCCAGTAAACCCAATGCAGCCTCGTCACGTATTTCTCCAACAACTATTCGGTCAGGGCGAAGGCGAAGAGTGTCCTCAATTTGTGATGTCATTGGAAACTCTTTTGTCGCTTTTAGACGGACAGTGTTTCTACTTTGGCTTTGCAACTCATATGTATCTTCAAGTAAAAAAAGCCTGTCATCTGGGCTTATTTGACTGAGCGAGTGAATGATCGCGTTGGTCAAAGTGGTTTTTCCTGACCCTGTTCCTCCAGCAATGAGGATGTTCCGTTTACATCTGAGCAGTTCTTCAATCGTTGATTTGACGTCCTCTGTGATGATTCTGCTGGCAACATATTCATCTAACGTGAAAACACGTTCTGCCTTTTTTCGAATGCTGAACATTGGAGCAGGGGTGTTTGGGGGAAGCTGCCCTTGAAAACGGTGACCTCCGATTGGGAATTCGCCTGCCACGCTTGTGTTTTTACGGTTTGCTGTTAATTCCAGAGAGCTTGCGACAAGGGATATGATGAGCTCACCTTCTCGGGCTGTTAGGGTATCTTCATGCTCCATTGGTTCACCAAAACGTTCGATCCAGACTTTACCGTCTGGATTCAACATGATTTCTCCTACGGTCGGATCTTCCAACGCACTACAGGTGACATCGCCCAGACTATGTCTAAGATTCGCGAGAAGACGTTTTTGATCTTCATCTATTAAGGTATCCATTATGCTCTCCCCAAAAGGTACCAACCGAGCCAGCCAAGAAATAAACAGACTGAAATGAGACAGGTGCAAAGAGAAACTGCTGAGTAAAGCCGGTTAGTTTTAGTAAAGTCAGTCATGGATTGTTTGAAATCTGCCATCGCATCAATGTTGTTACGAATGGTTCCTTGAATAGCGCGATCCAAAAGCTCATCCGTGCTTTGCTTCACTTTGTCGGCGTAGTAAGTGGAGTTGCTTGCCATGAACTTTTCTATGGCTGCTTGATGACGTTTAAGTGTGGAGTCGTATTCCATCTGAAACATTTCAAACATACTTGCGACCATCAGGATCGGGTCGTCCTCGCTTAATGGCTGACCATGCTTTTCGATTAGGGCATGACGGATATTTTCCATTGTGAGCTTGGCAGGTTCTTGCTTTGCATCATCTTCCATTAGAACTCCAATAAGCCGGCTTTATCCATTTCAGCTTTGATTTCAGCCCAGTATTTTTTGATTCTGTGGCGTTGCATAGTCGGCATGTCAGAGGCCGCCACTTCACGAAATGTCATGCGTTGGTTTAAAACATGAATTAAATCCTGCCCAAATGTGCTCGGGTTTTTTATTGGGAGTTGAACGACCGATTCGAACCGATGAATATTGTTTTTGTATATTTTGAAGTCGCTGAAGGGGATGCCATTATGAACAATGTTTCCGAAGTAGGGATTGAGCCAGAGTACAATTGGTGTGTCAGGAAATGCTTTAAGAAGTTGCTTGAGTCCATCGAGAGTGTCATGCATAGCCTGACCGCCAGTAACTACGCTATGAAGTCGCAAGTTATGCGGAGTTTCGTCTCGCAGGTACTCAGTAATGACGTTTTCGGCCATGTAGGAGCCTAGAGGGACAAAGGTGGCAGCACCATTATCGACGACCATTTGAGAAATGTTATCTTCAGGGAGCTTTTCAATGCGGTCCATCAGCTTATCAAAGCATCGCTGGTTGATGTTGTCCCCTTCCATAATTTCGATAATATCTGCCTGAAGTGCATCATAACCGGCAAATGTTGTGTTTACTGGGTCAGTATCAATGCAAGTGATTGGATAGTCGTATTCTATGAAATACTGAGCGAGGAGGCTCGCAACTAGACTTTTGCCAACTCCGCCTTTGCCTTGAAGTACCATGTTTACAGTAGCCATTTGTTTTCCTTGTTTTTAAATGAGTTCTTCATCTGAGTTTTTCTTTTTGAAGCTGTTGGCTTCAACAACACCTAAAACTCGCTCTTCTGTTGGGATAGATGAACCCTTTGTTTGCGCTGGTTGTGATTCCATATCCCTAGCTTTTTCTTTTTGGGGAGTTGGAAAAGATCGTTTTACACCCTTTCGTAATAGTTGAGTGAAGCGTCCATACCCCATGGTTATTTTACCTTTTTCTCGAAGTACCTCATGTGCCCCGATAATGGTGTAACCAGCAGCAAGGAGCTTATCGATTTCGGGTTTACAAGCGATGAACTCGACTCTTGCAAATCCAAGCCGCTTTTTAGACATGCATTACCTCCATAGTTTTACTAATAGACAACGCTGTGTATTCTTTAACGAATGTGCTTAGAACGAATGGAAGATTTCGTTCCGGCATTCGGGAAAGACTTGATATGCCTCCATGAGAATCAATAACTTCTTTTGTGACAGGATCATCGATTGGTACGGGGTAGCCTTTTATGGCATCTCGAATATGTTTAAGCTGCATTGCAGCTTTAATTTCCAGTTCTTGCTTTTGAGATGTTTTATTTCGCTGAGAATCTCCAGCTGGATCTGCAAAGGGCTGGTCTGTCCAACGATGTTCACGCAGCCAACGTTCCAAGTTCGGTATCATTCCACGTTTCCAGCGACTATCTTTTGCAATATGTTCTTTGATTGAAGAGATAATTACAGAGAGTTCTGGAAGCTGTTTATGCTTAAAAAGCTGATTCCAGCGGGTTTGTGCTGGAGCTTTTCCTTGTTTAAGAGGAAATAGCTCCCATACAGCTTCGAAGCTTGAACTAAGATCTTCAAAGAAGGGGGACGCGGGGCGAGATGGGGTCTGGCCCCGTGCGTCCATGAGTGAGGTAGGAATGGAATGGTTCCTGGGGGAATCAGGAAGAGTAGAAGAGAAAGAAGATACCTTCTCCCCGGATACGTTTTGTTTTGTTTTAGTGGCTAGACTAGTCGCTGTTGTTTGTGGGGGGATATGGGGGGTAGTCTTGTTACTTTGTTTTAATCTTTTGTTCTTATTATCATTATATGGAAGTGCAGATGTTGCGTAGTCCATACGCAATGTTTGCGTACCCCCTAGGCAATTCTTGCTTGCCTCTGCGCAAGGTTTGCACTGATCTGCACCTTTGTCGTGCAAACCTTGGCAAGAGGCTGGTGCTGATGAAATATGTTGAAGCTCTGAAGCTTCAGAGGATTGATGAGCGATAGGAGAGGTAACAAGGTTCAAGTTGTTCTGCGCTAAAAGAACGTCTGAAAGATCTTCTGGAATAATAAAGCGGTACGTGGTTCGAGGGTAGTCACCAAAGAAAACCTTAGAGACTTCAATAAGGTTGTTTCTTTTCAGTTCACCAACATATTTAACAATGCTACGTAAAGAGCATCCCAACTCGCTAGCAAGGTAGCGTTGTGTTGGCCACGCAACTCCGTCATCGTTAGCGCATTGTAATAGGCGGCCATAAGTGAGCTTTGCGCCCATAGTAATTGTTGCAAGACGTTGTACCCAATTTGGAACAGGGGAGAATGCATTTTCGCATTTTTTTGTAAAAAACTTTTTCATATCAGCACCTTGTTGGCGCTAGAAAAAAGGCAATAGGGTAGTGCAGACCGCTTGACACGGTTTTTCCCTTGGGCTAGTGTCCCTTTATCGATGGTTGGGGACAAACCCGACTGCTAAGGGTGAATTTGCAGATTCACCCTTTTTCTTTTTTCAAGCGTATGTTTTCTAGTACGTTCCTTTCAAAAAATCTTTTCAATTCCACTTAGTGCATTAGTTAAACGCAGGGACGTTTACACCTGGCTCACTTGCCCAGATCGCTTGCGCCATGAATTCTGCATTGCAGATAGCGTCGCTTTCTTCAGCGGCTCTCTTCAAATGTGGCTGTGGCATATTCTCTGGACCGATCCAGCCAGCTTCTTTGAGTTCACGTAAAAATTTCTTTGCAAAAGCCTCTTGTGTTCCCATACGTTTTGCGATTTCTTTAGGATTGAGCATTGCTGTGTAGTCTTTTGCTTTTACAAGGGTTCCGAGTGTCGCAAATGCGAGCTTGGCTCCGATCGAAATGTCTCGACGAACGAGAATCCAGTCGGGCAAGAAAACGCAAACATTGATATTGATTGGTTCTGTAATAGTGTGTTCTTGCATAACAACCTCTCCAGTGTTTTTGGTCTAAAGACGTGACAGTTTGCTCCGCTTAAGTTCTTCAAGCAGAGTTACTAGTTGATTTTGGACATGTGTTGGCTTTACGAATCGGACGGGCTTTTCAGCTTTTCGGAAAAGAGCTATATCTAGTTGAACTTGAGTGCATTCTGAAGTGCCTTCAAGGTCGACAACTAAAAGAGCATCAGCCCATGAGTGAAGTGATTCGGCTTGATGACGAATCTTTTCCCATGCGGAAAGAGCCCACTCTTCATAAGAAGTTGTAGGAAAGGATGTGTGCTGTAAAATAATTGGGTGACCGAGAAGGACAGGTGAGAATATAAGTTCACCTGATGCAATGACTTGGCTGGCTAGTTGTGCAGCAACGTCGAATTGCTCACGGCAAATAGATTTATCTGAATAGGTGTAGGGGCAGGTTAGATAAATGTTGAGCACGCCTCTCTCCGTATCTTACTGAATAAGCTTGATTAAACTTATTTATACGGGAGCAGACGCCTCCTAAGCGGTATGTGACGCAGGCATTTCGCGGGCAGGAAAATGGCTGTAGCTTTATGCGTCAGTTAAAAACGCAGTGTGTTAAGCGCACAACCAAGGCAATACGCAATCGGAATTTTTCTGTGATGTCTGCCGAGACAAAGCGTGACCTGCATGAGCGGGCCGTCAAAAGTGCTTTGCGTCCGGGGCAGATAACCCCGAAGGATATTGTAGAGAAGCAGCTTGAGCTCATATCATTTCCGGACATTTATTATGAGATTGTCCGTGAGCTGGAGTTTCCGTTTACAACATCACGTCGACTTGCAGGGATTGTTTCAAAAGATACAGGTCTGGCAGCCCGTATCCTTAAGTTGGTAAACAGTCCGTTCTACGGATTTCCATCTCGTATTGAGAGTATCGAACGCGCATTGACGATTCTTGGTTCGAACGAGCTTACGACGCTGACATTAGGTTTGGCTGTTGTGCACAGCTTTTCCGGTGTGCCCGAGACTGTATTTACTGTTCAGGATTTTTGGGAATATGCAATTTCCTGTGGTATTTTGTCTCGACTGCTTGGTGCACATTGCGCGGACTTGATGGAAGAACGTTTGTTTGTTGGCGGGTTGTTGCAGCCTGTTGGTATGCTGCTTATGATAAGCTATGATCCAGCATCCATGTGTAAGGCTGTGTTGCTAAGCCGTAAAAAGGGTGTATCCATGCCGGTTGCGGAGCGTGCTATTTTCGGATTTAACCATGCCGAGGTCGGTGCCGCGTTACTTGAGTCATGGAATATTCCGGATACACTGACAAATATTGTTCGCCATTGTTATACCCCGATGTCATCTCCGCTGCCGGTAGATTCCAGTATTGTGCATCTGGCAACAACTATGGCGACTGGTTTGCGTAGAAAAGATTTCTGCACTTTTTATATGCCGGACTTTTTTCCGGCTGCATTGGAAGAAACAAAAATTCCTCCTTCAGCACTTGTGCCTATTCTTACCCAATATGATAGGCAGTTTGCAGATACACACGAGATTTTGACCGACGGTATGTAGTCAGGCGGGTGTTGCAGCCTTAGTGTAGCTGGTGTAATTCAAGTAGGGAGAGGCAGCGGATTGTGTATGCACAGTTTACGAGTTGCCGTGGGTTGAGAGCCGGAGAGTGCGTGCTTTTCGGCTGATGAAGTCGTACTTATAAGCAAAGTTGGGTGAGATGGTAGAGCATGAAGCATTTGTTTCTCCAGACAAAAACAATACACCGGAGAACCGGCAAGCGTTGTTGAAAATTCTGGAGGCAGCAACAGGGATGGGGCATTTTGGGTATCGGTTAAGTGAAGTAGCTGATGTTTCAAGTATGCTGTCTGAGATTGCTGCCAATGTAGAGGCTATCCACCCGTTCAAGACGAAGGCGTTTTTGCTTGTGGATGAAGACTCGCATGACTTTGTTATGTCATGGTGTTCTTCTAAAACAGATGAAGAGCGTATAATGGACGCCTGTCGTCAGCTTATGGAAGATCATACTTTTTCATGGGCGCTTCGTCGTAACCACCCTACAACGGTTACAGCAGAAGGGCTTGGTGAGCTCCTGCTGCATCCGTTGCAGACATCTTCCGGTCCCGTCGGTATGTTTGTTGGGATTTTGCCGGATAGCAAACCTGCTGAGGATGTATCCTATTATCTCCTTTCCATGACGCTTGTTGCAGCAAGTATTGCCATTGAAAACTTTTTCCTTCTTAAGCAGCTTTCAGAAAGCAACAGCGCGCTGGAAGAAAAGGTTGCCAGCCGAACAGAAGAATTGAGCGCTTCTAACAGGCAACTAAGGCGCACACTTCAGGAAAAAGCAACATACAAGCAACATCTGGAATTATTATTCTCTTCCATGCAGGATGTGATGATTTCTGTTGATCCAGAACTTACTGTGCAGAGTATTAACCGCGCGGGCGAAGAGTTGTTCAGGGTCAAGCAGGAAGATGTTGTGGGTAAACTGTTGCCGCAGGTTATGCCAGACCTTGCATTACGTTGTGATGAGTTTTTCCATGATGTGCTTTCCTACGGTGAACGTATTGTAGAAGAGCGCGTTGAGCTGTTGTTGGATTCTGATGCGCGGCATATCTTTATGATCAACTGCTCTCCATTTGCGTCCGGTGCCGAAGGGCAGCGTGGTGCCATGCTGATGCTGCGTGATATTACCCGCCTTGTTTCTCTTGAAGAACAGCTGCAGGAACGACGTTCTTTTAAAAATATTATTGGTACCAGCAAGAGTATGCTTAACGTGTACTCCATGCTCGAAAACCTTGTTGATCTTGATACCACCGTTCTCGTGACCGGTGAGTCAGGCACAGGTAAAGAGCTTGTAGCTGAAGCACTGCACCACAACGGTCCTCGCGCAAACGGACCGCTTGTTCGAGTTAACTGTTCTGCGTTGTCAGAAAACTTGTTGGAAAGTGAACTGTTCGGTCATGTGCGTGGAGCATTTACTGGTGCTACCAAAGATAAGATAGGTCGTTTTGAAGCCGCAGAGGGCGGTACTATTTTCCTTGATGAAATCGGGGATGTTTCTCTCCGTATTCAGGTGTTATTACTCAGATTCCTTGAGTCTCATGAGTTTGAGCGTGTGGGTGATACCGTAACTCGCAAAGCTAACGTGCGTATTGTAGCAGCCACCAACGCAGATCTACAGCAGCGTGTGGCGCAGGGAGTCTTCCGCTCAGACCTGTTTTACAGGCTGAATGTCATGAATGTACACCTTCCACCGTTGCGTGAGCGTCTTGATGACATGGCATTGCTGGTGCAGTATTTCATTGATATGTTTAATGACACGTTAGGTGTTTCTATTACCGGTGTGTCAGAACAGGTTATGCAAGTCTTCATGAATCATTCGTGGCCGGGAAATATTCGAGAATTGAAGCATACTATCGAGCATGCCTCTATTCTTGCCCGAACAGGGCGGATTACACCGGATCATCTTCCTGTTCAGATTTTGGGTGCAGACCCACTTTCCAGTTCTGATGTTGTTCGTCATCCACCTTATGGTGGAGGGCGTGGCGCTTCGTATGGTTCTCATTATTCTCCTCAGCCGCTCATTAGTCCAAATGCCTACATGCCATCTGCAGTGCAGCAGGTGCGTGTTCCTTGCCATACTGTTACCGCTGAAGAAGTACAGGCGGCTATAGCCTCAGCCAATGGTAATAAAACAGCAGCAGCAAAGTTACTTGGGATGGGCAGGGCTACATTATATCGTAAGCTCAAGGAGCTTGGTTTGGGTTAATAGTTATTCGGCTATACATCTCAACTGTCTCAACCTGTTTCAAAGCGTCTCGTGATACGTCTCACGAGACGCTTTTTTGTTCTGTTTAAAAAAATGCCCTAGTTTATAACTGATTGAAAATATAATATTTATTACGGGATTGGGAAGTTGGCACTGTGCTTGCTAATGTAAAAGTACAGTCCGAGCTTGTCACAATGCAACAGTTGACAACGAGACAGAAATTTCGGTCAGCAGTATCCTATACGATACTGTACTACGCCTGAAGGTGCAGAACCTTCTGACGGTCTTGGGGAAAAGATCGTTAAGAGCCTCGCTGGGGAATAGCTTGGTTCATGGAAGGTTTTGCACACACTGTCTGCATCTGATGGTGCAGATCGGGGGATAGCCGGGTGAGGATGAAATCCTCATCGGGGCATGGGGGGGTATAGTACTCAATACTATACATTAAATAAGAGCAGGTTATGTCCCGCTCTGTTTCGCAGAAAAACCTATTAGGTTTTATGACTGCGGGGGAAGCTGATGGACGGCATAACCTGCCACAGTGGATGCGACTTACTGCGAGAATGTTATTCGGCTTAATGGCCGCTAGTGAGTGCTATAGAAAAGGCTGAGTATTTGTCTCAATACTCAGCTTTTTCTATTACCAGAGTTTGAGTATCTTATAATCAAAGAATTTTTTGCCACTCTTCGCTGGTGAAATCTGAGCACAACCGTGCGTTACGCCCGCCGGTGTGCTCGCTAATTGGTAATATATCTGCATACTGAATAGTCTTTCCTGAGTGCAAATTGTGTTGGCTGTATGCAAACTATGTTGTCAAAAAAAATACACTGACAGATGGTATCATCCGTCAGTGTATTTTTTTATCCAAGGGGAGGAATGTCATGAGTCTTTTTGTGCATTCGTTGAGCAAAGGCACGCAATCGGTGCATTTCAACATGTGAGTATCAGCTGGACACGATTGAATTATGCTGATTGCGTCCTTTGTCTCCGGGAAGAGCGGGAATATTTGCTGAAAGTTAGCTTCCAGTAAGCTCGGAGCGTCCCTCTACGAGTTCGGAGATGACACTTGGGTCGGCCAACGTGGATGTGTCACCAAAATCTCCGGTGCTTCCAGAAGCAATTTTCCGCAAAATTCTTCGCATAATTTTACCACTTCGGGTTTTTGGCAGTTCTTCTGCAAACTGCAATACTTCCGGTGTAGCAATCGGGCCAATTTCTTTTCGTACCCATGTGCGAAGTTGTGCACGTAATTCTTCAGTTTCTTCTTCATCTGCTTTCAAGGTAACGTAGGCGTAAATGCTTTCTCCTTTTACAGGGTGCGGCATACCTACTACAGCCGCTTCAGCAACTGCCGGATGGGCAACCAGAGCTGATTCAATTTCAGCAGTACCCATACGGTGTCCGGATACGTTGATAACATCATCAAGACGTCCCATAATCCAGAAGTAGCCGTCGCTGTCTACGCGTGCACCGTCACCGGATTCATACATTCCAGGGAAGCGTTCAAAATACGTGCTCTTGTAACGTTCAGGGTCCCCGAATACTCCGCGAAGCATTCCCGGCCAAGGTTTACGAATGACGAGATGACCGCCTTCGTTTGGTTCGGCATCTGTTCCGTCAGGGCGCACTATTCGTGCGTCAATGCCCGGAAGCGGCAGTGTTGCAGACCCCGGTTTAAGCGGGGTTGCAAAAGGAAGAGCCGCAATCATAATACCGCCGGTTTCTGTTTGCCACCATGTGTCAACGATAGGGGTTTCCCCTTTACCGATGTGTTCATGGTACCACATCCATGCTTCAGGGTTGATCGGTTCACCAACACTTCCCAGTACCCGCAGTGAGGAGAGGTCGTGGCGTTGGGTCCACTCCTGTCCTTCGCGCATAAGAGCACGGATAACTGTTGGTGCTGTGTAAAAAACTGTTACGCCGAACTTTTCTACGATGCTCCAGAAGCGGTCAGGGCTAGGATAGCTTGGAACACCTTCGAACATAACTGTTGTGGCACCGAGGGATAGCGGGCCATACACGATGTATGAATGACCGGTAATCCAGCCGATATCAGCGGTACACCAGTACACGTCGGATTCCTGAATATCAAAAACCCACTGTGAGGTGTGTGCTGTATAGGTGAGATAACCACCGGTTGTATGCACTACGCCTTTTGGCTTACCAGTTGATCCGCTTGTGTAGAGAATGAACAGCGGATCTTCTGATTCCATTGGCTCGCATTCACAGAACGGTTTAATATCCGGCTGCTGCATAGCTGTATGCCACCAGATGTCCCGTTCTTCCTGCCATTCCAATTTGCCTTGTTCAGCAATGCCTGCACGGTCAACTACGATTAAATGTTCAACGCTCGGGCAGGATTTAAGTGCTTCGTCAGCATTTGCTTTAAGGGGAATTACACGACCGGAGCGTAATACAGCATCTGCAGTAACAAGCACTTTTGCTTGACAGTCCATTACGCGGCTTTGAAGGCTGAGGGCAGAAAAGCCTGCAAAAACAATGGAGTGTACAGCGCCAATGCGAACACAGGCAAGCATGGCAATGGTTAATTCCGGAATCATAGGCATGTACAAGGATACACGGTCGCCTTTGCCTACGCCGTACTTTTTTAATACGTTAGCAAACTTACATACTTGCTCATGGAGCTCCTGATAGGTGTATGTAATAACATCCCCTTCCGGCTCCCCTTGCCAGATGAGGGCTTTTTTGTCCTTACGTCCAAGTTCCAGATGCCTGTCGAGGCAGTTATGGGCAACATTCAGGGTACCGCCGGAGAACCAGCGGATGTCTGGAGTGTCCATGTCTGCTTCAAGCACACTGGTAAACGGGGAGAACCAGTCCAATAACTCATTTGTACGTTCCGCCCAGAAGCCTTCATTGTCCTCCATGGAACGTTTGTACTGTCGCTCATATTCTTTCAGGGACTGGATATGAGTGCCAGCTTTGGGAGTTGAAGGGGTGAACAGGCGTTCCTCTTCTTGCATGGAAATGATGTTATGTTGGCTCATAGTGTTCTCCTCGAAATAATTGGTTGCAGTATATGACAGAATCTTCCCGATGCTTCTGCATCATATCCTGACCAGAAAATTTTTATGTTCCGGTTGTGGCGGGCACTGGTGCTGCAAGGATAGTGCTCGCCACAACCGTAAACAAACCATAAGGGAAAGGTGGAAACATTCGTATGTACTCTGTTAGAGCAGGTTCGGTTTGTTAATGAACAACTGCACTATGCAACCAGTTGCAACAAAAAGGACACTCATTTTCGGTGAACGGTATGAATCGCAGGGTGAACAGCATGCTCTCCGGTAAACGGTAGAAAACGACACTGTGAATGGCAGGGGAAAGAGCGTTTTTGTCAGCAGCGATAAAAGCAATACAACTGTTTGAACTTAATTTGAGTTTCAACTACAGTGTTTCAAATACCAACCGGAACCAATTGAGGAGCCTGTGTGAGCCAATCGACGCTAAAACAGATGTTTCGACCGACTTCTGTGGTAATAATTGGTGCTTCTGAAGAGTCTGGAACCCCTGCCTGTGATTGTATGCAGAACTTGCTTGGCGGAACGTTTCTGGGGCCTGTTCTGCCGGTTGTTACACAGCCGGATTCGCCTGATACAATTTTCGGCCAGCCAGTTTATACAGCCATTGATACACTTCCGATTACGCCGGATCTTGCTATTATATGTGTGGATGCAAACGAAGTTCCTTTTTATATAGAAGAACTTGGTAAGCGTGGAACCCAGAACGCAATCTTGTTTTCCTCCGGTTATTCACGGTTCAATACAAAAGAAGCCGTACGTAAACGTGAACGGCTTCTGGCGCTTGCGAATAAATTTTCTGTACGGTTGTTGGGGCCTAACGGGCTTGGCTTCATCAATCCTTCTCTCGGCATTAATGCCAGTCTCGTTTCGTCTCCTTTTTCCATGGGCAAAGTTGCCTTTATTACGCAGTCAGATTCTCTTTTTACGTCTGTTCTTGACTGGGCTGTCTCCAAATCTCTTGGTTTTTCCCATGTAATCTCTCTTGGCGATATGCTCGATGTAGGCTTCAGTGAAGTGCTGGATTATCTGCATATGGATATGAACACCCGTGCGGTTCTCTTGTATCTTGAGTCTGTTGCCAACGCGCGGGAATTTATGTCTGCCGCCCGAGCGTTATCGCGTTCAAAACCGGTTATTGTTGTTAAGGCGGGTAAGTCTCATGCAGCAGAACAGGCAGTTGCCGCTCATACAGGTATGATTTTGGGTGCTGACGAAGTGTACGAGGCAGCGTTTAAACGAGCCGGTATGCTGCGCATGGATTCTATTGATTCTGTATTCGATACAATTCAGGCTCTTGCATGGTCAAAGCCGCTTAAAGGTAAGCGGTTGGCGATCGTGGCAAACGGTGGTGCTCCTGCATTCATTGCAACTGATCTGCTGTTGAAAGGAGGCGGAGAGCTTGCTGAGTTGACTGACGAGGCATGTCAGCTTCTGGATGATGCATTGGGAAGCGCATGGTCATATTGGAACCCGCTGGTTATGGATGCCAAGGCTGACGCTGAAATGTATGCCAGTGCCATTAAGCCGTTACTTCGAGATAGCTCCGTAGACGGTATCTTAGTCTTGCATATTCCAACTCCTGGTGTGGATAGCGCTACCATTGCTGAAAAGGTGGTGAAAACCTGTAAACGCAGCAAGAAAGTTATTCTTACAAGTTGGCTCGGTGCAGGTGATGGAGATATTGCCCGGAATATCTTTTTTAAGGCCAAAGTGCCTTCCTATTTTACTCCGGATAGTGCTGTACGCACTTTCTTGCATCTTGTGCAGTACAGACGGAACCAGATTAAACTTGCGGAAGCTCCGGAGTCACGACCAGATAGTAATACAGATGTGCTGAAAAGCCGCGCGATCGTATTGCAGGCGCTGGAAGAAAAACGTCAGATGCTTACTGTGCAGGAAGCAGAGGAATTGCTGGCAGCTTATGGTATTAACTGTATTACTACTCGTAGCGCAGATTCTGTGGATCAGATTGCAAGCATTGCGGATGAGGTGGGGTACCCCCTAGCAATTAAAGTGCTTTCTCCAGATATTTTCCGTAAGTCACAGGTAGGCGGTGTAATGCTGGATATCCAGAACAGCACGGAAGCCACTGCCGCTGCCGAATCTATCTTAATGAATGTAGCGCAGTATCAGCCGTCCGCACGTATTAACGGTTTTGCCGTGCAGCGTATGACGCAGCGTATGCGTGGTGTTGAACTGGCTGTAGAAGTTGATACAGACCCACAGTTCGGTCCTGTTATCCGTTTTGGGCAGGGGGGATCAATTGCTCACCTCATTCAGGATAAGCAGACAGAATTACTGCCACTGAATATGAGCCTTGCAAAAGAGCTTGTTGCTTCGACTCATGTGAGTAAGCAGTTTGTTGGACATGGTACTGTTTCCGGAGTGGACGCGCAGGCTGTGTATGAGTTGTTGGTATCGATTTCTCAAATGCTGATTGATATACCGGAAATTTTTGAATTGGAGATCAATCCGGTGCAGGCTGATTCCAGCGGTGCATTCGCTTTGGATGCTGAAATCCGTGTGGCATGGACTGATCTCGGTGGTGCAGATCAGCTTGCAATTTGTCCGTATCCTGCTGAGCTGGAAGAAATTATACAAGTGACTGATGATCTGACTGTTCGCCTGCGTCCAATCCGTCCTGAGGATGAACCGGCGCATTGGGATTTTGTAGAGAACCTTAGCCCTCAAGATAGGCGGTTCCGTTTCTTTGGTAATGTGGGTGAGCTGCCACGTTCTGAAATGGTTAAGTTAACCCAGATCGACTATGACAGGGAGATGGCATTTATTGCACAGACAATCCCTGAGGATGGGGAGAATCCGATTACTGTAGGGTCTGCTCGTGCAATAATTTCACCGGATAACGAAACATCTGAGTTTGCAGTAGTCGTACGTAGTGACTGGAAGCGTAAGGGGCTTGGCCGTATGCTAATGTCTCATTTGGTGGAATATCTGCGATCTCGTAAGACAAAGCAGATTACTGGTGAAGCCCTTGGTGACAATAAGAATATGGTAGAGCTTGCCCGATCTCTGGGATTTGTTGTCTCGAAAGACTTTAATGACGATACCTACCACTTTACACTGGATTTACGCGATGATGATGCGGAAGCTGACGATGGTTTCTAGCATGTTGTGATGATATCTGAAAAACGCCCTGTTTTTAGTATGTAAGAACAGGGCGTTTTTTATAGAAAAGGGAAATAAAAAGAGTGGGGCATTGGCTCCACTCTTTTTTTTGCTTTGCATCGTATACTTGCGAATTCCACAGGAAGGCGAACGCTAATACGAGTTAGAGATGGTTCCGGCGTTATCGCTGGTAACCGCACCATCGCGCGCAAATCGCACGGCGCAATGAAGCCGGAGCGTGTGTCTCATGTTGCAAAGTAGTTAGGTCTACAGGAAAAAGAGACTCTACTTGTTAACCATTTCTTTGAGTTCTTTTCCTGCCCGGAATACAGGCAATTTTTTCGGAGATACTTCTACGCTGTCACCTGTTTTAGGGTTACGGCCTTTGTATCCCTTGTATTCTTTAACTTTAAAGGAACCGAATCCTCTGATTTCAACTCTACCCTCTTCAACGAGAGCTTCACGGATGCTGTCAAAAAAGACGTTTACTAGCATTGTTGCTTCATCTTTGGACAGGTTGTGATCCTCAGCCATTACTTTTACAAGTTCGCTTTTATTCACAAGAACCCCCTATGGAATATCAATTCGTAATTTAGTCCACGATATTAGAGTAGTACCTATTCATCGCAATAGTGACAAGGGGGTGATGGTTATTTCTTCTGTTATTCAAAGGGGTTTTGTTTATAAAAGTATAAAGAGCAGGAACAATGAAGCGTAATGTTTGTACATTCTGACAGAGGAGAAATAGTTCAATTTGTAGTGATAGTTGCAATATATCATCAAACAAACAGTTAGAATTAAGCAAAAATGCATTTAAAGTAGCATGTGCTTCGTTATACTAACTGGACGTAGTAGTATTTAAACATGGTTCCGAAGCTTCAATTCAATCGGATGCGGGTTCAAATACCATTGTGACTGCAGATACTCTTCGCCATATTTTCGTACATAATGATTACCGATGGTAATTGGAACAATAAGTGGCACTAAGTTGGAGTGATATCGTTCTATTATTTCTTGAAACTCTTGCTTCTCATCTGGGGTAAGTTTCTTTTTAAAATATCCGGCAATATGCTGTAATACGTTGGTATGTTTGTTAATAGTCGCTTTTATTTTAAGCGCTGTAAGCAACTCAGTTTGATATTGTTGAAGAAGATCATGGGGGACAGTCTGCTTACCGTGTGCCACAAGTTTGCCCATGGCACGGTAGTGCACGATGCTATGCGACATGATTAGTAGTTTGTGGCGGGTATGGAATCTTATCAGATTACGCATCAAAAACGGCTGGTCCAGCATCTCGCGCCAGCGTTGCATGACGAAAATTCGTTCAATAAAGTTTTCACGCAGACGAGGGTCACCAAGCCTCCCTTCTTCTTCTACAGGGAGTAGTGGAAAGTGTTCCATAAATGTTCTGGCAAATACTCCGATGCCTTTAAGGCTCGGTGCTCCAGCATTTTTTGCTTCTTTTGGGTCAACATCCTTGTAGACTTTTACTCGTTCCATACCGCTGGAAGGCGAAGCTCGTTTGAAAACAAAGCCGCACAGGTTTTCTTTTTCTAACTCTTTAACCCGCCGAGCTGCAAATTTTTTCATTTGTTTGGTGTGGTCTATATATGTTTTGTTTGTAACGAGTCTTGGATTTTCTGGATCTCCTACGAGACGCAGTGCTTCTCGAGGTACAGGGAGGCCCATTTCAACTTCAGGACACACCGGAACGTAGTCAACATACTCTCCAAGGATATTTACAAGCCATTGATCTTTTTTATGTCCTCCATCAAACCGGACTGGATTTCCTAGCAGGCAGGAAGAAACACCAATACGAATTTTTTTTGTGTTCTGCATGTTGCTCTTTCCTCTATGAGGTATAAGATTGTTTCTACTTATTCGTATTTAGATTGGCTCAGTTGAGTTGTTGGTGCAAATATAAAAAAATTGAAACGGTTCTTACCTAAATAGGGAGTCTCTATATGACCACGGAACAGTCTCAACCAATTGAAGTTGTGTTCTTTGACTTCAGCGGTGTTCTTGCTGATGAGGGATTTGTAGACGGGTTACGTAAAATTGCCGTCCGTAATGGGTTTGACCCTGACGAGTTTCAGGCTGTTGCTACCGAAATTTGCTATGAAGGCGGCTACGCCACAGGTAAAGCCAGTGAAGCTGAATTCTGGGAAGAGTTGCGTAAAAAAACAGGATTGGTAGAGCAGGTTGAGATGCTGCATATGGAAATCATGGCGGGATTCAATGTGCGTCTTTGGATGCTTGAAGTTGTGGATGCTATTCGTGCGAGTGGCGTAAAAACAGCCATTTTAAGTGATCATACAAATTGGCTTGAAGCTCTTGATTTTGAGCTTTCCATTTACTCACATTTTGATCGGGTTTTTAATTCATACCGAGAAGGCATATCCAAACGTTCGCACGATTATTTCCATCATGCTTTGCGTGCCATGGATGTTAAACCGGAACGCGCGTTATTTGTAGACGATAATCCTTCCAATCTATTGCGTGCTGGTGAGATTGGGATGCAGACTTTGCTGTATGATGAGCACGAAAAAGTGTTGGAACGACTTCAGTCATTATTCCCAAGTGTTAAATTCCCTATGGCATAACTGTGCTTGTTGGAAATGGTGGATGAGAGTAACACACTCTGCAAACGTTGCGTTATGGGAGAAAATTGCATAACGTACCCGCTGATTTTAACTGACAAGCAAGTCCTGAGTGTTTACTCCGGCATAATTATTTATGAGAAAACCAACTAGCGGCCTTACCCCTGAAGGTATCCCTTCTTTACTGTTAACCGGTCTCGGTACCCTTGCGTTTGCAATTATGGGGTGCTGGGTACTGTCCACTGTGTTTTTTATCCTTTTCTGGTTCAGCCTGCACTTCTTCCGTGATCCGGAGCGTGTGACACCAACCGGTGAAGGACTTGCTGTAAGTCCTGCTGACGGCAAGGTTATCAAAATTACACCAATGGAAGATCCGTTTACCGGTGAGCGCCGCATGTGTATCTGTATCTTCATGAACGTGTTTAGCGTACATGTGAACCGTTCTCCTCTTGATAGCACTGTCCGCGGCATCAAGTATTTCTCCGGAAAGTACTTTAATGCTGCTTGGGACAAGGCTTCAACCGATAACGAACGTTGTGCATACGATCTCGAACATGCTGACGGCAGCCGTTGGACAATGGTACAGATTGCAGGTCTTATTGCCCGCAGAATTGTGTGTCGTGTGAACGAGGGAGAAGAGTTAACCCGTGGAGAACGTTACGGAATGATCAAGTTTGGTTCTCGGGTTGACCTTTATCTTCCAGAGGGCTATGCTCCTTCCGTTACCGTTGGTGAGCAGGTGTTTGCAGGTGAAACTGTAATTGCCAGTAAAGATGACAACTAATTTTCTGAATTGAGATTATCACCGACTGTTTTTGGATTTAAACAAGGAAGCACATAGACATGGATCAATCAAAAGCCCGCAAGGGAATCTTTATTTTGCCTAACCTTTTCACCACAGCGAGCCTTTTTGCAGGCTTTATGGGGTTGGTGTGGGCATCTGCGGGAAAATTTGAAATGTGTGCTACCGCTATTCTTTTCTCCGCCCTCATGGACGGCTTAGATGGTAAAGTTGCGCGTTTGACTGGCACTGCCAGTGAATTTGGTGTGCAGTACGACTCCTTGTGTGACCTCGTGGCATTTGGTCTCGTACCAGCGTTCATGATGTACTCAATGTACCTTCATCAGTTCAACCGCCTCGGCATTGCTGTCGCCTTCTTGTTCGCAGCTTGTGCTGCACTCAGATTGGCGCGTTTCAACGTTTCCACAGCAGTGGTTCCTAAGAAGTTCTTTATCGGACTTCCTTCACCTGCTGGTGGCTGCGCACTTGCTGCCTTCGTATTCTTTACTCAGTACATTCCTGCTGATTTCTCTGGTTTTATCCCTGCGATTGCGTTGGGTCTTACCTTTGTTGCAGCATTTTCAATGGTTAGCCGTGTACGTTACTTCTCCTTTAAAGAGTACGGTTTCGTGAAGGCTCGTCCATTTAGCACTCTCGTATCTGCTATCCTTATCTTTACCCTAATTATTAGCGAGCCGAAGCTACTAGGCTTCATTATTATTGGCGGCTACATTATTAGCGGACCTGTGTATACATTCCTATTTCTATCACGCAGGTCCACAAAGTTACTGGGTGACCTTTCCGAGAGCTAAAGAATAAAGGGAAGGCACGGCGAGTAACACACCGCCCCAAGGCCATACCCTAAAAGTATAAGCAAACCAAAGCTCCGGTTTCTTCTACACAGAAGGAACCGGAGCTTTTTTTTATATCCTGAATAAAATTTAACAATTATGTTATAAAAAGGAGCTAGGATAATGGATTCAGCACACGTCAACAAGCAAAGGACACGATCTCGAGTAGAATATCGCCCGTTTGGTCCACTACTAGGTAATCTATTTGCGAACTAAGTGAGGTTTTTGTGAAAGTAGTTTATGAATTAGAATAGAAAAAAGTAACTCCACAGGAGAAAACAATGTCCGATCGCTTATATATTTTCGATACCACTTTGAGAGATGGAGAGCAGTCTCCAGGCGCAACCATGAACCAGATTGAGAAGATTCGCCTTGCGCGTGAGCTCGAAAATTTGGGTGTCGATATTATGGAAGCAGGGTTTCCTGCTGCAAGCCAAGGGGATTTTGAGGCAGTACGCAAGATTGCACAAACCATTAAGCACTCACAGGTAGCGGGTTTGTGCCGCGCGATGGCGGCGGATATTGACAGGTGCTGGGATGCAATCAAAGACGCAACGCATCCACGAATTCATACATTCCTTGCAACCAGTCCGGTGCACATGGAGTACAAGCTCCGTAAGACTCCGGAACAGGTTTTGGAAATGACTGAAGCGGCTGTAAAACATGCAGCAAAATATACTTCTAACATTGAGTTTTCTGCAGAAGATGCGTCCCGATCCGACTGGGACTTCCTTGCAAAGGTTGCAGAGACTGCAATCAACGCTGGCGCTACTACCATCAACATTCCTGATACCGTAGGGTATGCACAACCTCAGGAATTTGGACAGATGATTCGCCACGTAATTGAAAACACCAGCAACAGCCATAAGGCAGTGTTCAGTGTACATTGCCATAACGACCTTGGTTTGGCTGTGGCAAACACTCTTGCAGCGATTGATGCAGGTGCACGACAGGCTGAAGTAACCATCTCCGGTATTGGAGAGCGTGCCGGTAACGCAGCACTCGAAGAACTTATTATGGCGTTACGCACCCGTGGTGACTACTACGACATTGAAACCAACGTTAAGTCAGAGCAGTTGTTCCCTACCTGCCGTTTGCTTTCAATGATCATTGGTCAGCCTATTCCTGCAAATAAAGCAATTGTCGGTGCAAACGCATTTGCGCATGAGTCCGGTATCCATCAGGACGGCATGCTCAAGAACCGTGAAACCTACGAGATTATGACTCCTGAATCCGTAGGACGCGAAAAAACAGATATCATCCTCGGTAAGCATTCCGGTCGCAATGCAATTAAAGGCAAAACTACCGAACTTGGTTACCCGTTGGAAGATGACGAATTACAGATTGTTTTTGAGGCTGTTAAACGCCTCGCAGACAAAAAAGAGAAGGTTTACGACGCAGACATTGAGGCAATCATCCTTGAAGAAGTCTACCGTATTCCTGATAAATACAGACTGGTACATCTCTCCGTTCAGTCAAGTGATGTGGGAGTGCCACCGAATGCAGCCGTTGTAATGGAAATTAACGGTATCCGCAGAGAGCACACTACGTTCGGCACAGGTCCTATTGATGCAGTGTTTAAAACCATTTCCCAAATCGTTGGACGCGCACCAAAGCTCAAACGATACAGTGTAAACGCCATCACCAGTGGCGGAGATGCACAGGGCGAAGTAACCGTACGGCTCGAAGAAAATGGTTGCACAACTGTAGGACGTGGATCCGATCCTGACATCATTGCAGCTAGCGCAAGGGCATTTCTCAACGCTTTAAACAGACTCGATAAAATGAACTCGGAGGGCTAACAGTCATGGCACACACACTCGCACAAAAAATCTTACAGAGACACACAGATCAAAAAATCGAAGGAACCGGACAGATCGTTCAGTGCGATGTTTCCTTGGTTCTTGCAAACGATATTACTGCACCGCTTGCCATTAAATCTTTCAAGGCAATGGGCGCAGAAAAAGTGTTTGATAAAGATAAAGTGGCACTCGTAATGGACCACTTTACTCCGCAGAAAGACATTGCATCAGCAATTCAGGTGAAAAATACCCGTGAATTTGCGCAAGAGCAGAATATTACGCACTACTACGAGGGTGGTAACTGCGGTGTTGAACACGCACTTTTGCCGGAGCTCGGCCTTGTAGGCCCTGGCGACATCGTTATCGGCGCAGATTCTCACACCTGCACCTACGGTGGCCTCGGTGCTTTCGCAACCGGTCTTGGTTCCACAGACGTAGCAGGCGGTATGGCACTTGGTTCCACATGGTTCAAAGTGCCGCCGACAATCCGTGCAATCTTCAATGGCGAACTTCCTGAGTTCGTAGGCGCAAAGGATCTCATCTTGCGTCTTATCGGCGAAATCGGTGTATCCGGCGCGCTCTACAAGGCGCTCGAATTCGGTGGTACCACAGTTGATTCCCTTGATGTGGAAGGTCGTATGACCATCGCTAACATGGCTATTGAAGCTGGCGGCAAATGTGGCCTCTTCCCGGTAGATGCAAAGACTCTCGAATACACCGCAGCTCGCGGTCGTAACGATGAAGCTCTCTTACCGGATGAAGGCGCAGAATACGAACGTGTTCTTACATTCGACGTATCGAATATGTCACCAATGGTTGCATGTCCGCACTTGCCGGATAACGTGCACCCAGTAGAAAATGTCGAGCCTAAAAAGGTTGATCAGGTCGTCATCGGTTCCTGTACTAACGGTCGTATCAGCGACTTGCGTGAAGCAGCAGCCGTACTCAAAGGACGCAAAGTCGCATCACACACACGTGCCATCGTTCTTCCTGCAACGCCAAACATCTGGAAGCAGGCACTGCGTGAAGGTCTTATCGAAACCTTCATGGAAGCAGGTTGTATCGTAGGCCCTGCAACATGCGGCCCTTGTCTCGGCGGACATATGGGCATCCTTGCTGACGGTGAAGTAGCAGTAGCTACAACCAACCGTAACTTTAAAGGACGCATGGGCAGCCTCGAGTCAGAAGTCTACCTTTCAAGTCCTGCCGTTGCTGCGGCAAGTGCACTTGCAGGTGAGATCGCTGATCCTCGCAAAGTGTAATGTTGCCTCCGGCGGGTCTCCGACGGGCAAGGGCGCTGCCCTGCACCCGCAAGGGGGACGCCCCCTTGACCGCGAAGAGGTGAGAGGCGGTTGAAAATATAGCAACACATCGAGTTAAAGATGTTGCTCTGATTTCAGCCACAAACGATTTGATTCTTTTTGGGAGAAATGACCATGACCTTACAAGGTAAAGTCCACAAAGTGGGCGATCACATAGATACTGATGCAATCATTCCTGCGCGTTTTTTGGTAACAACTGATGAAAAAGAGCTTGGCGCAAACTGCATGGAAGGTCTCGAAGCAGGCTGGGTAGAGCGTGTTTCCGAAGGCGATATCATGGTTGCCGGTGAGAACTTCGGTTGCGGTTCTTCACGTGAACATGCTCCGATTTCTATCCTTGGTGCTGGTATGAAGGTAGTTGTTGCGCATTCTTTTGCGCGTATTTTCTACCGTAACAGCTTTAATATGGGATTGTTACTCATTGAAGTTGGCGATGACGTTAAGCACATTGAAGATGGACATGAAGTAGCAGTCGATATCGAAGCGGGTACAGTGACTAACGTAACCACTGGTAAAGTAATTAGCTTCCCGCCGCTTCCACAGTTTATGCGTGACTTTGTCGATAACGGGGGACTCATTCCATACGTGCGAGAAAAGTTAAAAGCCAAAAATTAGTCCAAAAGATTCCTGTTCCCGATCACTGCAAGGACGTGGAGCAACTTATTGGATTTATACGAGTAAGCGTGTCTCGCAAGTAATAGTCTTTGGGTAGCGGGCTGGAGAAAAATTCTTTTGTAAAAGCGGTAGTCGGTTTTTACGAGTCGGAATGTATGACTAGCGACAGCGCAATTTGCTTTCTTCAGCCGCCAAAGAAATAAATTGAATACACACAAAATTTTCATCGAGGGAAAGACAATGGATATGAATATCGTTTTGTTGCCGGGTGACGGCATCGGGCCGGAGATCACCGCTCAGGCTGTAGAGGTCATGAAGAAAGTCACAGATAAGTTCGGTCACAAAGTAACCTTCACTGAAGAGCTTATCGGTGGTTGCGCTATTGATGCTACAGGCAGTCCGTTACCGAAGGAAACTGTTGAGGCATGCAAGAAGGCGGATGCAGTATTTCTTGGCGCTGTAGGTGGCCCTAAGTGGGATAATCTCGATGGCGCTACTCGTCCTGAAGCTGGTTTGCTTGGTATCCGTAAGGAGCTTGGCCTGTTTGCGAATTTACGCCCTGCGAAGTTGTTCCCTGAGCTTTCCAGTGCATGCTATCTCCGTCCTGACATTGTAGAAGACGGTATTGATGTAATGGTTGTTCGTGAGCTTACTGGTGGTATCTATTTTGGTCAGCCGCAGGGGCAGGAAGAGCGTGATGGCGTTCGATATGGCTACAATACCATGGTCTACAATGAAGATGAAGTACGCCGCATTGCCCGCATTGCTTTTGAAGCAGCGATGAAACGTGACAAGCGTGTGTGTTCTGTAGATAAAGCTAACGTACTTGAAGTTTCCCGTCTTTGGAGAGCTGTTGTTGAAGAAGTTGCAACTGAATATCCAGAAGTAGAACTCACACATATGTATGTTGATAACGCAGCAATGCAGCTTGTTCGTGATCCGAACCAGTTCGACGTTATCGTGACCGGTAACCTCTTCGGTGACATTTTGTCTGACGAAGCAGCTGTTATCACCGGTTCTATCGGTATGCTTCCTTCTGCATCCCTTAATAAGTCTGGAACTGGTCTTTTTGAGCCGATTCATGGCTCTGCACCAGACATCGCAGGTCAGAATAAAGCGAACCCGCTTGCATCAATTCTCTCCATGGCAATGATGCTGCGTCATTCCTTCAACCTCATTAAAGAAGCAAATGCGATTGAAAATGCCGTTCAGCAAGTGCTGAGTGAAGGCTATAGAACTGGGGACATTATGTCCAACGGGGAAACCCTTGTTGGTTGTAATACCATGGGTAATTTAGTTGTAGAGCGCTTATAGAAGCCAAATTTCCTCCTTCCGGAGAGCCTTATTCGGGAGGAGGATGTTTTGTTATAAAGAGAAAAACGAAGCTACAAAATGTAGCTTCGTTTTTTTTGTGCTTGAATACTAGAGCTCATTGATTCTGCCCGTAGCAAGGTAATGTGCCCAGTCAGAGCGTCCTTGTTTTGCAGCAGCATTTACTGCGTCCTGTACAGGGTATGGAATTTTCATTTGCTGAATATTCCAGCCGTCAGAATTTGTTTCCAGCATTGTGTATGATGCGTGTGAAGAATATGTCTCCATGGAATGCACAGTAGGTTGGTCATCAGTAAATGCAGGCAGACCGACACTTCCCGCGTTTACTATAAGTTGACCGGTAGATAATTCTACAACTCTCGGAATATGTGTATGCCCACACAGAATGACAGAAGAATTTTGTCCGTCAACTAATTGTAGTATCTCGCTATCAGAGCGCACCCGTGCTTCGCCACTCGAAACATCTTCCATTAAGTATGTCAGATCGTTCGTTGGAGAGCCATGGCAGGCATAAATTTGACGATTAACCTGACAGTCAAAGGGGAGCGTTTTTAGCCAGTCAATGGGGGCATTACCGAGGTCACCTAACACAAACTGAAGCGTTGGATTTGCGGCAAACTCTTTGTGTGTGACTTCATGCAGCATGCGATCCTGATTGCCACAGATTGAGGTAACATCAGAGGACGTTATCAGGTTGTAAGTCGCTTTTGGGGCTATGGGGCCGTACAGAGTGTCCCCAAGATTTACGATGCGGTCAGCACCGCGCTTTGCAATATCATTAAGAACGGCCTCAAGCGCATATACGTTACTGTGAATGTCAGAAATAACCGCGAGTTTCATGCTGTCACTTCCAAGAGTTACGTGTGGTGGCTCAAGCTAGCAGTACACTAGTTTTTGTAGTGCTATTTAGTTGAGCGCTGGATGATTCCCATCATTGAGTAGGTGAGCTGTGCAGCGGCAAAATCTGAAGCATGATCGCCTTCCTGTGGTGCGAGCTCAACTACATCACAGCCAATTACGTTACGTCCTTTTACGGCTTTTTCGAGTAGTGTGATGGCTTGCCACCACTGGATGCCACCCGGAACAGGGGTGCCTGTTGCGCGGATAACGGACGGGTCTAGTCCATCTACATCAAAAGTAATGTAGAGATCTTTAGGAAAATCTTCAGGGAGCAGTGTTTCCGGCAGTGGATTGCGCGCCAGATCCTTTGCATCGATATGTGGCACATTGTGTTTTTTGCGGACTTCTACTTCTTCTGTACAGAACGCACGGACGCCGAGCTGGAATACTGGGATTTCCAACTCGAGTGCACGATGCATGACGGAAGCGTGGCTGTAAGGATCGCCTTCATACGCTTTACGCAGGTCTGCATGGGCATCAAACTGCACGATGCCGAAGCTGCCATGCTTCTTTTTCAGTGCACGGAGAGCTCCAAGCGTAACAGAGTGTTCTCCGCCGAGCATAACAGGAAGACCATATTCAGCTGCGTGAGAAACAGCGGCTTCAATGCGGGCGAGAACCTGTTCTGTAGGACCGGTGCAGTCTACTGGTTCGTGAGTGTAAATGCCTTCATCTGCAGGAATGGATTCTCCGTCCCACAGTTCAAGCTGGTCAGACGCGTCAAGAATGGCGCGTGGGCCTTCAGCCGTACCGCCACCGTATGAAACGGTAGCTTCAAAAGGAACCGGAACAATTTGGAATCGACATTGTTCTGGAGTGGTTTCTTCAAGTTCTGATGCTAAAAATCTATTCATCTTATAAGTATACTTTGTGATGAATTTCTTGGCAATTCAGAAAGTACGGGGCTTCAGAGGGAAGGATAGAATGTGTGTGAGGTTTGGGAAGGTGTAGGACGCAGAGGTCGTCTCAGCTTCAGGCTCTCAGGCAAATTTCGGAACTGCACAGTAATGAAAGAAAATCAGAATCGGTTGTAAAAACAGCGTGAGAGCCTTACGCATGAGACAACCTCTGCGTCATTTACTACGTGCTGTTAATGTTTTTGGATTGCTTGTTATTACCTAGTAATGTTGCTTGGTACAAGCCTGTGCAGTTTTATCAGTAGAACCATGCCCTGTGTTTTAGACGGGATAGTTTAATGCAATAAGATTTAAGAAAAGAAGACGGTTATTAGGTAGAGGGATGTTGGTGATGAGGGGATATTTAAGGCTGCTTCTGTTTTTGTTAGCTAGTTATGGTCGTGAGCTCTGTGGGGGAAGGAGAAAAAAGTAGTGGAGCAAAAGCCGCGAAGTTCGCAAACAATGTGCTGATATCGCGAGTAAAAGTTTTTGGAGAGTCCAGAGAACCTTTTTACAAAAAGGTTCTCTGGTCACCGAAGGCAAAAAATAAAAATAGAAATAAAGAAACCGAAAAAACAAACTCTATGACAAACGACACTTGAAGTCGTCGTAGCCGAATTCGCGTACGATGTGCAGTTCGTCAGTGTTCGGGTTGTAGCGTGCGATTGCAGGAAGCTGTAACCCGTTAAAGGTGTTTGTTTTTACCATGGAATAGATAGCCATGTCCGTAAATGCAACGTGGTCACCTGCACGGAGCGGAGTGTCGAAGGAGTATTCTCCTATGACGTCTCCTGCGAGGCAGGATTTACCAGCAAAGCGGTAGGAGTAGGCTTTCTCACCTTTTTCACCGGAATCAATGACGAATGGACGGTATGGCATTTCGAGCACGTCCGGCATGTGGCATGCGGCGGATGCGTCGAGAATGGCGATAGCCATGTCAGCTTTGATTACGTCAAGTACGGTGGCTACGAGGATTCCAGCGTCGAGTGCAACGGCTTCGCCCGGTTCGAGGTATACCTGAACATTGTAGCGGCTCTTAGCGCGTTCGATACAGGCGCAGAGACGGTCAATGTCGTACCCTTCACGGGTAATGTGATGCCCGCCGCCGAAGTTGAGCCATTCCATGTCGTGAAGGAGATGACCGAACTGCTTTTCTACTGCTTCCAGTGTGCGATCAAGGGCTTCAGCGTCTTGTTCGCAGAGAGTGTGGAAATGTAAGCCGGATACGCCTTCAAGATCGCTCTCATCAAAGTTTTCTAGACGTACACCAAGACGTGATCCCGGTGAACACGGGTCGTAAATTGGCGTTGTACCTTCGGAGTGCTGCGGGTTAACGCGAACGCCGATTTTGATGGTGCGTTTGGATGCCTGAATGAACGGACGATACTTGCGAAGCTGTACGAAGGAGTTGAACACAATGTGGTCAGAGTACTTGATAAGTTCTGCCATATCGTCGTCTGAGTAAGCAGCGGCGAAGCTGTGCACTTCGCCGCCGAATTCTTCACGTCCAAGTCTCGCCTCGTGCGGAGAACTGGCGCAGGTTCCATGCAGGATGCCTTTTAGTACCGGAAAGGTGCTGTATGTGGCGAATCCTTTGAGCGCGAGGAGGATTTTTGCTCCTGTACGCTTCTGAACGGAATCTAAAATCGCCGCGTTTTCCGCAAGCTTTGCCTCATCCACAACGAAGCATGGAGAAGGCAGGCGCTCTGGATTTAGTTTTTGAAGGTAACTTCTGTCCATGGGAGACCGTGAATGTTGAGTTTTTCCATGAATGGGTCTGGATCAAGTTCTTCCATGTTGAATACGCCTTCGCCAGTCCATTTGCCGGTGAGCATGAGCATTGCGCCGATCATAGCTGGTACACCGGTGGTGTAGGAAACAGCCTGAGAAGCAACTTCTTTAAATGCTTCTTCGTGGTCGCAAATGTTGTAGATGTAGTAATCCTTAGGCTCACCGTCTTTAATACCTTTAATGCGGCAACCGATGCATGTACGACCTTTAGTACGTTCACCAAGTCCTGCTGGTTCTGGAAGAACTTCTTTGAGGAACTTGAGAGGCACGATGTCCTGACCATTGTACTTAACAGTGTCGATACGGGTCATGCCAACGTTTTCGAGCACTTTGAGGTGGTTGAGGTACTGGTCGGAGAAGGTCATCCAGAAGCGTGCACGTTTGAGACCTTTTAAGTGTTTTACGAGAGACTCAAGTTCTTCGTGGTACATGAGAAAACACTTTTTAGGACCAATGCCTTCTGGGAAGTCGTAGTTCATGGAGAAGCTGAGAGGATCGGTTTCAATCCACTCGCCGTGTTCCCAGTAGCGACCGTTTGCAGTAACTTCGCGGATGTTGATTTCAGGGTTGAAGTTAGTTGCAAATGGGTGACCGTGGTCGCCTGCGTTGCAGTCAATGATGTCCAACTGATGGATTTCATCAAAGTGGTGTTTCATTGCATGCGCGCAGAATACGTTGGTTACGCCTGGGTCGAAGCCGGAACCGAGAAGTGCCATGAGACCTTTCTCTTTGAAACGCTCCTGGTATGCCCACTGCCATTTGTATTCGAACTTAGCTTCATCGATTGGCTCGTAGTTCGCGGTATCAAGGTAATGCACACCAGTTTCGAGACATGCGTCCATGATGGTGAGATCCTGATATGGCAGTGCGAGGTTGATAACGAGAACAGGCTTGTGCTTGTTGATGAGGTCAACAAGCTCAGGAACGTTGTCCGCGTCTACGGTGTCGGTAACGATGTCGCGACCGGTACGTTCTTTAACGGAAGCTGCAATTGCATCACATTTCTCAATAGTTCTGGATGCAAGTACGATTTCAGTAAAAACTTCTGGAACCTGTGCACACTTGTGTACGCACACGCCGCCAACGCCACCAGCGCCGATGATCAACACTTTAGACATAGTTTACTCCTTACATGGTGCGGAAACTAGCCGCAAAAAATTATCTTTCGAAATAGGTATAGCCGCGCAGACCGGCATAGAATGCCTGAAGAAGATCGTATCGCTCTGCAGCTGTAATACGTCCTTCGCGCACGGATTGTTCTGCCATAGAGCGCAGATCTTCCATAATTCTGCGCTGGTCGTATTCAACGTATTCAAGCAGTTCGCCCACGGTGTCGCCTTCAATTTCACGTACGAATTCGTAGCTGCCGTCTTCGTACATGCGAACGCTGACAACGTTTGTATCACCGAAAAGGTTGTGCAGGTCGCCGAGAGTTTCCTGATATGCACCAACGAGGAAGGCTCCAAGGTAGTACTCATCGCCGTTTTTCATCGGGTGCAACTCAAGAAGCGGCTTTTCGCCTTTCGGGTCAATAAACGTGTCCAGCTTACCGTCAGAGTCACAGGTGATATCTGAAATGATTGCGTTACGGGTAGGCTCTTCTTTCAAGCGGTGTAACGGCATCACAGGGAATAGCTGGTCAATTGCCCATGCGTCCGGAAGGGACTGGAATACGCTGAAGTTTGCGTAATATATATCTGCAAGAGCTGTATCAATTTCTTCCAGCTCTTTAGGTACGATTTTTAGTTTGTCCTTCAACTTGGCAACAGCTTTGGTAATCGCCCAGAAGAGATTATCTGACAGCGTGCGCTGACGCAGGTTCACTCTTCCGTCAAGGAACATACGGCGTACTTCATCTCGGTAGAAGAGAGCATCGTTGTATGCTTCCTGCAGGTTACGCAGGTTGAGGGACTTGTATGCCTCGTACATGCTAAGAATTGCTTCCGGTGTGTCTTCCGGCATTACTTCCGGAACCTTACCGTCTTCAATTCTGCTAACGTCGAGGATGTTGAAAAGCAGCACAGAGTAGTACGCAACTACAGCACGACCGGATTCGGTGATGATGTGCGGGTGCGGAATGTTCTGCTTGTCGAGCGTTGTCATAACCGCTTCTACAATGTCCATAGCATATTCATTAACGCTGTAGTTTCGGCTTGAAACGTAGTTTGTGTGTGAACCGTCGTAGTCCACTGCAAGACCGCCACCAAGGTCAATATATCCCATTGGTGCGCCTTCTTTTACCAGTTCAGCGTACACACGAGATGCTTCCTGAACAGCAGAACGAATACTGCGGATGTTAGGAATCTGTGAGCCGAGATGGTAGTGCAGAAGCTTTAAGCAGTGCAGTTTGTTCTGTTCTTTCAGGGTGTCGATAATGTCAGTAATCTGTGACATTGAGAGCCCGAAAGAGGAACGCTCGCCGCCGGATGCAGTCCAGTGACCACCGCCTTTTGCAGAGAGTTTAACACGCACGCCGATTTGCGGTTCTACGCCAAGCAATGCAGCACGCTCTAACAGCGTGGCAAGTTCCCAGCCCATTTCCATAACGAAAATACAGTTAAAGCCCATGCGCATGGCGTGGAGACCAAGGTCGATGAACTCTTCATCTTTGTATCCGTTACAGACAAGGCATGCCTTACGGTCACGCATTTGAGAAATAGCAGCGATAAGCTCTGCCTTACTGCCTACCTCAAAACCGTGATGGAAGGATGAGCCAAAGTTGGCTATCTCTTCAAGAACCTGCTGTTGCTGATTGACTTTGATGGGGAATACGCCACGGTATTCAGCTTTGTAGCCAAGGGTGCTGATGGCGTCTCTAAAGGAATTGTGTAGCGAGGAAATCTGCGAATCGAGGAT
Source organism: Halodesulfovibrio marinisediminis DSM 17456 (assembly GCF_900129975.1). NCBI lineage: Bacteria > Pseudomonadati > Thermodesulfobacteriota > Desulfovibrionia > Desulfovibrionales > Desulfovibrionaceae > Halodesulfovibrio > Halodesulfovibrio marinisediminis. The sequence goes on from NZ_FSRG01000004.1 coordinate 435,257, forward strand.
GTTTTCAATGCGCAAGAGAACAGGCAGCTCAAGGCCGCGTTCTTTGAGTTCTCTAATAACCTCGGGAATACTGACAGCTACGTTGCTGCCACGTCCAAACGGGTGGATGGCAACGTCGCCATTTTCAGTAATGTCAAAGTAACCGGCACCCCAATTGCGGATGCCATACAGTTCAGCAGAGTCATCAATGCTCCACTGCTGGAGGGCGTTCTTGTTTGCCAACTGTCGTACCTCATACATACTCCATTAATGGTGTGTCCCACCGGCAACATCGAAAAAAAGGAGCGTTGCCGTATCCGCTACAGGTGCATGCCTTATAACCGGATGGCAGGCACACAATAACACGTATTTTACATTAAACGCGTGCGAATTTTTAGTGGGCATCCGGTAGTCATGTCAATATAAAAAATAGAGGAAAAAAAGTGTAATTTTCTTGACGGTAGTCCTAGTCGTAAGTTTTTAGTTCTATTGAAAATCCTTCAGGATCGACAATGAAGATTGATGTGCCGGTTCCGCGTGCCCCTTGTAAGGTCAATGGTCCCTTAATCTGCACGTTATGTTCTTCAAGCCGTTTCATTAGTACTTTCCAATTGTTACCGGCATAAGCAAGGCATACATGATTAGCTTTGCCCGGCGCATCAATGAGGTTGCCTAGTTCTTTCCACATCTTTGGCGGAAAAAAATGGATTATGTTATGTGAGTTGATACGTGCTGAAGGGAACCTTGCTGTGCCTTCCTTCCATTCCTCGTAGTTTTCCGGTGTCAGACCAAGGATCTCGGTGTAAAATTTCACACACACATCAGGGCTTTCAACATTAAGCGTCAGGTGGTCTATTTCAATGTTCATATGCTGTATCCTTTGGTTTGGGGGAATAGCATACACGGTATCATACTCATTTGCAGGGCGGCAGTATAGTTGGCTGGCAACAAAGAGACGGCATAAAAGAAACGGCTGCCCCGTTGTATAGGACAGCCGTTTTTGTTTTGTTATGATTCCGGCCAACAGAAAAGTTGTGTCGGAGAGTTAAGGCGAAAATTAAACACCTTTGCGAACGAGCTCAAGCAGGGTGCGCACACCAAATCCGGAAGCGCCGCCTTTAGCGTTGTATGCGGTTCCTGCGATGTCGAGGTGCGCCCAGCGTGTATCTTCTTCAATAAATTGCTTGAGGAAGAGCGCTGCGGTAACTGCGCCGCCTTCACGGGAGCCAACATTTTTCATATCTGCAATGTCAGACTTGAGGCTTTCGAAGTAGCAGTCCCACAGTGGCATTGGCCAGTATTTGTCACCAACGCGTGTGCCAGTGTCGGAAATAGCTTTGGAAAGTTCTTCGTCAGTTGCAAACACTGCTGCTGCGTGGGTACCGAGAGCAACAACACATGCGCCAGTGAGGGTTGCAAGGTTGATCACTGCTGCCGGTTTGTATTCTTTCTGTGCGTAGGTAAGTGCATCGATAAGAATGAGGCGGCCTTCAGCATCAGTGTTGATAACCTCAATGGTTTTGCCATTGAGGGATGTCACAACGTCACCAGGGTGGGTCGCTGTGGAGCTAGGCATGTTGTCAGTACATGGAGTGATACCGATAACTCGACGTTCAATGTCAGAGTTGCCGAGAGCTTCAAACAGACCAAAGATTGCTGCTGCGCCGCCCATATCGGATTTCATTTCATGCATGCCGAGAGAAGGCTTGATGGAAATGCCGCCGGTGTCAAAGGTAACGCCTTTGCCGACAAATACGATAGGATCGTCGTTTTCAGTACCCTTTGGTGCATGCTCAAGTACGATAAATTTTGGTTCTGCATCGGAGCCTGCTGCAACGGACATGAATGCGCCCATGCCTGCTTCGATGATTTCTTTGCGACCAAGAATGGTGCGTTTGAAGTGGTATTTTTTACCAAGTTCTTCAGCTTTAACAGCAAGAGCGGTAGGGGTGATGATGTTGGCAGGTGCGTTTACGAGGTCGCGTGTGTAGTTAACACCTGCTGCTGCGGCTTCACCACGGCGTGCTGCTGCGTGAATGTTATCCGGGAAGTACTCTTCTGTGGAGAGCAGAGTCATCCAGCGTGGAGAGTGTGCTGGCTCTTTCATAGTTGTTTTGAGTTCATCGTAGGTGTGCAGTGCAATCAGTGCAGAAGCAACGGCTTCTTCTACAAGCACTGCGTTTTCTTCTTCGATGGTGTCAAATGTTTCAACAGGGATTGCGCAGGTATCAATTTTGAGCTCTCTGCACTTAAGGGCTGCTGTTTTAACAGCTTCGCGGAGTACTTCAAGAGTGAATGCTTTACGTTCACCAAGGCCGACAATGATAGCGCGTGGCAGCGCGATAGAAGGGTGTCCGTATGCAACGGTTACCTGATTCTTTTCGCCTTTTGCATCCTGAATAGCTGGAGTGATGGTAATCCATGGAATGGTGTCACTCAGGTTAGGAATACTTTCAGTTACCGCTTCATCTTTAAAGTTGAAAAGAAGAACAGCATTTGCCTGCCACTCAGCGGCTGGTGCCGGTTGGAATCGAAGATCCATGTTTGTCTCCACAGCAGATTGTCTTGGTTATTTTTATACATGATAGCGGCGCGTTATGCAGGGCATGACGCGCCGCTTTTATTGTCTATCCGATTATATAAGACCGGAAAGGCTAGTAGTCCAGATGCTAACGCAATCTTACTTGGAAATATAGCTCTTCACAAAGGCGTCAACGCGGTTGTGGGAGGCTTCAAGACGTGCGGTGAGTTCTTTTTTGTATGCGTCAAAGTCGTCAATGGTTAGACGTGCAACACCTGTCTCTATAGCGGCTTTGGCTACTTCCGGTACAACCCATTCGAGAATGCGTGGATCGAGCGGCTTAGGGATAACGTAGTCAGTGCCGAATTCGAGAGAATCAACGCCGTATGCTTCACAAATGGACTGTGGAACAGGTTCTTTTGCAAGTTTAGCCAGTGCGTGCGCAGCAGCAATCTTCATTTCTTCGTTGATTTCGGTTGCGCATGTGTCCAGTGCGCCACGGAAAATGTATGGGAAGCCGGAAACGTTGTTGATCTGGTTCGGAAAGTCAGAACGACCTGTGCCCATGATGCAGTCAGGAGATGCTTCTTTTGCGTCAGGGTAAGGGATTTCCGGATCTGGGTTTGCCATAGCAAAGATGATTGGATTGTCAGCCATAGACGCAACCATCTCTTTAGTGAGCAGATCTTTTACGGAAAGACCGAGGAAGCAGTCTGCGCCTTTGAGTACTTCTGCAAGAGTGCCGTAGTCTTTGTCCTGTGCAAACTCAGCTTTGTACTTGTTGAGTCCTTCACGACCGGTGTGGATAAGGCCACGGGAGTCGAACATGAAGATGTTTTCGCGCTTAACACCCATTTCTACGTAGAATTTGGAACAAGCAATGCCAGCAGCACCTGCGCCCACAACAACAACTTTGAGTTTGTCAATGTCACGGTTGGTGATTTCACATGCGTTGATGATGGCTGCACCTGATATTACGGCAGTACCGTGCTGGTCGTCATGGAAAACAGGAATGTCCATTTCACGTTTCAATGTTTCTTCAATGTAGAAACACTCAGGTGCCTTGATATCTTCAAGGTTGATGCCACCAAATGTCGGTTCCATTGCTTTTACTGCAGCAATGAACTGATCAGCATCCTTGATGTCGAGGTTGATATCGAACACATCAATGTCTGCGAAGGTTTTAAACAGAACACCTTTACCTTCCATAACAGGCTTTGCTGCTAACGGGCCAATATTGCCAAGTCCGAGTACGGCTGTGCCGTCTGTGATTACGCCGACAAGGTTCGAGCGGTTGGTGTACAGGGCTGCTGTTTCCGGATTTGCATGAATTTCTTTACATGCTTCTGCAACGCCCGGAGAGTAGGCCAGTGAGAGGTCTTTCTGTGAACCACATGGTTTTACTGGGATAACTTCAACTTTACCGCAGCGAGGAGCTTTGTGGTACTCCAGCGCTTCTTCTTTCGTGAATAACGCCATTTTTTTGAACCTTTGTTTACGTTGGGCAGATTGTGCACACTGTAAGAAGTGTCCGGAGGCGAACTGATGTCAGCAGGGACTGTGCTCCCATGGTGCCTAATCAGTCCGGAGCCGTTGCACTGCTTAAAGAATGCGATAAAAATTGCTTTCAAAAGGCTTTAAGCATCTTGCCCCGTTAAAGCAAGTAAATCTCACTAGAAAAGTAGTAACTACTTTACATAGATACTTCTCAAGAGATGCCCCAGAGAGCGTTGAGTGGGGGTGAAAAGAAATTATGACTCGCTCGCTACAGGAGTTATTATTTTGATGATAGGTGGGGGAGCTTGAACAAGCTACACATTGAAGTTTGGTTTTTGTTTTGAAGCTGGATGGAATTGATACTGGCTTTACTGAGGAGTGATGCACTGTTTTTCTACGATAGATCAACATCATAGGTGTCGTGAGTGCAAAGACTGCTGTTGCAGTTTTTGCGTTTTTTTATGTCAAAACACTATCGATGAATCACGTCAGTAAGTTGACGAGAACAGTGAGATCGACCTTGGCTTGTAGGAAAACAGTCTGAATCCAGAATGGATATTTTTGAGGAAATGTAAGACTGAGTTCTAAGTGAAATATTTTTAATACAGCGTGTTATCACTGTGTTGAACTTGCTGTTGTTATCTTTGAGGTAGGAAAGAGGAGACGTTGCAAGACGATAAAAAAATCGTGGCATGGAAATTGTAGTACTGCTCATGACGGAAAATTTCGCCATATAAGGCATCAGGAGGCTCAATAATGATTGTTATTGACGGTAATGCAGCAGAATACAATGTGAACGCTTTTTCTAACCTAGAAGAATTACTTGTTAAGGTTATGGAAGACGCGCTTGAGGATAGAGTTGTTACTGACGTGCTCGTAGATGAGACTCAGTTTCAGGAAGAATATCCTAATCAGGCTGGAGAAGTAGAAACTAGCTCCATTAAACGCGTTGAAATTAAAAGTGTTCCTGCGAACGAGTTTGCACTCGGCATTGTTGCAGAACTTGATAAAGTTGTTGCTCTTATGGAGAACAGCTCGCATCACATTGCAGGAATGTTCCGCAATGGTCAGGAAGCAGAGGCGCTTGTACTGTTTACTGAGTTGTTGAATGTACTCCACGACTTCATGGGTATGCTTGCCGTACTCCGTAATGAATACGTGGATGCAAAAGAAGAGTTGTTTGAAAAAACTGTTGAAGAAGTATCAGCTCAGTTTGAAAGTATGGGAGAATCTACCAGTAAAGAAGATTGGCCTGCGCTGGCTGACATTCTTGATGGTGAATTCGCAACAGCCGTTTCTTGTTGGAAAGGTGTTGTCGCTATTATGCGCGGGAAACTGGAGAATGTCTGCGAGGAATAACAGGTATGGCAAACAGCCTTACATTGCTTGATGAAGCCCTCCGGATTGGAGAGCGAGAACTGGAAGCCTTGAAAAATGGTGACATGGATGTTGCTGATGAGGCCGCTGTGGAACGCGAACGTCTTATTTCTGAGGCGTGGGCTATCCGAACAGGCGATATAGAGGATGAATTGCGACAGAAGCTTCTGAAAATGCAGAATGTTCAATTACTGCTGACAGATGAACTTAAGAAATTACATGCCTCATTAAAGTCTCAACTTTTAGCAAGCAAGAAAAAGTCATCAGGGTATCGTGGTTACCAGAAATCGGTTACCCGGCCGGGTGTTTCGATTTCCAATTGTTTGGACAGGCAAGGGTAGTGGCTGTGTGCTGTAGCATGCTCACTGCTGTATATTGCTGATGACCTAAGTATATATTTCTGGACTGAGAGGTCCCGATAATACGTTGGAAGCGCAGTACGTCTTTACGGAAAATCGTGAAGGGTGCTGCGCTTTGCTTCTTTCTTTATCTATGCGTGTTCAAGAGTGCCTCAAGCTTTGACAATTACGGGTGAAAGGAGTCGGTAGTTTTGGCTTAAATTACACTGTAATATGTTTTGGAAGGAAAATCCCATGTATTAATGATCTGTTTGCAGTTGATTCTTATTGTAAAGTTGTTGCTAAAATGGATAATTGTTTAAAAAGAGTAAAAATATGAATGTTGCATAGCTAAAATAAGATGCTGATACTCTTCGACAACATTAAATATAAAAACAATAAGCTGTGTAGGACTGGTGAAATCCGCTCCTTGTTCTATATAAATTAATGATCAAGCTAGAACTGTAGTAACTTGTTATAAAGAATGATGTTATTACAAAATATTATGGCAATAGATTCGCTATTCGCTATTGTTGAAATGCTGAAAAGAGCAGAGTCCCTTGGCAAGGTATTAAACGAATTATTCTTGTTCAACAGTATTTTCACATAACTCTAGTGAGGAATGCTATGAAACTAACACGTTGCTTGTTTGTTATTCTCGCACTTATGGTGCTTGCAGGCTGCGCTCAGACTCAGGCTGGCGAGCCGATGCGAGTGTACGGAAACGCAAAAACTGTAGTGCCAGTTGGCTATTCAATGATTGATTCTACAACATTTACTGTTTTACCTGACACCGTGAATATTCCGGTGGAAGGTATGTATCCGTATCAGAGATGGAATTCTGAAATTTACGCAATGGGTGACAGCTACGTAATTGTACAGAATATGGTCTTTAACAACCAGTTCTACCGCTTCAAAGCGTTGCGGGGATCAACTCAGGAAATGTGGGGTTCTGGTTGGAGAAAAGGCGACTACACCCTTTCATCAAATACCGAAGAGCAAGAGTATTCAAAGTACTTTGCACGCATTCGTGAAAAAGGCGGACAGCTTGCTCCTATGTACAAAGTTACCATGTATGATCAGAAAGTGACTCCTGCTGTTGTAGCACGTGTAATCAGCCTTACTCCGACAACATCCGGTGGTATGGCTGCAATGCCATCCTTTAATGATCTCTATCAGTACTACGAGTACGGAAATGCCTTTGGTAGCGACAACTCATAGTTGATGAAATCATATAAGAAGAAACAGCCCTCGGAGTATACTTCGGGGGCATTCTTTTTTTAAGGGGGAACCAACAAGGATGAAAAGAAAACAGATCAGACTAATTGTCTTTCTACTTTTCTGCGTTGTAGCAGTAGGATGTGGAGGTTCTGCGTCTAGGATTTTTCCTTCTGTATTTGGAGAGGATGCAGTGTTTGGAGAGGATATTCAGGAACGGCGAGAAGTCGTGTATGGCCATGTTTTTATTGATTTGCCCTCGACATATACCCGTCTTGGAACTGTTGAGGTTGCGTGGAATCCTACTGTGCGCATTCCTGACATGCCTCTTCCACAATATTTATCGACAACGGTGTATGCAAATAATGGAACATACTATCTGACGCAGTGGACCCAGCTTGATACGGAAAAATACTATTTTAAACCGTTGGAAAAGGAAGCTACTGAGCGCTGGGGTAGTAAATGGCAGAGTCTGAAGTTTACAGTGCCGGTGAATACAGATAGTCAAGAATATAGACAGTATATTGACTACTTAAAGCAGCTGGAGCAGTCTCTTCCAGAGGCATTTGACGTTGCAGTGTATGCAAAGCGTTTTTCTGGACGCATTATAGTGCGTGTGCTCGAATTTACTCCTGCTGAAGGTGCCAGCGCTCGTATTTATCAGTTCAACCAACTTTACCCCGTAGTGCCGTATAAAACGGTTGAAGAAGCTAACGCGCAGCGTATTCTTACCCCGTAAGAAAAGATAAATATTGTTTGGGGTGATTTTTTTGAAAGTTATGTGAGGTGATCAATGCAGAGCCTGCAAAAGGTATTTGTTCTACTGGGGATGTTGTTAGTACTTTTTGGGTGCGGCTCCCGATATAATCCACAGACAGGTTTGTACTCTGTGTATGGTTCGTCGAAGTTTGCGCTTCCTCAGGGATATGAAAAGATTGGTGGCCTAGGTGTCAGTGTGCTTCCAAAAACAGCGGAAACTGGTGCTTACCCATATCAAACTTTTAATACGACTGTTTTTGGAGATGGAGAAGCGTATATTCTTTCACAGACTATGCAGTTGACGAACGAGAGATATTACATTCGTCCATTAGGAGGCATGGGTGTTTCCAAGTGGGGAAGCAGCTGGCGTATGAATATGTATCAACTTGATCCGAACAATACGAGTGTCGAGTACCGGCGGTATATGGATTATATAAAAGGTACTGGGCATCCAGTGGCATCCGGGTATAAAATGGAAATGTATGATCGATTGATTGGTCGTAAGTTAATAGCTCGCGTTCTGGTTTTGACTCCGGATGCTGTGAGCGGCAATCCTGCGGCCCCTCCTGCAAAAGAATTGTATACTCTTGAAAGGGACGATTTTAGGTCACGTTAGTAATCCGTTTGTCTGTGATTACGAGCAGTGACTTGGATTGAAATATAAAAAAACATCCAGTCTTAGGACAGGATGTTTTTTTTTGTGCGCAGTGGATGCATTAGCTGCGCGTAAAAAAGTCGCCTGAAAAGGCGGAGCGGAATAGTTAGAGGAATAATCCTTTAACTTGGGAAAAAAATCCGCCGATGCGAGGCGCTTTGACATGTGCTGGGGTAGCATGGGAAATGCTGTCAATAAGCGTCTCATGTAATTCGTTAAAAGCTTCGTTGATTTGGTCTAACTGAAATTGCAGTTTACGAGCACTTTTTGCCTGATCCTTTGAGAGCTGCTGCATTGTCTCAAGATGCTGCGCCTGAAGGTGATCCACATTGTACATATTATACTCTCTTACCGATCCCCCCCGGAAACGGCGTGTTGAATCTGAACTCTAAACGATGCTCTCCCCTATGAACATCAGGGACGCTGCATGTTATCTATCAGACATGGATTATGTCAATTGGATTTGATTTTTTGGGATACATATTACTGTGTTAAAAACAAGTTACTGCATCCTGACTTTATCACTTTTATGTTGAATAGGTGTTTGTCTAAGCGTGCTCTGGGAAAAGGATGTCAGGGGATATTGTGGAAAGGGTATCATGCCTTTGTGAGAATGATTCGTAAAAAGGATAAAAAAAGAGCGGAAGCATGCTTCCGCTCTTTTGAATGCTATAGGCTCTAGCGACGGCCACCACCACGGCGATCATCACGACGTCCGCCACCACGACGGTCATCACGACCTCCGCCACGACGATCATCGCGTCCGCCAGGACGGCGCTGAGGGCGAGCAGTAGATTCCGGAGTCCAAGGTGTACCCTGAGCTTCAAGAAGAACTGCTTTGCGGGAAGCACGAATACGGCCATCGTTAATTTCGATAACCTTAACTTTCATGTCTTCGCCAAGGGATACGAGGTCTTCTACTTTCTCAACGCGAGCGATGTCGAGCTGGGAAATGTGTACAAGAGCTTCAACGTTAGGAAGAATCTCTACAATCGCACCGATTTCGAGGATCTTCTTAACTTTGCCCATGTAATCTTTACCAAGTTCAGCACGCTGGTCGTAGTACTGAACCATTTCACGAGCCTGCTCAAGGGATTCGAGAGTAGGTGCGAAGATGGTTACCTTACCGCTGTCCTCAATGTCGATGGAAGCATCAGTTGCTGCAGTAATAGCTTTGATGTTTTTACCACCAGGGCCGATGATAACACGGATAACATCCGGGTTAACTTCGAGGGTAGCAATCTGCGGTGCGTATTTGGACAGCTCTTCACGGGAAGCAGGAAGTTCTTTTGCCATTTCATCGAGAATGTGCAGACGAGCATCACGTGCCTGTTCAAGAGCGCGAACCATAACGTCAGAAGGGATACCGGAGATTTTGATGTCCATCTGAACTGCGGTGATGCCTTCAGCAGTACCCGCAATTTTGAAGTCCATATCGCCGAGTGCATCTTCGTCACCGAGAATGTCGGTAAGAACGATGTAGTCGTCGCCTTCTTTGATAAGACCCATTGCGATACCAGCAACAGGAGCTTTAACAGGAATACCTGCGTCCATAAGGGACATACAGCCGCCAGTTACAGCTGCCATGGAAGAAGAACCGTTGGATTCCATGGTTTCAGAAACCACACGAACAGTGAACGGGAAGTCGTCGCTTGAAGGCAGAATAGGGCGCAGAGCTTTTTCAGCAAGTGCACCGTGACCGATTTCGCGGCGGGATACACGAACCATTTTAACTTCGCCAACACAGTATGGTGCAAAGTTGTAGTGGAGCATGAAGCGCTTGGTTACGTCACCCATAAGGGAGTCCATACGCTGCTCATCAGTGGTGGAACCAAGGGTTGTAACAACCATGGACTTGGTTTCGCCACGTGCGAAAATAGAAGAACCGTGTGCACGTGGAAGTACGCCGGTTTCAACGACGATTGGACGTACTGTTTTTACGTCACGACCGTCGATACGCAGGCCTTCTTTGTGGATACGGGTACGAACGATAGTTTTTTCAAGAGCGCCGAGAATTTCGCCAACTTCTGCAAGTGGGGATGGATCTTCTTCGTACTGTGGTTCAGCAGAAAGAGTTTCCATAACCTTAACTTTAACAGCCTTGCGAGCGTGCTTACGTTCCATTTTGTCAGCGACCTGAAGAGCAGCTTTGAGGTCTTCAGTTGCGATTTCTTCAACGCGTGCTTTGAGCTCTTCGTTAGGTACTGGTGGTACGAATTCGATTTTCTCTTTGCCGCAAAGGTTGCGGAGTTCTTCTTGAACGTCGAAGAGAGGCTCGATTTCTTTGTGACCCCAGTTCAGAGCATCAGCAATAACAGATTCAGGAACGAAGTTAGCTTCGCCTTCTACCATTACTACAGCGTCACGGGATGCTGCGAAAACGAGGTTCAAGTCTGCGTTTTCCTGCTCTTTAACAGTCGGGTTCAGAACGAATTCGCCGTTGATACGACAAACGCGTGCACCTGCGATTGGACCGTCAAAAGGAATGGAAGAAATGCTGAGTGCTGCGGAAGCACCGGTAAGAGCAAGAACGTCAGATTCGTTGAGCTGGTCAGAAGAGATAACGTTAGCAAGAATCTGAACTTCGTCGCGGAACCCTTTTGGGAACATTGGGCGGATAGGGCGGTCGATTACACGAGCACAAAGTGTTTCACGTTCGGATGGACGACCCATTTCACGGCGGAAGAAGGAACCAGGGATACGGCCTGCTGCGTACATTTTTTCGGTGTATTCAACAGTAAGCGGGAAGAAGCCGAGATCGCGTTCGGTCGGCTGGGTACATGCAGTTACGAGAACTACAGTGCCACCGCACTGAATCCAGATGGAACCGTCAGCCTGATTAGCAAGGCGACCGGTTTCAAAAGTAATTTCTTTGCCACCAATAGTGGCTGTAAGGCGCTTCGCGCCAAATTTATTTTCCATTATAAAATCCTCATCGTTTGGCGAAGGGGATTCCGGGGAGAGTGCTTTTAACAGGCTATATTAGCCGTTCAACAGACTCGTTGAGCGGAGAAAAAACCTTCTTCCCGGACCCCCCTTTCGCGATACTGCGTAGGTATCTCGTAGGAGTTATGCAGGTAAAATTCCTGGTTGTTAAAAGGAGATGCTACTCCTTCTTGTACTCCTTACGGATACAATAATATATGAGAACAGGGGAATCCATGGGATTCCCCTGTAAAAATGCCTACTTACGGAGGCCAAGTCTCTTGATGAGGTCACGGTAGCGCTGAATGTCCTTGCTTGCAAGGTACTTCAGAAGCTTACGACGCTGACCAACAAGTTTCAACAGACCAGTACGGGAATGGTAGTCGTGTTTGTGCTCTTTGAAGTGTTCAGTAAGGTATTTGATACGGGCAGTCAGAAGAGCTACCTGTACTTCTGGAGAACCGGTGTCTCCTTCTTTCTGAGCAAATTCATTAATAACTGCCTGTTTAGCTTCAGGTGTCATTACCACAGCGATATCCTCCAAGGATAATAAGGTTGATTAAGATTGCCAAAGGCCGCGCAAGACGGACCAAACCGGCTGACGTTGCACGATGTTGGTTTCAGCGAGAGCCAGAGGGGTTCTGTCCGAATCCAGAAGCATTGCGTTAATGCCGACAGAGAACGGCATCTGTGCAATTTTTTCTGGGTCGTACGGAATCGGGTTGCCGTTTTTGACCAAAGCTACTTCCTCATTATTGAGGATTATCTTAGGCCATGTGGGCAAAGCTTGTTCCAAAGGAATAACCTTGGATTCAAGCAGGTCTGGGTTCTCAACCAATTCATCGGGCTCGCAGGCGTTGTCCAGCGAGAACGGATGGCTGTATTCCCGGATCAGTTCAGTGAGAACGGCCCCGCACTTTAATCGTATCCCCAAGCTGTGGGCCAGGGACCGAATATACGTACCAGTACTGCAACGAACCCGGAACCGAAGAAACGGCAACTCAACCGATAGAGTTGCTGCTTCAGAAATTTTTACGGTTTTTATTTTAACCGGTGTTTCTTTACCCTCTCGAGCCAGCTTATACAAGGATTTCCCTTTGTGTTTTGCCGCTGAGTAAGCAGGAACCTCCTGCTCGGTAATTTCTAGCCAGTGTGCAACTTCTGCACGCACATCTTCTTCTGTAATGTGCTGCCAGTCTGCAGTGGCGGTTACCTGACCTTCAGCATCCCATGTATCCGTTGTTTCACCAAGCTTAATGGTGCCGGAATACACTTTTTCGCCGCCAGTCATCAGGTAGTTGGACAGTTTAGTGCCCTGCCCGAGTAATACGACCAGCAGACCTTGCGCCATAGGATCAAGCGTGCCGGCATGGCCGATTTTTTTTTGCCCGAGGCGTTTGATCTTGCCGATGCATCCACCGGAAGATGGCCCCTTTGGCTTATTGAGAAGCAGAATACCGTGCTGCTGAGGTACTTGTGCCATGAAAACTTATGCCTCGTTTAATACCAGATTCTGAGCAATAGTGGCAAGCAAGGTTTCTAAAGCTTGATCCAATGAAAGATCAAGGTTTACACCAGCGGCATTTTTATGTCCGCCACCACCAAGGCTTGCTGCCATTTTCTGTACATCCACAGCACCGTGAGAACGCAAGCTCGCTTTGGAGCTATGGTCTGTTTCGCGTACGGTCATTGCCACATCAACATTTTCTATTTTACGCAGATAGTTAATGATAGCTTCAACATCTGAGTATTCAGTACCGGTACGCTCAAAGAGTGCTTTAGGAAGTGTCAGATATGCTACTTTTCCGTTAAGCGCAATTTCAATATTTGCAAAGAGCTCAGCCCAGAGTTTTATTTTATTCATACTCCAGTTGCTGTCCAGCTTCTCATGCAAATCGCCTGGTTTTAATCCAGCACGAATAATCTTTGAGGCAATTTCATGTGCACGGGGAGTTGTGTTGTTAAACGTAAAGCGACCTGTGTCTGAACTGATTGCAAGGTACAGTCCTTCTCCAAGGAAGCCTTCGTAGCTAATGCCTAACTCATCCACAATATCCGCAACAAGCTCGCCAGTGGAGCTGGAGCCAATATCAACATGATTGAGATCTCCGAACATAGGGTTATGCAGGTGGTGATCAAGGTTGATTATCGGTGTGTTAGTTCGGGCGATAAAATCCATCATGATTTCGCCGGAGCGATGTGCGTCGCCGCAGTCCAGCACAAAGATGCGGTCAGGAGTGCAGCTTGCAAGTTCTTCTGCAGTGGTCAGAACAGTAACTGGCAGTTCAACCCAATCAAGATAGTCAGGAACGCCTGATTCTAGAAAGATAATTGGTTTCTTATCAAGCTTGATAAGCATCCATGCCATCGCAGCAATAGACCCAACAGCATCGCCGTCAGGGTTGACGTGAGCTGTAAGAAGGAATGTTTCGTTGGCGCGAATCGCCTGTGCTATTTGTGATACTACGTTTGGCATTGTTTATTTCTTTCTGTTGTTCTGTCAGACTCTTGTCTGAAATCTGTGGTTACTTGGAGTTGGATGATAAAAGGAAGGAAGAGACTTCCTTTTACTCAACGCCAAAAAACTCCATGTCGCTGTATGTCATCTCTTCATGGCACACAGCTTCCATCATGTTCAGGCATTTTGTGAGTCTGCTTTGCAGGTGCTTTTCGCTATTGCTTACGCTCACAATACTGAGTGCCAGCGTTGACATAGAGTTTTCTGAGCCAACTTCAGCAATGGAAACATTAAATTTGTTACGGACTTTTATCTTCAGGCTGTTGGCAATACGTCGCTTGTCTTTAAGCGATTCATTGCCGTGCAGGGCGTATTCAACCCGTAGTACTCCGATAATCATAACAGCACCGAAATCTGGTTAGTATGTTTCTTGTTTCCTTGAGCCATAATAATTGGTGGCAAGGATAGGTGTACTTCTTAATGGAAGAAGACAACGTCTTGTTATTAAGAGTACTAAAAAAACATAAAATCGCGGAACCGGACGGACATCCGGTTCCGCGATTGGCATTTATTACTTACAGAGTTGCGGCTTCTTCAACTTCTTCGAATGCTTCGATAGCGTCACCAACTTTGATGTCGTTGAAACGTTCGAGGCCAATACCACACTCGTAGCCCTTCATTACTTCTTTAGCGTCATCTTTGAAGCGCTTCAGGGAAGAGATGGTACCGGTGTAGATTACTACACCATCGCGAAGCAGGCGAACGCCAGCGTTACGGGTGATTTTACCATCGTCAACGTGACAACCGGCAATAACACCAACTTTTGGTACGCTGAAAGTATCACGCACGGTTGCCTGACCGAGGTACTGTTCCTTAACGATAGGAGCAAGAATACCGGCCATTGCTGCGCGTACTTCTTCTACGAGTTTGTAGATAATGTCGTAGAAGCGGATGTCAACGCCTTCCTGTTCAGCAACTTCTTTAACTTTCACGGTTGGGCGAACGTTAAAGCCGATGATAACTGCGTTGGAAGCAGAAGCGAGAAGAATATCGGATTCGGTAATGGAACCTGCACCAGCGTGGATAACATCCACTTTTACCTTCTCTGTAGCCTGTTTCTTCAGAGCATCAACAATCGCTTCAACAGAACCCTGTACGTCAGCTTTAAGAACAACGTTGAGAACCTGAGCTTCTTCAGCGTCGGCACGGCTTGCGAGGAAGGTTTCGAGAGTAACTTTAGACTCACGAGCAAGAGCACGTTCACGTTCTTTAATGGAACGCTGATCCGCGATGCGGCGTGCAACTTTTTCGTCGTCGAGAGCTACAAACTCTTCACCAGCTTCAGGTACACCGTCAAAGCCCTGTACTTCTACTGGAGTAGAAGGACCTGCTTCCTGAACTTTTTTGCCTTGATCGTTGAACATTGCACGTACACGACCTGAGAAGGTGCCACATACGAAGATGTCGCCCTGTTTCAGGGTACCTTCCTGAACGAGTACGGTAGCAACTGGACCGCGGCCTTTGTCGAGCTTAGCTTCAACAATGTGACCACGTGCTGGCTTGTTCGGGTTAGCTTTCAGTTCAAGAACTTCAGCCTGCAGAGCAAGAATTTCGAGAAGATCTTCGAGACCGAGTCTAGTTTTAGCGGATACGTTAGCGAAGATGGTGTCACCGCCCCATGATTCTGCAACGAGTCCGATTTCGGAAAGCTCGCGCATTACACGGTCTGGGTTTGCACCTTCTTTATCCATTTTGTTAACTGCTACGATGATAGGTACTTCCGCAGCTTTGGCGTGTGCAACAGCCTCACGGGTCTGCTCCATTACACCGTCGTCAGCAGCAACAACAAGAATAACAATATCTGTTACCTTCGCACCACGGGCACGCATAGCGGTAAACGCTTCGTGACCAGGGGTATCGAGGAAGCAGAGTGCACCGGTAGGGGTAGTAACGTGGTACGCACCAATGTGCTGGGTAATACCACCTGCTTCTCGGTCGGTAATGCTGGATTTGCGGATAGCATCAAGCAAAGAAGTTTTACCGTGGTCAACGTGACCCATGATGGTAACAACAGGAGGTCTGATTTCCAAATCTTCTGCTTTATCTTCTTCACGTGGAGTGAGGTAATCTTCTTCGGAGAAACCTACTTTTTCGATTTCGTACTTGAACTCACCCGCAACAACAACCGCAGTATCATAATCAAGAGACTGGTTAATGGTAGCCATTACACCAAGCTGCATGAGGACCTTAATGATCTCGGAACCTTTAATACCCATCTGGTGAGCAAGGTCGGATACACGGATGTGATCTTCAATTTTGACTTTACGCTTAGCGGCCTTAAGAGGCTGGGTAGATGGAGTTGGCTCTTGCTTTTTGCGCTTGCGTTTGTTGCGCTGCCATTCATCAGAAGCAAAAGCATCCTTACCACCGCGTTTTTTCTTATCGAAAGCATCACGCTGGTTGAAGTCTACAGTGCGTTTACCCTTGCCGCGCTTTTTGCGTGGATCGGCTTTGTCAGGTGCTGGAGCATCAGTAAAGTTTGGTCCTGGACGTGGAGCGCCGCCTGGACGTGGAGCGCCACCTGGACGTGGAGCGCCGCTTGGACGACCCTGGCCACCTGGACGACCCTGACCACCTGGACGACCCTGTCCACCGCCCGGACGACCACCGCGATCATCACGACGCTGGCCACCGGCTGGACGACCGCCACGGTCATCACGACGCTGCTGAGGACGGGCAGCACGTTGTTCGCGTTCTCTGGCTTCTGCTGCAGCCACAGCAGGGTCAGGACGGGAAATAATACGAACCTGAGGGGTAGCCGGAGCTTCCGGAGCTTCCTCACGTTTTTTAGCTGGCTTTTTCTTTTTCTTTGCGCCTTCGGCGTCAGCAGCTTCGGCTTTTTCCTGAGCTACTGCTTTTGCAGGAGCAGCTTTTTTAGGAGCAGCCTCAGCTTTTTCAACTTTTTTCGCTTCCACAACTTTAGCCTTAGGAGCAACTTCTTTTTTTGCTTCAGGAGCCGGCTTCTGCTCTTTCTTAGGAGCTTCAGCTTTAGCAGGCTGCTGGGGGGTATCAGCAGTTTTCTTTTTGGCTTCCGGCTTAGCAAGTTCTTCAGGTTTCACTACACGCACCTTTGGTGCCTCATCTTTAGCAGGTTTGGCACTTTCCGCAGCAGGTTCAGGTTTTGTTTCCTTTTTAGGGGTAACAATTTTCGCTTTAGGAGCTTCTTTTTTTGCAGGAGCTTCTTTCACTTCTTCCTGTACCTTCTCTGCTTCGGCTGCCTGTTTCTTTTCTGCAGGCTTTGCGTCAGCTGGCTTAGCAGCTTTTTTACGGCGGCGAACAATAACGCCAGAGGAAGTCTCTTTGCGCATTACTTCTTTTTTAGCCGGACCGTTTTTTATATGGTCGCGAACCTGCTCTATCATTTCAGTCGGTATAGAGGTTTCACCGCTCTTTGCGGAGACCCCAAGCTCGCGCAGAGCTGAAAGGATATCCTTGGTAGGTACATCCAGCTCTGTTTTTAATTCTTTAACTTTAATTTTCTTATCACTCATGTAGCAAAGACCCCCTTTACTTCCGCCAGCCTCTGAACTTTGCGAAGCGTTTTTCGCACTCTGGGCTGTTGCAGATATAGTAACCTCGACCCGGCATTACCTGTTCTTCATCAAGAACAGGTTTAATTTCACCGGATTCTGTCTTTATGCAAACATATCGATTAAGTTCACTCTTAGGTAAATTGGTTCGACATATCACACATCTGCGGACGGGTGTATGGTTTTTCCGGATGGCTTTGTGCATCCGGTATTATTCCGTTTCCTTCTTCTCGGTTACGGACTCTTCAGTTTCTTCTGCTTCTTCAACTTCTACTGCAGGTGCTTCTTCAGCTGCTACAGGAGCTTCGGCAGCGTCATCGTCAATCACAGCATTTTTATCTTCCTCGGAGAGAGTTCCCTCAATTGCGGAAGAAAGGAAGTTGATGGCAGTGCGAAGGTCGGTAATTTTAGACTCAGTGAGTCCTTCAACAGTAAGAAGTTCTTCATCAGTAGCTTCTTGAAGCTTCTCAATGGTCTGGAATCCGGCATCAACAAAAGCCTGAAGTGGAACTTCTGCCACACTTGCAAGCTGGTCGAGACCTTTTCCGATAGCGTGACCTTCGTTATAGCGGGTTTCAGTAAATATATCGATTTTCCAGCCGAGAAGCTTGGATGCAAGCTTAACGTTCTGGCCTTTACGGCCGATTGCGTTGGTCAGCTGGTTATCCGGAACGATTACTTCCAGCATGTTACTTTCTTCATCCACAACAATGCGGGTAATAACAGCAGGAGATAATGCATTACGTGCGTAGGTTGCAATTTCAGGGCTCCATACAACGATGTCGATGCGTTCGCCGCGCAGTTCCTGAACGATGTTCTGGATACGGGAACCACGAATACCGACACATGCACCTACTGGATCAACATCACGGTCACGAGTCATAACAGCAGCTTTTGCGCGGCTGCCTGGATCGCGTGCGATGTTCATAATAACAACGGTGCCGTCGTCAACTTCCGGAACTTCACGCTTGAAGAGCATAGCCATGTAGTCCGGGTGGGAGCGGGAAACAATAACCTGAGGTCCGCGACCTTCTTTACGAACGTCGATGACAAGAGCCTGAACACGGTCGCCGCGTTTGTAGTGTTCGCGCGGGATCTGCTCATCTTTCGGTAACAGTGCTTCAGTGCGGCCAAGGTTGATGATCCAACCTGCTTTATCACGGCGCTGAACAATACCGCTTAAGATGTCGCCCTTTCTGTCTTTAAATTCTTCGTAAATAATTTCCTGCTCAGCATCACGCATGCGCTGGATAATTACCTGCTTGGCAGACTGTGCAGCAATACGACCAAGGTCTTCTACTTTAAGGCGGAAGCCGATTTCGTCGTCAAGCTGTACTGAAGGGTCGTGTTCACGAGCATCTTCAATAGAAATTTGGGTAATGTCGTTTTCGATGTCTTCATCGCGGGTAACGACTTTAAACTGGAACACCTCAATTTCACCGTTGTCTTCGTTAAAGCTAACTTCCACATCAAGGTCTTCGCCAAACTTGCGGATAACTGATGTGCGAACAGCTTCTTCTAAGGTGTCAATCAGCATGCCTCGGTCAAGGCCACGATCTTTGCTGATCTGGTCGATGGCTTTTTTAATATCCATGCTCATTTAAATTCCTCCGACTTGCTCTTGCGCTAAGTCTGCCTACTTCTTTTTCTTGCCTTTGCTGGTATCAGGAAAAATGTGTACCAAGTGTGCTTTTTTCAGATCATTCCAATCGACAGTCAGGTCGCCCTCATCATCCGGAAGGGTGAGAACAATAGTATTGTCGGTTACGGACTTGACTTCGCCTTGGAATTTACGGCGTCCCGGGAAATCATCATGCGGGTCGCGCAGTACTATAGCAATCGGTTTGCCAATGTAGTTGGCAACCTGCTCTGCTGAGAAAAACGGGCGTTCAAGGCCTGGTGAAGAAACTTCCAGTGTGTATGCATCAGAGAGAACGTCTTCTACTTCGAGCGTCAAGCCAATGTGTCTGGAAAGCTTGGCGCACTGGTCGATGGTTACACCGTCAGGGCCTTCTACATAAATTCTAACCACCATACGTTGGCCGGAGCCGAGCTCAAACCCCCAAAGAGTGAGTTCTGCATCCTCAACAAGTGGTGTAATGATATCTTTGATCTGTTGGTACAGTCCGTTTCCGGTCATTTTTGCTTCCTTATTTCCTGTCGCTCAAATAAAAAAAAGGAGGCCCCTGAGAAAAGGCCACCCCGTAAACGACGGCCTTTCGGCCACAGGATGTTTTCAGCAAACAGTGCACAGGGCGAACCCGTTGTGCCCTGTTTTTGCGCGCAACAATAGCACGACAGCAAGCGCTGAACTGCTATTAACTATTCTCTTACGTATATAAAGTCAAGGGGCGGAGCAGAAAGTTTTGTGTAATTGTCAAGTTGTTTTTTTGTAACTGTAAGCGGTTTCTAACTTTTATGAAGGTGTCGGGCGGAAGAATATAAAACCGACACTCTTATAATGTTACAGATCTGAAAAGTTAGATTCGGGGTGGAACAGAGTCCGGCTGGTTTTTAGGGCACAGAGATGTATCGCGGATAAGGTCTGCTAAAGAGAACTGGTTGAGTTTTTGATACATAGCCTTTGATGCTTCTTCCCACATGGTGCGGGTGAGACAGACATGAATACGCGGACAACAGGAATGGTTTTCATCGCACCCGTAGCAAGGTTCAGTTTTCTCAAGAGCTTGTACCAGTTCTCCCAGTCGAATTCTGGAAGGATTGCGTGCAAGGTGGTAGCCACCTTTGGCTCCTAATGTACTGGTAAGGTAGCCTTCCTTTTTCAGATCACGCATAAGTTTTTCTAAATACTTAATGGACATTTCCTGCCGCATAGCCACGTCTTTAATGGAGACAGGGCCGTCTTCCTCGTTCATGGCAATGTCGAGGAGCATGCGTGTTGCATAGCGGCTTCGTGTGGTGAATTTCATAATTCGGACCTAGCCTGAAAGCTATTCGCCGAGAGTCTGTCGGATGATTGTGAGCATCCTGTCGGGGTCAAATGGCTTGTTAACAGTCGCCACTGCATTTGGGATGGCCTGATGGATTTCTTTGGGACCACCCACAAAGATAAACGGAGTTTCCCTGTTATAATTGCCGGAAGCGAGTTCTTTGTAGACCACTGCCCCTGAATCGTTAAGCATTTCCATATTCAGGGTGATAAGATCAAATGGTGTCATAGCAGCAAGATCGAGGGCGGTGTTTCCGTTTTGTGCGCCCACCGCATCGTAATCACCAGACTGTAGAAAATTGATCATGTACTCGAGGACATTCGGATCTTCCTCAATGACAAGGATACGTTTTCTCATACCGTACTCTTCGGAATAGATGTTGGGGCGCCTGCATGGCGCAGGAAGAAAAACCGGAGCGGAAAGCGGTGTGCTCTCCGCTCCGGTGGGCATAACTACTTAGATTGACGACAAACCGAGACGGTACCATTTGGGATTGGGAGTCGTATTGCTACAATATATTTGGTACTGTCTTTGTTCGCTTCAATATATGACTGCTGCTGTCGGTCTATTCTTCCGGAAGCTTAAGGTGATCCGGAACAATCGCCATTTTAATGAGCAGAGGCTTGAGGAAGGACCAGCGGATGCCGATTTCGTATTCCTCTTCGAGGTCGCGGATTGCGTCCCAGCAGTTGTGACAAGGAGCAATTACGAGCTTACAGCCAGTAGCAAGAATCTGGTCGCGTTTGGTCTGGAGCGCTTTGTTACGCTCTTTACGGTACTTACCAATACCGTTGAAACCGCCACCACCGCCACAGCAGTAGTTGTGTTCGCGGTTAGGACCCATTTCGCGGAAGTCTTCAGCAATGTAACTCATAATTTCACGGGTAGCTTTTGCTAAGCCGTGGTTACGTACGTAGTTACAGGAATCCTGAAGTGTAACAGGTTCTTTAATCTTTTTCTCTGGGTCGATTTTAATTTTACCGGTGCGGAGTGCTTCTGCAACCCACTCAACGTAGTGAATGTATGGTGCAGGTGGCAGACCGTCTTCACGACCAGCCCAGTAAGGACCTTCGATTACGGTTGCACGGTGAGCGTGACCACATTCGGTACCGATAACACGCTTAGGACGAAGTTTTTCGATAGCGTTGTATACGGATTCAACCTGCATTTTACATGCTGCCCAGTCACCTGCGAACATGGAAAGGGAGGTCTGCTCCCAGCCTGTGCTTGGCACAGTCCAGTTTTCGCCAGCAAGGTGGAACAGGATAGCTGCTTCTGCAAGGTCTTCAGGGTAGTGCTTAGGCTCACGAGCGTTCAGAGTGTACATGATGTCTGCATCTTCCTTATCGATAGGAATTTCCAGACCTGGCCACTCTTCTTCATACTCTTCAGCCATCCATTCACAGGTATCGATCCAGTCTTCGGTAGTAACGTCCATCTGTGCGTTGTACACACGGTGCATACCGGAGCCGATTTTCATTTCCCAAGGTACAAAACCCTGAGAGTTAAGAATACCGCGCAGGTAGCTGAACATTACCCCCATGTCGATGCCGTGCGGGCAGTACATGCCACAGCGGTTACAACAGGTGCACTGGGACCATGCAACGTCCACGCAATGACGCATGAATTCGTTGGTCACTTTACCTTTTTTCTTAACCAGTTCACCAAGGGTAGACTGGATTTTGTATGCAGGAACCTGTTTAGGATCGCGATCATTTACGCGGTACAGGAAGCAGGAATCTGCACACATGCCACAGTGGGCACATATTTCAAGCCAGGTACGAATACGGGACTGGCAAGTGTTTTCAAGAAGTTTAGCAATGGCGTCGGAATCAACGTCAAGCTCTTTCATTTCTTCGTAGTACTGAGCGCCACCTTTGTCGCCGAGCAGAGCTTTAAGCTCTTCTTCGCTGTTGATAGGTGTGGTGTTACAAAAAGTACCTTGAGGCATTGTTATCTCCTAGCGGCTTACTGTTACCACGGGAATGCGGTTTCGCGTTTAGAGCCACCGCGCTTGATGTTGTAATCCATGCCGAGCTGACCACGGGACATGAAGAACAGAACGATGTGGGACAGCTTGGTAAATGGTGCCAGAAGCAGCACAGCTTCGCCGGTAAGGATATGGCAGGTAAGCCAGAAATCGTAGTTACCAAGATGCAGACGAGCGATAAAGCCGGTCACGAAAGGTGCTACGGAAATGCCGAGGATGAACCAGTCGTATGTTGTAGTCAGGATGCGTACTTCAGGAAGTACAATGCGACGGATGGCAAGCATGAAGCCACCGATGATTGCGAGAACTGTAAGTGCATCTGCAACGCTGGACGGTAAAGTCGGCAGGCTGAAGCCGAATGCCATTTTAAGGAGTTCCTGATGGCCGATCAGGAACAGCGGGAGCAGGATTGCGCCAATGTGGAACAGGAAGAAGCCTGTTGCCATAAATGGCTGCTGACGCCAGCCGTATGTGCCGCCCGGAATGAGCCAGCAACGGATGGAATGAACTGCACCACGGATGCCACGAGACATGTGTGGCTTATATGCTACACGGTCGAGCTTCCAATCAAGACCGCGCACGTACATTACGGCACGAACTGTAAGACCGCCAAAGAATACCAGCAGTGATATCCACAGCATCGGTCCGGTAAGAAATGCTATCATTGTTATCTCCTTGTCTAGAGGGAGGTTGCCCTCCCTGCTTGACTAGTACTTTCTGATTTTTTCTTCTCGGCCGGTCAGGAAAGTCCAGTAACCGACAAAGCTGACCAGAGCCACACCCATCAACACGTAGGTGATGGTTTTGGTGTGGAGCATGAAGTCGTGGAGAGTATAGATAATGGTTTCCATAGTTTTTACCTCCGGACTAGTGTGCGTCTTTGTACTCTGGATGTTCGAACAAAACTGGCATCCGAGTAGTAATGAAGCGGTATGTTGTAATAATAAGTGTTACAACGAAGATAGAGATGCCGATTTCCATGAGGCTAGGGAAGTAACGCTCAGCAGCAGGAAGCTGCCAGTTGTATGCAACCATGCTCACGTTGAAACGGTTTACGACAATACCGAGTACGCCGAAAACGGATGCGATGCGTACCATCTTCAGATTCTTTTCACGTACGCCGATCGCGTAGAGGAGAGAAGGAAGCAGTACGAAACCGAACATTTCAACAAGGAAGATAGCACCGTAGCCGGTAGCAAGGTACTTCCAGTCGTTGTCCATGGTGATATCGAACACTTTAATGAAGAAGTAACCGAGGAGAATGAAGGAGGCAGCTTTAGCAAAGCCGAATGCCACTCCGTTAGCTTCTTTAAGATGTGTTTCGTCCATCATACGGTGCAGACCTTTATGAGCCAGAGTGCCTTCAAAGATTACCATGGAGGTACCAGCCACCATGGAGGAGAAGAAGAAGAACACTGGCATAAAGCTGGAGTACCAGAGCGGATGTACTTTACCAGGAGCGATAAGGAACAGAGCGCCAAGAGAGCTCTGGTGCATTGTGGAAAGTACAACACCCATAATGGTCAGAGGCAGAGTAAGTTTTACTACGAAGTTACGCAGCTTACGCATGCCGAGCCATTCGAATGCCGCAGGAGACCATTCAATGAAGAGAACGGACACGTAGAGGGATACACACAGACCAACTTCGAAAAGAAGGGAAGTAGTGCCCTGTGAGTATACCAGTGGATACGGGAGTCTCCATGGGTGACCCAAGTCGTACAGAAGAGCTACAACTACGAAGAAGTAGCCAAGAAAAGCAGTAGTAATAGCAGGACGCACCGCGGAATGGTAGTGCTTCATGCCGAAGAGATAGCAGGATGCGGAGGTTACGTAACCACCGGCAGCCAGAGCTACACCACACATAAGGTCGAAGCCGATCCAGATACCCCAAGGGTTGTTATCATCAAGGTTGGATACCGCGCCGATACCTTTGTAGAAACGTAGGAAAGTGAGAACCAGACCGCCAGCTAGAATGATAGCGGTGATGATGTTTCCGGCGTGCCAGAATTTTTTCTGTTCGTTACTCATTATGCATCTCCCTCAGGCTTGGAGCTTTCTTCTACTTCTTCGCTCTCAGGGTTCTGGAGTGCAGCAAGCTTTTCTTCAAACTCTTTTTCAGCCTTAGCGACAGCTTTTTTAGTTTCACGCTCAATGGAAGCTTCTTTGTCTTTTGCAGCTTTTTCCATTGCAGCTTTGAGCTTGTCGTCAGCAGCAGATTGAGTTTCGGAAACTGCCTGTGCAACAGCGGTGCTCTGTTCTTCAGCAGCGATTTTTTCTTTACGCTTGCTGATTGCATATGCACCGGTGAGAAGAACAGGCCAGATGCCTACTACCATAGGAACAGCACCGAGTGCGCCAGCAGTAAGTTCTGGAGCTGGCTTGCTACCAACTACAGGCTGACCGAGTTCGGTGTGTTTTACCGGAGCGAGGTAGAGCCAGTTGGTTCCGCCTGCTTCTTTTTCGCCGTAAATTTTGTTTACGTAGCGGTCAGGATGCTTGCGGATGCGTTCGCGTGCAATTTCAATAAGGTCAGAACGCTTGCCAAAGGTGAGAGCTTCTTTAGGACATGCCTGAACACAGCCTGGAAGCTTGCCTTCTTTGATGAGCGGGTGACACATAGTACATTTTTGAACGAGTGGATCTAATGGATCATCGTATTCAAAAGTAGGAACAGAGAATGGGCATGCGATCATGCAGTAGCGACAACCAACACAAACGTCGCCGTTGTAGGTAACGGAGCCGTCAGGGTTTTTAGAAAACGCTTTAACAAAACATGCGGATGCACATGCTGGTTCCATACAGTGGTTACACTGCTGTTTACGGAAGATAGGGTGATCCAGACCGGCAACATTGTATTTGTTAACTACAGTGTGCGCGGTGGCGTTGGTTCTGCGTTTGGTATCCAAAACAGAGAGGTCATCAAATTTCTTCTCTGGTTTTGGGAAGTTATTAACGGTGTTACAGCCTTCTTCACATTTACGACAACCGATACAACGGCTGCTGTCGTGAAGTACGCCCATAGCGTCAGGATATCCATCGAATGAAGCGTTGCTGGCAGCCTTCGCCTTAGTAGTTCCCAAGGTGGAAGCAATACCGGCGCCGCCAAGCAGGCTTAGGAATTTTCTGCGATGCATAATTGCTCCTTGATTCCTAGTTAGCGCGTGCGGCGTGGCAGCCTGCGCACTCAGTGTTCTGTGGCTTCTGAATTTTCATTTCGGTGTGACAAGTCATACACTGCTGATGGTAAGCAGCTTTAAGACCTGGACGGTCACCGGTTTTGAAAGCTTCGCTATGACAGCTCTGACATTTTGGAGGCTTGATGCTGATAGGGCTCTGATGGTGACAGGCCTGACATACTTTGCCTTTTTCTGCATGGAAGCTGCCAGCAAGCTTGTTGTCCGCGGTTGCGTTGAGCATAGATTCAACGATTTTGCGGTGTGGCATGTTGGATGCTTCGTACTTGTCAGCAAGAGCGTCAATTTTTACGAATTCAGGAATTTCTTCAGCGGTGTAGGTCACTTTGCCAGCTTCGCGAGCAGCAACAACGGAAGCAGCAACTGCGTTACGTTCTTTTTTGCTCATTTTAGCTGCCTGCTCTGCAGTAACGCCGTTAGCGTTGTGACAGGTCGCACAGGACTGTTCGTTGAAGTTTTGAACTGGAATCATGGAGTGACAGCCTGCACAGGAAGCATCCTGAGCTACACGCATTGCGTGACAGCCAACACAGCTTGCAGAAGACTGAGCGTCGTGCATGTCGCTGTAGAGAGGCTTGAAGCCGTCTTTTTCGTTTCCGATGCCGTTAATGTGGCAAGTACCGCAGTCTCTTACGTTTGCTTCATGGGACTTGTGGTCGAATGCCACAGGTGCAATGTCGCTTTTCTTTGCGGTGGTTGGAACGATAAGAAGAGTGTCTGGCTGACCGCGATCAAGGCGTTTACCAGTTACTTTTTTCATTTCTTTCTGAGCAGAAGCGCTGTGACAGCCTGCACAGGAAACAGGGCCTGTAGATGTAGCGTCTTTTTTCGCTTCAGTCATGTGGCAGCTGATACAGCTGGTGTGTGCTGCGGCTTTAGGGCATTTGTACTTTACATAGCCTTCACCGTAGCCGTTATCGCTGTCTTCAGTGCCAGGTACGTATTTAGCAGTACCTGCAACAACATCAACGTTCATGTGGCAAGCGCCACAGTTTTTGTCCTGTTCAGAAACAACGATTTTTTTAGAAGAAATATGACGGAAGTGCAGGGACTTATCCATGTCGATAGGCTGGCGTTTTGCCACCTCATTCGGCTTTGGATTGTGACATGTACGACATTCGCTTTCCAGAGGACCAGTGTCCTGACCGGCTTTAGCCATGTCGGCATGACAGCCTACACAGTTCTGGTGATATAAGTTCTGCAGTTCTTTTGCAGACATATCATCAGTTCGTTTAAAAGTGAGGTCCATGCTGCCTTTGTCGTTATCGTGACAGGTAGCACAGTCTTTTTCCATTTTTTTCAGCGCATCAGTATGCAGATCGTGGCGATACGTAACGGCTGGCAACTCCATATCACCAAGCTTGCCGATAACATCAATGGTGATGATGTCAGCACGGTGCTTGGCAGGAGCCGCTGTAACATTTGAGCTGTGCGCTTCGATACCTACGATCGATACAAGCGCAACAACCATCAGCATGCCCGCCCAGCGAAGCAGTGATCTTCCCTTCATCATAGTGGCAGTCCTTTCGATGAAATATTAACTCGTCCTCAGACACCCCTTAGCCATTAACCTCTTGAGAGTTCCCCAACTTCAAGAGAAAGCAGAACCGCGCAGAACTAGCCATGCGGCCTAAGGGCACTGTGGCAGTCTGGATATGTATGCGGTTGCACGGACTTCGTAAAAGTCACGACGCCCGATAACTCACCGGTAAACCGGTGGTTTTAAAACCTACCGATTCGGTATGAGTTATTATCATACCGACGGGGTAGGGTATTTGTCAGGTTTCGTCAAGGGATCGCATAGGGGTGAGAGAGGTGTTTTTTGCGCCTAACTTGTTGATAAAAAAGCAGAAAAATATTTGTGCAAAAATATACAAAAAAAGTAGGATTTATTGTCCAACGATGGAGTAGACAATCGAAATGGATTTTTTCAAAAATAGTCTCTCGAAGAGAAAATGTGTAAAATGTTTTCAGGCCATGCTTCGGACATGGCATAAAGATCATGTGTGTCTGAATTTCATAAAATGAAAAAAAGGATCAAGTTCCCTATGAGTCTGTTTGTAAATTTGCCGCTCAGCTTCGCTGCTAATGAGCCGCGATATATCGATATGCTTATTGAACAAGGTGTGTCACCGGAGCTGGGCATGGATACCTTCGCGGTTCAGAATCTCGATATACATTGGCATGCAGCGACCGCAAAAAAATTCTCTGAGGCGGGGCTTTCCTGTGGCATTCATCTTCCATTTTTCGACCTCGCACCGGGAAGTTTGAATGACCAAATTTTGGAAGCAACGCGCGCAACTTTGCTGAGAGCGCTCGAAATTTCACAAGTCTACAAACCAACTCATTTTGTTGGACATCCTGACTATGAAGCCGGTCAGCATGATTTTTATTACGATGAATGGCTTTCGCGTTCCTACGAAACGTGGTCACAATTCCTCAAAAAAGATGGATTAACTACCCAGCTTTTTTTAGAAAACACGTACGAAAAGACACCCAAAGCACTTGTTGATCTTGTCAATTTGTTACCAGCAGATCGAGTGTCCCACTGTTTTGATGTTGGGCATTGGCATTCTTTTGCCAAAGGGGCGCAGCGCAATGATCTGCTTGAATGGCTTAATGCTTTCTCACCTCGTCTTGGCCATCTTCATCTTCACGATAATGACGGTTTAGAAGATCAGCACCTTGCCCTTGGCGCTGGTACTATTCCGCTTCTTGACTTGTTCGATTACATTCAAAAGAATGAACTTTTCCCAACAGCGACCCTTGAGCCGCACACCGAAGATGCGTTCCCTGCGTCCATAGAATTTCTCGAAGCGCACAGCACGTCTGTCTGCTTCCTAGTAGCTGATGATTAGGGTTGCCTTTTTTGAATCTACGATATTTTTTGTTTCGTATTCCTCAGCTTCTGCTTTCCAACGAATTTTATTCTGCGATTGAGGATTATTACTTAAAGTACCACGCATGATAATTTCACTGACTTGAACAGAAAAAAAGGGCTGTCCTAACTAACTAGGGCAGCCCTTTTGGGTTTTATGAAAGGAAGTGGGGGTCAGTCGCGAGGCTAGGTAAACAACGTGCTTAGTTCGTAGTTAAAAGTTTTTGGAGTTTTTAAGAACCTTTTTTCAAAAAGGTTCTTAAAGTCCTACTGGCAAGCACCGCCGGAGGCATAGCTAATCAGAAATTATTGCACATGCTGTTTAGTTCCCTGTGCGACTCGGGATGTCTTGAAAGATACGAGCTGTGTGACATCTTCGAATACGAGGTAGAAACACGGCACGAGTAAAAGCGTAATGATTGTTGCGAACAGGATACCGAATCCGAGGGAGATTGCCATCGGAATAAGGAATCGAGCCTGTCGTGAGGTTTCCAGAATCATCGGCGCAAGCCCGCAGCATGTTGTGATTGTGGTCAGCAGGATTGGCCTGAATCGTTTAATTGCGCCTGCAACAACGGCTTCTGTCGGTGTGTAGCCTTCTCGTCGTAGCCGGTTGGTGAAGTCCACAAGAACGAGTGAGTCGTTCACTACCACACCAGCTAATGCCACAAGCCCGAACATACTCATGAGACTAAGGGAATAACCCATGATGAGATGACCGACGACGGCACCCACCATGCCGAACGGGATTGCGAGCAAAACAATGAGCGGCTGGATATAGCTTTTGAACGGAATAGCCAACAGTGCGTAGATGGCGAGGAGCGTCAGCAGCAAGCCTTTTATGAGACTCTGGATACTGTCACGCATATCTGCCTGTTTCCCTTCTAGGGAATAGTTTAGACCGGAATATTTCCGTAACAAATCTGGAAGAATATCACTTTTGACTGAGGCTATGACCTGTTCTGAAAGCTTGCGAGGTGTTACGTTGCCTGTAACGCTTCGAATACGTTTGCTGTTTTCACGGGTAATTGATGTATCCGCGAAGGCTCGGGTGATTTGCGCTGCATCACGCAGGAGCATCTCACCACCGTTTGGGAGGGTAAGTACCAGGTTATCGAAGGTCGCTACAGATGCACGTTCTTCTTTAGGTAGACGTACACGTACAGTTACTTCGTCCTGCCCAACTTGCTGTTTTACTGCTTCTGCTCCGTAAAAGGCGTTACGCAACTGGGTTGCAATTTCGCGTGAACTAAGACCTGCGGCTTCACCTGCAGGTAGTAGCTTAATGTCAAACTGACGTTTGCCTCGCGCGTTACCGTCATCAATATCGCTTACGCCTTTGAGCAATGCCATTGCTTCGGCAAGCTCTGTGGCGGCTTGTTCAAGAACGGTGTTGTCACGGTGTGAAAGTTGAATGGTGACCCCTTTGCCGGAACCCGGACCTCCTTTGTCCGCAACAAAATCTACTGCTTCTGCACCGAGTACTGTGCCTACAGCATTACGCCATTGTGCTGTCACTTCTGGTGTGGATACCGGACGAACATCAGGTTGGGTCAGGTAAATACGCGCATTAAGTTTGTTGGTGTTAACTGTCGTTAAGATGCCGGTGCTGAGTTTGTCTCCACCATTATTGGCGATGACGGCATTGGCGGCATCAACTAGTTGCTTTTCAACTTCTTTAATGCGTGAGACCGGTGTGCCGTATGGCATAGTGACTGAACCATAGGCATAGTCAGAATCAACAGTCGGGAAAAGCACCATTCCCAAACGACCTGACAGAGCGAAGCCTACGGTAATAAAAAGGATCGCCAGCGCTGTGCCGAGAACAGCGAATCTATAGCCGATAAGTTTGCTGATGAAATTACCGTACTGATGGGCAATGAAATGTTCAAAACGGTTACTGAATCGTTGTTGTAACGCGATGAGCCGGCTAAGCCCTGGAATGCGGGAACGTTCACTGCCATGCGCAAGGTGCGCGGGTAGAATGAAGATACTCTCGATAAGTGAAATAAAGAATACAATACCGACAACAACCGGAATGTATTTAAATATCTTACCCATTGTACCCGGTACAAAGTATAGCGGCATAAAGGTTATGATGTTTGTGATAACACTGAATGTTACCGGAACCATAACTTCTTTTGCGCCATCAATGGCTGCTTGCAACCTGCTTTTACCTAGATTTCGATGGTAATAGACGTTTTCACCGACAACAATGGCGTCGTCCACAACGATACCGAGGGTGATGATAAATGCAAACATGGTGATCATGTTTATGCTGAAATCAGTAAACGGCAGGAAGACAAAAGCACCGAGGAATGAAATAGGAATACCGAGGCTTACCCAGAAGGCAAGACGGATTTCAAGGAACAATGCCAGGAAGATGAACACCAGTCCAAGGCCGATATACGCGTTGCGCAGAAGCAGGTCTGCTCGATCCTGAAACATTACGTACCGGTTGTGGTGGGAGCCGATAGTAACTCCCGGAGGTAAGTCTTCCTTGAATTCATCAACAACATTGAGGGCTGCTGTGGCAATGCTCATAGGGGTTTGTGAACCGATGCGATAGACCTCGACGGATACAGCGCGGTTTCCGTCAAAGCTGCTCCAAGCATCTGTGTCTTCAAATCCATCCCATATGTTTGCAATATCTCCGAGGTAGACGGAGGCGCCGTATTCGTCTGTCAGGATAGGTATCTGTTCAAAATCTTTTGCAACCAGTTTACGGTCTGTCACACGTACAAGAATTTCACCCTGTGCAGTTTTAAGGCTGCCGCCGCCGAGCTCTACAGATGCTTTTCTGATCTGATCGGCAACTTGGGTAAGGGTAATATTGTATTTGCGTAACGTGTTGCGGGAGATTTCAACATGTGTCTCTAAATCACGCACTCCAGTGATGTCTGCCTGCGTGATGTTGGGATTCCTCAGGAGAGCATCTTCCAATTGGTTTGCGTAATCGCGCAATACCAGTTCAGATACGTTTCCGCTTACAACAAGTGTGAGCACGCTACGTTTACGGGAATCAATGGTTATGCGCGGGTCTTCTGCCTCATCAGGAAAAGTGGTGATTCTATCTACTTCTGTTTTGATGTCCTGCCAGACACGATCAACATCGGCACCATCGAGTAGTTCTGCACGGATGGTGGCGCTATTTTCGTTGGCAGTGGAAGTAACATCTTCAATCCCTTCAATTCCTTCAATGGATTCTTCAACAGCTTGAACAATTGAACGTTCGATCTCTTCAGGGCTGGCACCGGGATACGAAACTGTAACAGATACTGAGTCCAGCTCAATTTCAGGAAAAACTTCCTGTGTGGTGCTGGAGCCGAGAACAAGACCGCCGATAAGAAGCACGAGCATAAGCAGGTTGGCCGCAACTGAGTTACCTGCCATCCATGCTACGGCTCCACGTGGTTGTTCCGGTAGGGGGGCTTTGGGCTGGCGGTGCTGCGAAGCAAGAGGTGATGATGCCATGAGTTACTCCGCCGTTGCGACATTGTTGCCAGAATGGACACCATTGTCGGAGTTATTGAGTGGCTTTTTTCCAGTGCCTTCTTTTCGTTCTCCTGCAATGGTCGGCGTAGCTTTTGAATCAAGGATGAGCGCCATTCCGGAGTATGCATTGCTCAGGTTTGAAGACACAATTGCGTCGGATTCTGAGATTCCTTCAGTAACGTACACTGCCTCAGGAGATTTCCAGATAATATTAAGTTTTCGAATGGCTAATTGACCGTTGGCGTAGAGCCACAGTTCGTTTTCGTTACGCACCAGAGAGCGCGGGATTTTATAGGCGGATTCGATAGTATTGCCTTCGATGGTTACATCAACGTAGTCGCCGAGCATAAGAGGCATCGTAAAGTTTTGCGACTTCAGGCCGCGCGGATCTTTAATAGCAACAACAACACGTGCAAGGCGTGTGGATTCTGTAAGGGTACCGGTAAGGCGCAGGACGTCGCCTTTCCATTTGGACACACCACCTTGGCGAACAACTGTGGCTGTAATGTTTTTGCGGGATAACCCAAGGTGCTCAAGGCGGTCTACAGGAACAGCGGCTTCAACCCAGTATTCATCAATGCCAACCAGCGTTGCGACGTTGGTAGATGTAGTGACTCTGGAGCCAAGGTTTACGCTTGTTTCTTGTATCATAACGTCGAACGGAGCGCGGAGTACGCATCGGGCAAGGTTAAGCTTAGCCTGTGCAACTTCAGCTCTTGCTTTTTCCAGTTCAGCCTTTGCTTTCATTAACTGCGGTTTACGTAACGCAAGTGCTGTGCTGTATTTAGCAGAGCTTTTGCTTTCGTCAAGAAGGCGCACCCCTTCTCTTGCAACTCGTTGCTGACCTTCTTCCAGCATTAATTCTGCTTCAGCAGTGGCAAGAGTGCTTATGCTTTTACGCAGGGCAATGTCATAATCCTTTGTGTCTATACGAAGGATTGTTTCGCCTTTTTTGATGATACCACCACCAGCAAATTGCGGGGCAGTCCACGCAACTGTTCCTGAAACCTCAGGAGTAAGTTTTACCTTTCGTGCAGGGATGACAGTGCCTGTGCCCTTGATTTGCATTGGAACAGGACCTTTTTTCAGGTGAACAACCTGAACGGTCGCCACTTTTTTAGTAGGAGCTTTTTTAGCCACTTTTGGCTTTGAGCCCATAAAATATGAATATCCACTAACGCCTAATGCAATCATGAGAGTGAATACAATGGCGTTGATAACTGCTTTTTTTCGGGATGTAGGATTGTTCTGCATACCGGTTAGATCCCCCCATTTTTATCGTCAGGCGTAGCATCGTGCACTTGTGCCAGGCTGTATGTCCAGCCTCCACCGAGGGCACGGTATAAAGTAATACGGAGCTTAATAAGCTCTGCTTGTTGTAGAATCATTTGTCGTTCTAGGCTCTGGACGTTTAAGACTTCCTGAAGCAGCGGCAAGTAACCGCTTTGTCCTTGGAGATAGCGCAATTGAGCATCTTCAAGGGTTTTTGCTGTGGCGTCCTTCTGTGCGGAAATTAGCCGTAAATATTCTTGTTGCTGTTCTTCATTGACCAGCGCATCTTCAACTTCTTGAATGGCTTTGGACACGGTGTCACTATATTGTGCAGTACGTTCTTCAACAACGGCACGTGTGCGTTCTACTTCCGAGGCTCGTAATCCACCATCAAGAAGTGGCTGCATAACGTTACCGGCAAGGGTCGCTACCCAGTTGTTGAACAGTACGGCTGCAACACTGCTCTGGAAGGCTGCATTCGCGTTGAGCGTGAATTGCGGCAGTCTGTTTGCCCGTGCTTCTGCAACGCTCCATTCAGCTGAGAAGAGCTTGAAGCCGGAAGAGCGGACGTCCGGTCTGTTTATCAGCAGATCAGAAGGTAATCCTGTTGTCGGAAGGGCAATCAGTTCAGGCAATTCTTTTTGAATAATGGTCGGGCGTTCCAACGGAGTACTTCCGATAAGGACGGAAAGAGCGTTAAGCAGCACTTGTTCTTTGGCAATCAGTAAAGGGAGTTCTGATTGACTGGATGCTAAAATTTGTCGTTGCTGCAGTACATCTACAGACTCTGCAATACCATTTATAAAGCGCAGTTCTTGAAATTCAAGTCGCTTTTTGTTGTTTTCAATCTGTTCATTTAAGATAGCAATTTCTTGGCGAACTCTGAGTAAATCAACCCATGTTTCCGCAACAGATGCCGCAACGGTAACGGCAGCAGCGTCGAGATCAGCTTGCGTTGCGTAAAATTGTTGTTCGCTTGCACTGCGTTGTGCTTTAATGCGTCCCCATAAGTCGAGCTCGTAAGCAGCGGCTGCACCAAGTTGGTATTGCTGGGTGTCATCATATTTACTTGGCTTTCCGGTACCTGCTTTTGATCCTGTTCGTCCGGCTTTGGCTCCACCCGTGAGGTCTAACGTCGGGTACTGGTCAGCACCTGCGCGTTTCAAGTTGGCACTCGCTTGTTTAAGACGGGCGTAAGCAACATTAATGGTAAAGTTGTCGGAGAGTGCTTTTTCGATAAGGGCGTTAAGCTCAGCGCTGTTAAAATTTTTCCACCATAGTGTGTCCGACTCCTGCCCTTCCACTTGAATAGAGTACGGTTTATCAAGCGGGATGTTGGGTTGTAAGGAGTGCGTCGGTGCAAAAGGAGCACATGCAGAGCAAAGAAAAATGCTTAGAAGTAGTGCTGGAAATGTATATTTGGGCATACAGTTCTTCTCGAGTGCAGTATGAGTGGTTAGTATAGTCGAGGTTTGGTTGTTGACATGTCAAGTAATGGCAGCTTTTTTGTTGTCGTGTCAATAATTCAAGTTGCAATTAACAAAACCTTATACTCGTCGCAGCGATTTTTAAAGCTTGAAACTGTATTGTTTTTATACAAATTAGCTTATTTGTTTGTTCCAGATTGTGTATTGGTTTGTATTTTATTAGTTTTTCATGTTGTGTGTGGTTAGCATGCTGCTGCAAGCGGCTGTGCGTTGACGATGTATGCAGTGCTCATTATGGTATCAAGCCGTACATAAAAATTGCATTTATCATTTGGAGTATCCGTGACTGATAGCACCCTTTCTCTTGATTCCAAAAAAGTAAAAAAAATTCTTGTTTGTCAGCTTAGACAAATTGGCGATGTTATGCTTTCTACGCCTGTTGCTGAGTTGCTTGCCAAGAAGTTTCCTGATGCGGAGATTCACTACTTTACAGAAAAAAAATGTGTTCCTGTGCTTCAGAATAACCCGTATATTTCAAAAATATGGGCGTTGGATAAAAAAGAATTATCCAACATTATTAAAGAATTTGCGTTTTACAGAAAGGTTGCGCGGCAGGGGTATGATTTGATGATTGGTTTGCAGCATCTTCCTCGAGTCCGCTGGGTATCTTATCTTACAGATGCGCCTGTTAAGCTGAGTTATCGTTCTTCATGGATTAACGATATCGGCTATACCCACCTTACCAAAAGCAAGAGCGGGTATGCTTCAGAGTCTAAGGCTGCAATCCTTGCTCCACTTGGTATTGAGTGGAACTGCACTCCCCCGAAGTTGTTTCTTACAGAGCAGGAACGTGATGCTATGTCTGCACGACTTAAAGAATGGGGCGTAACGGATGAGCATAGAATTATTACTATTGATGCTACTCACCATGATATTGGCAGAAAGTATCCTGCAGAAAACTATGCGAAAGTCATCAGCCTTTTAGCTGAAAAACATAAAGAATTACGATTTGTACTGCTGGCGGGTCCTGGAGAGGAAGGTATTTTTGATGAGGTTTTGAGTGCCTGCGAGACACCGGAAGCAGTGATAGTGCCTTCTCCGAGCTTACAATTGAGAGAGGTTGCTGCCTGTCAGGAACGCAGTATTCTGCATTTTGGAAACTGTTCTGCTCCACGCCATATGGCAGTAGCGGTAGGGACACCTACTTTTGTACCACTGGGATCAAGCAGTGATTCATGGCGTTTTCCGTCAGATGAACATGTAACTATCAAATCTGATATAGAATGTTGTCCTTGTGATAGCACAAGTTGCGCTATTGGATATAAGTGTCTGACAGAACTTGATCCAGAGTATGTTGCGACAAAAATCTTGGAACATATTAATTGTGTAAGTGTTTAGCTTCATTAATATACTATGACAACAGCCTCCTATCCTTACATACTGGTCTGAAATGTGTGTGCGGTGAATTTGCTGCATTAATTCAATATTGAGAGGCTGGTATGAAAAGATTGTTGATAGTGTGTGTAGCAGTGTTATCTGTCGCGTTATGTTCTTCTGCTTTTGCTAAGGATTGTTCTTATAACAAAAAGACTCCGGAACAGCGTGTTGAACGTATGACAAAGATGCTGGACCTGACTCCGGAACAGCAGGCAAAAGTAAAAGATATCATTATACGGCGGGATGCTGAAATGGGGCCGCTTTTTAAGTCACTTTCTGAAGCAACTGACAAAGAAGAACAGCGGGAAATTAAGATAGATATCCTAGAGCAGCATCAGCGGTTTAGAGAAGAGCTTAATGGCGTTCTAACTGATGCGCAGGCAAAGAAGTATCAGGAAGTTATCCATAACCACAAACAAGAATTGAAAAAGCGGAATCAAGGTTAAGCATTAAAAAAGGGAGAGCATATGCAGCTCTCCCTTTTTTAATGAGCAAATCGTATTGATTAAAAGCCCTTAATGGAATTAAGGCAGAAGGTAACAGCGGATTTAGTAATTTCATCACGCTCTGGCCAGAAAATGCGTCGGCGGTTAAGCCCTGCAAGCAACCAGGTGATAATTTCAGCAGTTTCGTCCACTTCAATGTCTTCGCGCACTGTACCGTCTTTAATGCCTCGTTCAAGACAGGCAACAATGGTCTGCTTCAGTGCACCTGTCATATTTTCCATAGCAATTTTAGCACTTGGAATTGTGGCGTACGTGGTAAGGATAACTTTGTATCCTGTTTCATGTTCGTTAACAAAACCCACTACGTCCTGAATGAGTGTCTCTAAAAGGCAATAGCCGGATTTCTGGCGAGCCTTAATTTCATCAAGCATGCCCTTGTACTCAGTAATGAGTTCTTCGATGATCTGATCAAAGATTTGCTGCTTCGACTTGTAATGTCGGTAAATAGCAGCATCTGTTACATGTGAAAGTTGCGCAATAAGAGCTACCGTTGTGCCCTTGAAACCTTTTTCAGCGAAGAGTTGGCGTGCATTATTAAGAATTAGTTCTTTGGATGAACCCATGTCTGCCCCACGATGTTAAATGATGGCCCTCTGAAATACGGGAACCTTATTCCTCCTTGATAGTGGAAATAAGAAGGAAAATCAATGCGTTGTGATTTACAGTAAATCCTGAGGGGTTCCTGTGTAATCACGGGCTGTTTCTTTGCCCCGAAGTACGCGTAAAACGCCGCCAGCAAGTGCATGCATCTCTTCTACAGCAGGGAAGATAATGGCAGGTGCAAGCGGTGGTAGATTGTTAATGATAGTTTCAACAAGTTTCTTGCTGTTTGCCATACCGCCAGTGAGAACATACCCATCAACGGTAATAGGGGCACTTTCACCTTCCTCAAGGTGCATAAGTGCAGGGAGAAGCCCCGAGAGCTCTTTTGCAATACAGTATGCGAGAGCTTCAAAAACAAGCTGCGCTTTTGTATCGCCTGCGGCTATACGTTTTTCAACTTCGCGCAGGTCATTGGTACCTAGGTGTGCCCAAAGCCCACCTGTTTTGAGGATACGTGACCGCAATTCCTCGTAAGTAAAGGTTCCATTTTTGACAAGGTCAAGTACACCCAGTGCCGTCAGGCGGCCGGTTCGTTCCGGTGAGAACGGGCCGTCACCTTCCAGTGCATTGACTACATCACAAATTTTACCATTACGGTGTGCAGCTACAGATACGCCTCCACCCATGTGGCATACGAGGAAGCGGCTGTTTGCATATTCTTTTCCCAGTTGCTCCGCTGCCTTTCGTGCTGCCGCCCTTTGGGATAGAGCATGAAAAACACTGCGTCGCGGAAGTTCCGGTAATCCACTGAGTCGGGCACGGTCGTCCATCTCGTCAGTAACAACGGTGTCGACAATATATGCCTTAACTCCATGTTCTTTTGCAAATTCGAGTGCTAGCGGTGCACCAAGGTTGCATGCGTGTTCTCCGTATTTAGCGGAGGCCAGATCTGAAAGCATGGCGGGGGTTACATTCCACGTGCCGCCACGCATTGGAGCAAGAAGTCCTCCACGACCTGCAATTCCATCAAATTTGATGGCGTCCATGCCGTGCTTTTTGAGTACTGTTTTAATGGTACTGCGTCGAAGTTCCATTTGTTCAGTAGCAGTGTTAAAGGCGAGTGTTTCTTGCTTGTCGTGTTCTGCAGTGTGGGAGAAAAGTTCTTTTTCACCATCAAAAACAGCAACTTTGGTTGAAGTAGAACCCGGATTAATAACCAGAATATGCTCTGCCATTAAGGCGACTCCTTTTCATCCATAGCCATAGCGATGGCCAGTGCAATAGAGTAGAATTTTGTGCGGTCAGTATCACCACGGGAAGGAAGTACAATTGGTACTTCGCTGCCGACTACCATGCCGGCCATATCCAGATTCATGAGTGCGGTAAGCGACTTGTATAGGATGTTTCCGCTCTCAATGTCCGGTGCAACTAGGATATCAGCCTTGCCTGCTACCGGATTTTCGACGCCTTTGCACTCAACAGCACGCATAGATACCGCAAGGTCGAGTGCAAATGGACCGGCAACATATGCGTCACCGAATTCTCCCTGTTCTGCCATTTTTGCAACCATCTGAGCGTCGAGAGTGGCAGGCATTGCAGGGTAAATAACTTTTTCTGTCGCTGCGAGCATTGCAACTTTGGGGCGCTCAATTTTGAGCACTTTTGCAACGCGTAACGCGTTTTTAACAATATCAACTTTACGCTGCATATTTGGCGCAATGTTGATGCCGGCATCTGTGATAATCATTAGCCGGTCATCGTTTGGGGCATTGAAAAGCCCGACATGGGAAAGAACGCCTTTAGGAGGCATGCCGGTTTCTTTGTTAAGAATACCGCGCAATAGGACATCGGTGTTAACTTTGCCTTTCATGATGGCGCTGGCATGGCCTTCTTTCACCAGTTCAATACATTTTGCCACAGCTTCTGCAGGCTCAGGTACGTGATGTTTCTCAAATGGGGAAAGATCAATATCACGTTCTGCAGCAAGTTTTTCTGCGAGTTCCAGATTGCCAACAAGAATTGGTTCTGCAATTCCTTTTGCATATGCTTCAGCACAAGCGCGTAACACAAAGCCTTCGGCACAAGCTGCAACTGCGAGTTTTGTTGTTACGTGGCTTTCAATAATATAATCTGCAAGGGACTGAAGGGAATTTATAGGCATAGTGCAAGTCTCCGGCCTATTTATTCATCGCCACGTTTGAGAGCAACAACACCGGTTCTGCACAGACCGCGTATGCCGTGCGGGCGCAGCATTTTGATGAGCCCGTCTACTTTGTCTTCATCGCCTGTAATTTCAATAGTAATAGTTTCCTGCCCCATGCTTACAACATCTGCACGGAATACTTCAAAAATCTGCATTACCTGCGTCATGGTGTCTTTAGTAAAGCCTACTTTGATAAGTGCCATCTGGCGATCAACAAAGTCATGGCGTTCAAGTGTATCTACTTCGGATACCGCAGGGAGGTTTGCAATGTCTTCAATAAGAGTTTTGATAGTAGCAGACTTGCAATCAACAGTAATAACGAGTCTGGAAACTTCAAATTCCTCTGTTTCAGCACAGGAAATTGATTTGAAATTGACGCTACGGTCTCGGAATACAGCAGTAACGTCTGCAACAACACCCGGCTGGTTTTTAACCAGCGCTGAGATAGTATAAATCATCTAACACTCCTTACTACCAGTAACTCTTACAGTACCCTGATATGGGTATAGAGGTGGCACTGCGAGAAAGTTACGCAGTGGTCAGTAACTTCTTCCTAATATATTCAACAACGATAGGAAAGCTTGAGTTCAGAAAAGTACACAAGTTAGTGACTACAAACAAGCGGGAGTATGTTGCTTGTTTTCTAGATAAGACAATAGCAGGGCTACCGTAAAAACGGTAGCCCTGCTGAAAGTTCTATAATGTTAGCTTATTACAGGTCGAAGCGTCCTTTTTCATCCATAACTGGACATACAAGGTCAACTCCGGAGCGTATATGAAGGTCCATTAACGTGCGCAGGGAGTAGGGAGTATGCCTTGATAGCCGTATGATGAATGTCCGTAGAAGCGAAGGCGTAGCTCGCCCCTGTATATAAAGACGGCGCATCCATTGCCACCGTGCTTTGTACGGATAACATTGTTTCACACCTGTTGCCTGAACAGCCCGATCCATCGATTCAATTGCTAAATCGCCTCGGCGGACCAGTTGGAAGTCAATATCTGGTACTCGCTGTCCCATATCATCACCTCGTGTTTCGCTAAAAAGGGGGGATTTCCCACAATATCTTTCTGCCACCCCATACCAGCTGGAACAATGATTGTTTCCGAAATAAAAACATGTATACTGAAAATACTAATAAGGAGAGTGGGATGGATGTGTGCGAAGTCAGTTTTTTATGGTAGCGTGGTTGGTCGTGGTGTCAGTTGCGTAGGCAGCAGTGCTAAGGAGTAGTCCTGTTATGGAATTCATATGTTGCTGATGACATCGGATGAGTTGTTTCACTTGCTCTTTGCAGGCGTATTCATGGTGCTACATCGTTGTTTTTTGCGCAACAAGTTGCAGAAGGATATATGTTGTACGAAAGTTGATTGAAATGGCTAATAATGTTGTGCAAATGGATGGTGAGATTGACGAGTGAAAACGGTTAAAAATTCTCGATTGTTAAGTAGGTTATGTGCTGTTCTTGCCTATTGTTGGGAAAGCATATACATAATTGGAAAATGGATTTGAATCTCTTGAAATTAGGAGACGTAATAATATGTGTGGAATTGTTGGGTATACAGGTCATAGACCTGCTGTCCCTATTGCAGTTAAGGGCTTAAAAAGCCTTGAATATCGTGGGTACGATTCAGCTGGTGTTGCGTTTGTTCAGAACAAGCAGCTTACAACCGTTCGTGCTGAAGGCAAGCTTGTGAATCTTGAGTCCAAGCTTGAGGCCATGAATATTTCACTTGCTACATCCTGCATGGGGCATACCCGTTGGGCAACGCACGGTGCACCGACTGAACGCAATGCTCATCCACATAAATCATGGGATGAATCACTTGCGATAGTTCACAACGGTATCATTGAGAACTATCAGGAGCTGAAAGACCTGTTGACCTCAAAAGGGTACGGTTTCCGTTCAGACACAGATTCTGAAGTCTTTTGTAACCTCATCGCAGAAGGTGTAAAAGAGACCGGTTCTCTGGAAAAAGGATTGAGCTGGGCTGTAAACAAAGCTGATGGTGCATACTCTGTTCTTGTTATGGAAGAGAGTAACCCGTGTGTTATTTATGGTGCACGTTGTGCGTGTCCTTTTGTTTTGGGCGTAGGGCAGGGTGAAAACTTTGTGGCATCCGACATCCCTGCGTTTCTTGCGTACACTCGTGATGTAGTTTTCCTTGAAGACGGTGAGATGGTGCGTATTGATGCAAACAGCTGGACTGTAAAAGATGCACACACTCTTACTCCGATTGAAAAAGAAGTGCACCACATTGAATGGGACGTGCAAGCTGCACAGAAGGACGGATACAAGCATTTTATGCTTAAAGAGATCTTTGAACAGCCTCGTGTTGTGAAAGATTGTCTTGCCGGCCGTGTTGACTGGCAGAAGCAGATTGCTGTTTTGCCAGAGCTGAGTACTATGCCTGTTCCAAAGCGCTTGCATATTGTTGCATGCGGTACAAGTTTTAACGCAGGGCAATGGGCACAGCACCTTTTTGAAAGTTGGGCGCGTATTCCTGTTACCGTTGAAATCGCTTCTGAGTTCAGATACCGAGACGTGATCCTTGATGAGGGTGACGTAGTTCTGGTTATCAGTCAGTCCGGCGAGACCGCAGACACTCTTGCAGCGCTCCGCATTGCGAAAGAAAGGGGTATTCCGGTAGTTGGACTTTGTAACGTTGTGGGTTCATCTATAGCACGTGAATCTGACATTACGGTCTACACACAGGCTGGTCCTGAGATTTCTGTTGCTTCTACTAAGGCAATGTGTTCTCAGATGGCGGTATTGCTACTGATGGGGCTTTCCTGGGCAGATCGTAAAGATATGCTTGATGATAAACTGCGCCGTGAAATGTTTGACGGTCTCCGTAAGCTTCCTGAAATTCTGGAAGCGGAATTGCCGCGTATTCG
Source organism: Halodesulfovibrio marinisediminis DSM 17456 (assembly GCF_900129975.1). Taxonomy (NCBI): domain Bacteria; kingdom Pseudomonadati; phylum Thermodesulfobacteriota; class Desulfovibrionia; order Desulfovibrionales; family Desulfovibrionaceae; genus Halodesulfovibrio; species Halodesulfovibrio marinisediminis. The sequence goes on from NZ_FSRG01000004.1 coordinate 477,366, forward strand.
TGAAGATGCAAAACGTCTTGCACGCGAATACTCCACAGCTCGCAGTTTCTTCTTCCTTGGACGCGGTGTCGGGTACCCGCTTGCAATGGAAGGTGCTCTCAAGCTTAAAGAGATTTCATATATTCATGCTGAAGGGTATGCAGCCGGTGAAATGAAACACGGCCCTATTGCTCTTATTGATCCGGAGTTTCCAACTTTCGCTATTGCGTTAAATGACCAGTTCTTTGCCAAGGTTAAGTCTAACCTTGAAGAAGTGCAGGCACGCGCAGGCGATGTGATTGCATTGACGAACCCGAACTCCGATCTCTCTGTGAAACATAAATGGGTCCTGCCGGAATTTGCGTATCCACTTTCATCGTTTTTGGTACTTCCGGCGTTACAATTGTTTAGTTATGAGGCTGCTGATTATCTTGGTAAAGATGTGGATCAGCCGCGTAACCTTGCCAAGAGCGTTACAGTAGAGTAGCGGGACGGGATTATTGGTAATTGAATAGTAAGAAACCTTCCTGCTTTGGTAGCACAATCAGGAAGGTTTTTTTGTGTAAGGGTGGTTGAGATAAGCGGAATGTATACTGCCTTAGACGCGTGAAGATTGCTGTGCGTTTTTATCTTCAATTACAGGTGTCGTGTTTTTGTCAACAATGCTGTTTGGTTGCAGAAACAGGAAGGTGCTTGCCTGTGCGTTTGTAGTCGTACATTTTGTATGGATAACATATGGGGGAAAGAGAGAGCTGTCTTACATCTAAGGAAGGAAATATGCTGCATTCAGAGCCGCTATGGGCTGAAATAGATCTTTCTGCAATTCGTCACAACATTCGGGAAATTCGTCATCTCGTTGGAGACCAGAAGGCAATGCTCGTTGTTGTCAAAGGCAATGCGTATGGCCATGGAGCAATTCAGGTCGCAAATGCCGTTGTACGAGAAGGTGTAGAGTACTTGGGTGTTGCCCGGTTGAGCGAAGCAATTGTCCTGAGAAATGCAGGCATTAAAGCGCCTATTTTGATTCTCGGCTATACTCCGCCTGACTGTGCGCCACGGCTGGTTGATTTGAAGCTGACACAGACTGTGCATTCATGCGAATACGCAGAGCGCCTTGCTTCATTTCTGCGTTGTGCCAATGCTAAACTGACTGTCCATGTTAAGATTGATACTGGCATGGGACGGTTGGGGTTGCTTCCGGAAAGTGTTCCAGGACAATCTTCTATTGTTGACCGTGTTCAGGATATTGCGCGTCACGGTGTTTTTGATCTGGAAGGAATTTTTACGCATTTCGCTGCAAGCGATGCGGAATGTCTGGATAATGCCTACCGTCAGTTAGAGCTGTTTACAGAGACTATTGATGCTTTGAAGACTGCAGGATTTGATTTCCCACTTATCCATGCTGCAAATAGTGCGGCAATTATGACAATGCCTGAAGCATATTTTAACATGGTGCGTCCGGGGATTGTAACATATGGATTGTATCCATCTGATTCAGTTGACCGCAGCTTGCTAGATCTGAAGCCAGCCATGACGGTAAAGGCGTCTTTAGTGAGTGTTAAGGAAGCTCCAAACGGTACCACCGTGAGCTATGGGCATACACATGTATGCAAGGGAAATACTCGAATCGGTGTGGTACCTATTGGCTATGCAGACGGGTATGATCGATATCTTTCTTCCAAAGGGGTAATGCTTGTTCATGGCCAGCGTGCTTCAGTTGTAGGCAGAGTTTGTATGGATCAGACCATGATTGATCTTGGTGAGGATTCCACGGCTCAATGTGGCGATGAGGTAGTTATTCTTGGTAAACAGGGAGATAACTCTGTTACTGCAGATGACATGGCTCAGATGCTTGGCACCATCAACTATGAGGTTGTTGCAAGTCTTATGGCGCGCGTACGCCGAGTGTATATTTAGTCGAACAAATTAGTTACTGTAAGATAAGCCGGGACCGACTGTTGTTCCGGCTTTTTTTTATATTATTCCAATCTGCTTGGTGTCTCTTTATTTTTTATTAACAATTCAGTATTGTTGGAAACGTTTAATATAAAGTGATGTCATCGTCGGAATAGTAGGTACAAAAGTGAACACGTTTAATATGCATGTTGGTGAATCTCTTAATATCCAGTTGGCTAGCACGGGACAACGTTGTTGGGGGGAAGTTGTTGGAGTCAAAAAGGATAAGTATATCCTTGTTGAAACTGGTAAGAGCCAGAACTCTATAACTTTTTTTCCTGAAGATTCTGTAACCATACGTTGTATAAATAATGGAGATGGTGTTCTTTGTGGCTTTAGAACGACCGTTGCGCGCTATCTGACGGAACCGTTTACACAGGTGATTTTGCATTACCCTCAGGATATTGAGCGAATGCAATTACGTAATGAATGCAGATACAACTGCTTCTGCCCTGTGACTGTGCAATATGAAGATAAGCTTTATGATGGGATGTTGATAAACATTTCTCAGCATGGAGGGAAAATAGTATTGCCTGCATTATCGGAGGATGAGAGCGGGGAGCCTCAGGAATATCCATTTTATGAAGATCAGAAGCTTGCATTTAATTTTAAACCGTTCGGGGCTTCATCGTCAGTTGCGATTAATGCAGTGATCAGGCGCATAATCATGCGTGATGGTGGTATGACGTTAGGTGTATTTATTGAAAATGTTCCTGAAGAAGAAAAAGTTTTCTTTGAATTTTTAGAACGTTGTAAAAAATTTAGCGAACTGGCATAATAGAATAAGGCTTGCTTTGTTCTATTTTTGTTGAGTTAGGATTGGTGAAAGCGTTTAGTGCTATTAGTTAGCTCTAGGCGCTTTTTTTGTGTATAATAAAGAAAATACGCCAACCCATTCAATGAATAGGGGCAGTATAAATAAAAAAACAGAACCCCCCTTCTGGTGGAGAAGGGGGGCGAAGAGCGTTTCATAAAGAAATTTATGAGAAAGATACCTGCTAGTGGTGGTGGAGCAGTGATGCAAGCGGAAACGCATCTCGTACCTTAGATTGATTGGTCAATCAGTGAGTGAAGTTTAGTACCAGAAGCTGAGGCTGTCAATGCAAAAAGATGAAGCTATGAAAAACTAAGCCCCTATCAAGAATGATAAGGGCTTAGTGAATGATTTGGGAAAAATGTTGTTGATATTTGGCGTTAAGCTCCAAGAGCGGCAGCCACAGAAGCGGCAACGCGTTCTCCGTCAATAGCAGCGGAAACAATGCCGCCTGCATATCCAGCACCTTCACCACATGGGAAAAGTCCACGCACAGATGGATGTTCAAGTGTCTGCCTATCGCGAAGCACACGAACCGGAGAACTTGTTCTGGATTCAACCGCCATCATTTTAGCTTCGTTAGAGTCAAACCCTTTGTATTTTCTGCCAAATACAGGAAGAGCCTTAGCGAGTCTGTCTGCAACATTGTGCGGCAATAGCTCGTTGAGCGGCGCTGAGTATAACCCTGGAACATAGGACGACTTAGGAAGTGTGTCCGAAATTTTTCCGGCGATGAAGTCTCCTACACGCTGTGCTGGTGCTTTCTGTGATGCACCGTCTCCAGCTTCAAACATCGTTTTTTCAACAGCAGCCTGAAATGCGAGTGCGGCAAGAGGATTGGAAGGATCACCACCAACATCTTCAAGACGAATTTCAACGACGAGTCCTGCGTTTGCAAACGGCGCACTGCGGCTGGACATGCTCATACCGTTAAGTACCAGTTCTCCGGGAGCAGTTGAAGCCGGAACTACAAAGCCTCCGGGACACATGCAGAAAGAGAACACGCCGCGCTCTTCTACTTGTGTTGTAATACGGTAGCTTGCTGCGGGTAAGTTTTTATGACGCGGTGACTGGTGGTAGAATATTTGATCGATGAGTGGCTGCGGGTGTTCGATTCGAACACCAAGTGCAAATGGCTTAGCTTCAACCGGAATGTTGTTACGAACAAGCATGTGGAAGATGTCACGCGCAGAATGGCCTGTGGCCAAAATTACGGCATCGGCATCAACACGTTCACCAGAGGCGAGAACAGCACCCTTTATGGTATCTCTATCTTTGATGAGGTCGGTGACATGTGCGTTGAAGTGAATTTCACCGCCTGCGGCAATAATAGCTTCGCGCATGTTGCTGACAATGCGTGGCAGCATGTTGGAACCCAAATGCGGATGCGCATCAATGCGTATGTCTGGATCTGCACCATTCTCGATAAACAGGTTGAGAATACGTTTTACATTGCCGCGTTTTGTAGCACGTGTGTAGAGCTTGCCGTCTGAATAGGTGCCTGCGCCACCTTCACCGAAGCAGTAGTTTGAGTTTGGGTCAACTACGCCATCAGCCTGAATTTTTTTCAGGTCATAGCGTCGTGCTGTTACATCTTTACCGCGTTCAAGAATGATCGGCTTTATGCCTTTTTCTAAAAGAGTGAGTGCTGCAAAGTAACCGGCAGGTCCTGCACCAACGATAGCTACTCGTTTTCCAGTTAATTTTTCCGGACAAAAAACAGAGCCGGCCTGCTCTTCTAGTGCTTCGCCCAGTTGAACTTGGCAGACAAACTGAGGGCGGCGGGAGCGCGCATCAATTGAACGGCGCACGGTATGTGTCTGAATTTCTGGTGCGTTCGGAAATCCAGCTTTTTTAAGTGCAGCCTTACGGATTACTTTTTCATTGGTAATATCGCGCGGGTCAATTTTGACCTCAACCGTTTTTGATTCGGTTACTGGTGTCATTCGGTACTCTTTTCTGAAAATATAAAATGCTGGTCGTTATTACGATAACGCCGCTCTCTATATAATCATCTTGGTTGGTTCGTCAAAAAAGAATGTGAAATTGTAATATCTTGAAATATAAGTTTATTGCTCTAGATGTTTACACATGGCTTCATAACCATCTTGTATAGTACGGTAAATATGTGTGGCTCCCTTGGGGCGTTCTGCAGATTTTGCAGTTAACATAAGCCAGCATGCATCCATACCAGCGGTACGCGCACCTTGAATATCTGTTGCAGGATTATCCCCAACCATCAAGCAGTACTCTGCAGCGATGTTGAAGTCCTGCATGATGCATTCATAAGCATATGCTTCAGGTTTACCGAATGGTTGTGGCTTAATACCTGTCATGGCAGTAACGGCAGCAGCAAGCGCACCAGTTTCCGGTTCCTTCCCTCCATCCAGTGAAGGGTGAGTGAGGTCAGCATTGCACGCATAAAAAATTGCCCCTTTAAGAATCCGATTTGCACAGGCTTTCAGACGTGTGAAGTCAAAATTTAGATCCCGACCAAGGATAAGAATGTCCGTTTCGACATCAGATTCCGGCAAAACAACAGTGTGCCCCTGTTTTGTGAACTCAGAGATTAGGTCGTCTGTTCCAGCAACACAAAGAGTTGAGATGCCATGCTGCTGCGTGACGAAGCGTGAAGTTAACGTAGATGCGAGATAAAGAGTACTTGGTGGAGCATCTACTCCCATTTTTTCTAATTTCTTGCTTATGGTTTCAGGGGAATGCGTTGAGTTGTTACTAAGGAATAAAACATTTTTATTCTGTTTGCGTAGGAGCGTTAATAGCTCTGGAGCACCTTCGGCAACGGTGTTGCCAAAATGGATACATCCATCAAGGTCGAAGATGAATGTTGAGTAGTCAAAAAGTTTTTTTGGTGAATGCATTGTTCTTATTTCTCTAATTATTCTTAGTAACGTCTAATAAGGAATACAGAATTTTTGTATTGTTCGTAAATTTCTTCAGCTGAAAATGTTTCGTTAATGGAAGGTGTTGGAGAAATACCGACCTGCGCAAAGAGTAAAGAGAGGCAGTTTGTTTTTTTTATATAACCAATGCCCTCAGTACCCAACCCAACCAGCTTGGAACTTACTACACCGATAGCTGTGCCGTGTTCGTCAAAGACTGGCCCGCCGCTGTTTCCTCCATTGATGGAAGCATCAAGCTGGTATTCGGTGGTGTTGTTTTTAAAACCGAGAATAGAACTGATATTGCCAGTCGAAATTTTGAGAGAGTTTCCGTAGTGCTCGCCCTCTGGGAAACCTAGAATGTGGACTGATTCACCGGGGGTACTGAGTTTGGTAAGGGCAATTGGGATAGGGTGGTATTGTTCTGGAAGCGGAGTAGCTTTCAGTATAGCGAGATCATTTGTTTTGTCTGTAAGAACTACAGTTGCTGTTTGTACAGCACCGTTCGGTAAAACAATTTCAAGAGTACGTTTGTTTCCTGCAACGTGTTCACATGTAACAAGGTAGCCGCGTGAGTCAACAAGCCAGCATGTGCCTGTAGCTCGCCCCAGAGCGCCTGTAAGTTTGCTTCGTTCGAAGCCACAGATTACGTTCGTCCGGATTTTTTGGATTTCTAAATAATTTTGCAGTTCATCAGCAAAATTGCTTGCCATGTAGCCGGGAATAAATGTCTGGTTTATCCCGTCACTTTTTGAATAAACGTCATAGACAAAACCTGAAACAGTTTTGTTGGTTGTGGAGCGAAGTTCAACTGGTTCAATCGTGGTACGGGCTTGCCCCATCATAATCTTACTACTTTTTGCATGAATCTGTCTTGTTCCCGCTGTTGTTTGGACGCTATCGAATGTAGAATTTGCAACAGCTACTCCTATTTCCCATGCTTCATATTCATCAATGTCCAGAACACGGATGCAGTTTTTGTTTTTATATGTGTCTGTACCGGATATATACTGTCGGTTAGAACATCCGCTGATAGTGGTAAAAAGTAGAAGGAATATGCAAAATAGATGGAATGAGTGGTGGTTGCGCATTGTGTAGTCTCCGGTAGCAAAAAAACATTTAGATGGCAGGTGGTGCACAATGAAGTTTTATTGATAGAATACTTACAACTTCATCTATTCAAAATAACAGGTTATTTCTATAGTAAAACTAAATGAAAGTCGAAAGAAAAGCTCCGCACATTAGTGCGGAGCTTTATTCATCGAAGGTCGAACTATTTGCCTATATATAATGTTACGACAGGTCGTGGCTTACCTCAACGAGTCCGATTCTATATCGCTGAGCCTTACGGACAATGGTTGACTGACTGGTGCCGAGCAGCTTGGCAGCCTTGTATGTGCTTTTGCCTTCAATCAGTGCTTGCTTGATCAATTTACGTTCTAAGCTTTCTACTTCCTCTTTCAAATTAATACGGGTGGCGTTTGACATGATAGTTCCTCCGTCCTCGCATCCGGAGAGGAAGTGCGGGGGAAGGTAGTCCGGAGTGATAAGATCCTGATCACTCATAGCGACCAGATAGTCTACAGCTGCGCGTAGTTCACGAACGTTACCAGGCCAACTGTTCTGAGAAAGTATAGAAAGTAGATCGGGTGAAAGAGTCTTGCGAAGGTTGTATTTTAAGTTTGCGGTTGTGAGGAAGTGTTGTACCAGCAGTGGGATATCTTCTGATCGTTCGCGTAATGGTGGAATGGATACGATAAGAACACGCAGACGGTAATACAGGTCTTCACGGAATTTGCCAGAAGCAAGAAGCTGGTCAAAAGATTTGTTTGTTGCAGCGATAATACGTACATTAGGCTTGAGTTGTGTTGTGCCGCCCACTTTGCGGTAGCCGTCACCGTCAAGAACATGCAGGAGCTTAACCTGCATGAGCAGTGGAAGCTCTGCGACTTCATCAAGGAAGAGCGTCCCGCCATCTGCCAGTTCAAACATACCTGCTTTACCCTTGTCGGAAGCGCCGGAGAATGCACCAGGCTCATAACCGAAAAGTTCTGCTTCAAGAAGTTCGCTTGGGATAGCACCACAGTTGATTGAGATGAAAGGCCCTTCACCTCGTCCGCTTTGTTTGTGGATAGTTCCAGCGGTAAGTGTTTTACCGGTACCCGTTTCGCCTAACAATAATACAGGGGCATCAACATGCGCAGCGCGTTGAACGTCCTGCGAGAGCTGAAGCATGGCAGGGCTGTTGCCCAGTATGCCTTCGGCTTGACCTTTTTCTAAAGTTTTTAGCTTATCCCTATATACCTGTGCTTCCAACTCGTATTTGCTAAGCTTGGTCTGCAACGTTTTCATTTCACTGATGTCTCGGATACACGCAATTGCTCTCCATGCTTCACCATTTGCGTCAAAGATAGGTGTACTTGTGTTGAGGCAGCGTACGCCGTTGCTATAGTCATCAAACATTGTTACTGAGTGACCTGCTTCCAGAGCACGCAAAGTTACACATGTTGTTGTGTAGCCCATTTCAACCGCTTCTGAAACGTGTTTGCCAATCACCCCTTCGGCTTTAATACCGGCAATACGCTCCATCGCTTTGTTAACGCGTTGTGTGATGCCGTTCCCGTCAATTACCCAAATACCGTCGTGCATGGATTCAAAAAGAACATCTAGCTCTTCTTTATGAAGTGCTGCGTTTTGGAAGCTCTCATCGTTGATGCTGTAGATTGTAACTGAGCGGTATTCGGTAGTCTCATCAATCCAATGCCACGTTACACAGTAGTTAACGTTCTGAATTTTCACAAAAACTGTTTCACCTTCGTTTAGGTTTGCAACTTGCAGCGCGTCTGCTGGAGGTGCATATTCTTGGATGTGATGCAAGAATGACTTAGGTTCGTTAGCTTGTGAAAAATTGGTGAAAAGGGTGCATAGATTGTTAGTGTAGCTGTCAATAAGCCACTCTTTTCCTTTGCAAAATATGGTTGAGAAAAAATTCTCATTTGCAGAATCGGATGTTAAAGTTCGATTAGTTGGCATAGCGTCCTTCGCTTGATGATGATTCATTTCTGAATCGTTTTTTCAGAAAATTTATACTTCTCATTAAGTTTTTTTTAAAATCAATGCAAGAGTGACTTAGTCGTTAGTTTGCATTCATCAGGTGAACAATGAAAATCCTTAAATAGCATGAGGTTGCGAGAGATGTGATAATTGGCACAAGGATTGCTGTTAGATTGGTGTTGCAAAGCAGTAGAATGAACTTCGTGGGACAGGTTACATACTACTCATAGGTTTGGTGTATTAGGTTACACCAAAAAAACGAGATTACAGCGGCGAATGTCGCCGCAAAAGGTTTTGGAGGGCATAACTTTTATGGCTGAAGCACAGACTTCATTAAAAAAGACGATTAAGCCTAGTCAGGCTTGGGCGCTTGCGCTTGGCGCAATTTTGGGTTGGGGCGCATTTGTATTGCCAGCACTGCGATTTTTGCCAACAGCGGGACCACTTGCTTCTTGCATCGGTTTTGCACTTGGCGGGATTATGCTTCTTTTTGTTGCCATGAGCTATGGTGACATGATCGGCAAGTACCCAGTTGCTGGTGGCGAATTCGTATTTGCATATGTTGGATTCGGCCCCACAGCTGCATTTGTATGTGGTTGGGCATTAGCGCTTGGTTATATTTGTATTATTGCACTTAACGCGTCAGCGCTCGCGCTGCTCTTTAGATTCCTCTTACCAGGGGTATTTGAAGTTGGTTATCTGTACACAATCGTAGGTTGGGACGTTTACGCCGGCGAACTTGCAATGCTTGTTGCAATTCTCGTTGGTAGTGGCTGGATCAACTACCGTGGTGCGGATCTTGTTGGTAAAATTCAGGTTTTCCTCGCAATTGCACTTGTTGGTGGCGTATTCGCGCTGTTCGCAGGTACTACCTTGCACGAGACATCCTCTATTTCCAACTTGTTCCCGCTGTATGCAGAGCACCGCAGTCCTATGGCATCTATCATGGCAATCGTAGCTATCGCACCTTGGCTCTACGTTGGCTTTGATACCATTCCTCAGGCTGCTGAAGAATTTGATTTTCCGCATGAGATGGCAACAAAATTGATGATCACTGCGATTATTTGTGGAGTGTTCCTCTACGCAATGGTTACTCTCGCTGTAGCTGGCCTCATGCCTTATAAAGAACTTTTGGCTTTGGATGTACCTTGGGCTACTGGCCACATTGCACACCTCTCCTTGGGTAAAGCAGGTAGTGTGATTCTTGCAATGGCAGTATCCGCAGCGATCTTTACAGGAATTAACGGCTTCTTTATCGCATCTTCCCGTCTGCTCTTCAGCATCGGTCGCGCAAGAATCCTTCCTTCCTGGTTCGGAGATATTCATCCTAAGTATGGTACCCCGCACAAGGCTATTGTGTTTGTAACCCTGCTTACCATTATCGCACCGTTCTTCGGTCGTGAGGTACTGAACTGGGTAGTAGACATGTCCGCGGTTGGTACAGTTATTGGTTACCTCTTCACTTGTCTTGCTGCATACAAAGTTGCTGTAGCATTTCGTAGTGAAGAGACATCCTCTAAGAAGATTATTTTTGCCGCGCTGGGCTCTGTAAGCTCCGTGATCTGCATCCTGCTTCTTACCGTTCCTGGTTCCCCTGGTTCCATCGGTACTGAATCCTGGATGGCACTGGTTCTCTGGACTTTACTTGGCGCGTTTTTCTACAAAATGAAAATGGGCGAATTCAAAGGCCTTGATCTTAAGACTCAGCGTAAGCTGATGATGGGCGGCATTGATCTCCCTGTATTCTTCAAGAAATAGAAGAAGCCTAATTTCAAGGTATTAAACAAATAAAAAGGATAGAAAGTGATGTATCACACATTCCATTCAGTAAGCAAAACTGTACACGGCGTAGGTTCTATTGCACAGGCTGGCGAAGAAGTTAAAAACCTCGGTGGCAAGCGTGCAATTATCGTAACTGACCCGGGTCTTGCTTCTCTCGGCCTTCACAAGCCAGTAGAAGAGGCTCTCGAAACTGCAGGCGTTGAGTTTGTTCTCTACGCAAAAGCAGAACTCGAGCCAAATGCTGACTCTATCCAGGATTGCGCCAACGCAGCAACCGAATTCAAAGCTGACGTTATCATCGGCTTCGGTGGTGGTAGTGCACTCGATACTGCAAAAGCAGCTTCTGTTCTCGCAGCACACGAAGGTCCTATCTCCAAGTACTTCGGCGTAAACGTTGTTCCTGGTCCATGTATGCCAATGATCGCAATTCCTACAACTGCGGGCACTGGTTCTGAAATGACTTCCATTTCTGTACTGACCAACAACGAAACTGGTGCGAAAATGGGTGTTGTAAGTGATTACCTGTACGCTGATTCTGTAATCCTTGATCCAGCAATCACTACTGGTCTTCCAGCTCACGTTACCGCAATGACTGGTGTAGACGCATTCGTACACGCTATGGAATCCTTCGTAGGTCTCCGCGCTACACCATTTACCGATGCTCAGAACCTTGCAGCTATGAAAATGATCGCTGCTAACATTCGTAAAGCATACACTAACGGTTCTAACCTCGAAGCTCGTGAAGCAATGCTTTACGGTTCCGCTCTCGCAGGTCTCGGCTTCGGTAACACTCAGAACGGTGTTATCCACGCAGTAGGTACTTCTGTTCCTGCAAAATACAAGCTCCCTCACGGTCTCCTGATGGCATGTTTCGCTCCAGTTGGTATTAGCTTCAACTACATGGCTAACCCAGAGAAATACGCAATCGTAGCTGACATCCTGAACGGTGAAGATTCCTTCGGTCCAGTTCTTGAGCGTGCAGCAGGCTGTGCAGATGCATTCATCGCAATGCTCGAAGACCTCGACATTAAAGTTGGTCTCGCTCCTTACGGTGTGCAGGAATCTGATCTTGAAGGTATCGCAACTCGTGCAATGGCTGCTAAACGTCTTATGGACAACAACCCACGCCAGTGCACTGAGAAGCAGCTTCTCGACCACTTGCAGAAAACATTTTAGCGCATAGGGGCCCCCTTAGCAGCGCCGGAGCCGTTATCACCGTCGCGACTAAGGGGCTCCCCCTCCTAAATGTTATATATTTTATTTTATTATACTTTGATTTAGTAGAAGGGTAAAAAAATGAGCAATGTAGATTTGAAACAAATTGTACAGCAAGATAAAGACAACTGTTGGCACCACCTCACTCAGCACAAAGCATACGACGGTGATGCAAACCCTATGGTTGTTGTTGAAGGTAACGGCATGCGCATCAAAGACGCAAACGGCAAAGAATTCCTCGATGCTGTTTCCGGTGGCGTATGGACTGTTAACGTAGGCTACGGTCGTGAAGAAATTGCTAAAGCAGTTTACGACCAGCTCGTAAAGCTTTGTTACTTCGCTGGTTCTGCAGGTAGCATTCCAGGTGCTCAGTTTGCTGAAGCTCTTCTCGACAAAATGCCTGGCATGGGTCGTGTATACTACTCCAACTCCGGTTCTGAAGCTAACGAAAAAGCTTACAAAATCGTTCGCCAGCTCGCTCACCTCAAAGGTGACGGTTCCAAACACAAAATCATCTTCCGTGATCGTGACTACCATGGTACTACCATTGGTGCTCTTTCCTCCACTGGTCAGTTCGAGCGTAAAAACCAGTACGGTCCATTCGCTCCTGGCTTCGTAGAGCTCTCCAACTGTAACTGTTACCGTTGTCCTTTCGGTAAAGAATACGGCAGCTGTAACATCGAATGTGCTCACGCTCTCGAGACCCTCATCCAGAACGAAGGTCCTGAAACCGTTGGCGGCGTAGTTCTCGAGCCTATCACTGCTGGTGGTGGCGTAATCGTTCCTGTACCTGAGTACTTCCCAATCATCCGCGAAATCTGTGACCGCTACGACGTTCTCCTTCACATTGACGAAGTTGTATGTGGCCTCGGTCGTACCGGTAAATGGTTCGGTTACCAGCACTTTGACTTCACCCCAGACATGGTAACCATGGCTAAAGGTGTTGCTTCCGGTTACGCAGGTATCTCCTGTACCGTAACTACTGAAAAAGTTTTCGACCAGTTTAAAGCTGATCCTTCCGATCGTATGCACTACTTCCGCGATATCTCCACTTTCGGTGGTTGTACCGCAGGTCCAGCTGCTGCTCTCGCTAACATGGACATCATCGTTCGCGAAAACCTCCTCGAAAACGTTGTTAAAATGGGTGACTACTTCCAGGATCGTCTCTTCGAACTGAAAGACAAATACTCCATCATCGGCGACGTTCGTGGTAAAGGTCTCTTCCAGGGTCTCGAGCTCGTTAAAGATCGTGCTACTAAAGAACCTGTTGACGAAGCTGTTGCAGCTGGCGTTGCTGGCGGTTGTGCTAAAGAAGGCGTTATCATCGGCCGTACCAACCGTTCCTTCAAAGAGTTCAACAACACTCTTTGCTTCAGCCCTGCACTGATCGCTGGCAAATCCGAAATTGATGAAATCATTGATGCACTTGATAAATCTTTTGCATCTGTTTCTGCATAGTAAAATAATTCGATATTCTTAGGAGATAAGAAAATGATCGTAGGTATTCTTAAAGAGATTAAAGTTAAAGAGAACCGCGTTTGTATGACTCCAGCTGGTGTTAAAACCATGGTAGCTGCTGGTCACGAACTCCTCGTTGAGAAAAGCGCTGGTGTTGGTTCCGGTTTCGCTGATGAAGAATACGTAGCAGCTGGTGCTACCATCATCGACACCCCGCAGGAAATCTGCGAAAAAGCAGAAATGGTAATGCACGTTAAAGAACCTCAGCCTTCCGAATACGGCATGCTCCGTAAAGGCCAGATCCTCTTTACTTACCTCCACCTTGCTGCTGACGAGCCTCAGACTCACGGTCTCATGGAATCCGGTGCTACTTGTATCGCATACGAAACCGTTCAGAACGCTGACCGCTCCCTCCCACTTCTTACTCCTATGTCTGAAGTTGCTGGTCGTATGTCTATCCAGCAGGGTGCTAAAGCTCTCGAAAAAACTAACGGTGGCCTCGGCAAACTCCTCGGTGGCGTACCAGGCGTAGCTCCAGCTAAAGTTATGGTTATCGGTGGCGGTGTTGTAGGTGTTCAGGCTGCTAAAATGGCTTGTGGCCTCGGCGCACAGGTATACCTCATGGACATCAACCTTGATCGTCTCCGTTACCTCGCTGACGTAATGCCAGCTAACTGCACCACCCTCATGTCTTCTAAAGGCGCTATCCAGGAACTCCTTCCAGAAATGGACCTCGTAGTAGGCGCAGTTCTTATCCCAGGTGCTAAAGCTCCTGCAGTTATCACTCGTGAAGACCTCAAACTCATGAAAAAAGGTGCTGCACTCGTTGACGTTGCTATCGACCAGGGCGGTTGTTTCGAAACTTCTAAAGCAACCACTCACGAAGAGCCAACCTACGAAGTAGACGGCATCGTTCACTACTGCGTAGCTAACATCCCAGGTGCAGTTCCAATGACCTCCACCATGGCTCTTACCAACGCAACTCTTCCTTACGCTCTTGAGCTTGCTAACAAAGGCTGGAAGAAAGCTTGTCAGGACAACGAGTCTCTCCGTAAAGGTCTCAACGTTCACGAAGGTAAACTCACTTACAAAGCTGTTTGCGACGCATTCGGCCTTGAGTACACCCCAGTTGAAGACGTATTATAAGTTTGATTACCAGCCAGCTTTCGGCTCAGCATAACTCTTTAATCCGAAAGTTGTGGTAATTATTCTTGCAAGCACGCGTAAGCGTGTCTGAGTAGCTAACGCTATTTGGGTATATAAGCAGCAGCATGTTTTTCATGCTGCTGCTTTTTTTTGTATAGATAGGTAATTTGTAATGTGATGCACAACATGAAGAGTTATGTTTAGTTGTTCTATTATGATGGCGAGGTGGGTGTATTAAGGGTGTATCTTTGAAGTTGTGATGTTTGATGCAATGTAAAAGCTGAACAAGACCATGGTGTTAATGTGCTATTATGGTCTTTTTTTATATTATAGCTATGTTTTTTGACATAAACGATATCCACATAAATGTAATATGAAGTGATGCAACTGTGTCATCGTATTAGATATATTAAAGATGCAAATTGTTGGCTGTCAGTGTAGAGTCGAAGGGCTGGAATCAAGTAGTTGGATACTGCTTGCTAAAAATTTTACCGCAGCTTGCGTAGCATGATTGCGGTGTTCGTTGTCGTTTATTGTTAGACGAGAATGAACCGTAAGGAAGCGACAAAGGTATGTAGGGTGCCTTTGTACAACTCTGGGTAGGGTTGGTGTGGTATAGTGTGGGCTATGCCGATATTCGCTGATGCGTCCACAGATTTGGATCGCATATCCTTGTAGAAGGGAGTGGAAGGGCGTTTCCACTCCCTTCATTGCGTCGGTGTGATGCATAAAAAAATCCCTGTATATTTTTATATACAGGGATTTAAATTCGTGGAGCTCTTGAGCAGGATTGAACTGCTGACCTCATCCTTACCAAGGATGCGCTCTGCCGACTGAGCTACAAGAGCCTTAAGTGCGTTAACACAGGGGCTTTCTACGTATTATTGGAAAAAAAATCTAGTCGTTTTTTACGAAAAAACAATTTTTTTTGATATTCGAAATATTATTCAATTTCTTCATGTCTTATGAGCTAGTTCAGGTGCAGGTTGTTTCAGTGGACTCTGTTATTCAGCTGTGTAGTGATTTCAGCGCTCTTTTTTCGTTTCCTTAACCCTCCTTCGTGTTTTCAAAAAAGCGTCCTTAGCGGCAGTTTTTGAGCATTGTAGGGCTGATGGTTATCTGAGGGCATGATATGAGGCAGCAGGGGGATTCGATACAAGAACACTATGATATTGGTTCCTTTAAGTCGGGCTAGCCCCTGCTAGCTGAGTTGTTTTCTCCTATTTCCTTTTTCCCAGAATCTGACCCAAGCTTACCATACCTAATTTGAAAAATTATGCCTGTCTTACCAAGTGATGCTTTCGCTATTTTGCTTAGCCCTGTTATGAATAAGAGTTTTAGACCTAGTTAATAGATCGAAGCCACATTGCAACTTGTTGATGTTGTAGGAAATTAGAGAGGTTGTCTTGGTAATAGTTTATATAATGCATAATGAATAAGAATAATTAACCGAAAAGATATTTGTGTAGGGGTATTGTTTTTATATGCCCTCTTCCGCTACGCAATGAAAAATGTATACACCGTTTTCGACTGTTGGGGATATTTCATTCGAAAACAGGGTACAGCTTAATTATGTGTGGATATTGTAAGGAGTGGAGTAATGGGAAAATTTTCCCTTAAGATGCAGGTGGTCCTGATTGCAGCAAGTGCGTTGTTGTCACTTGGTGTTGGGTATGGATTTTTGTATGCGGGAGCGGATGGCGCGAGCGTCTCAATGGGGACTGTTCATACTTCGCTGTTGGTAACAGGCGGGCTATTTAGCTTGCTGGTACTGCCGTTGGTTTTTGTTACAATTAGCACCCAGCGTACCGCAGGCGGTGCTATTCGCGAGAAGTGTAAACAGGTTTGTGGTGGTGACTATTCTGTTGCATTTCCTTTTTCCCAGTCGCCGGACCTTGCTGCGCTTGAACGTGATTTAGAGGCCATGTTCTCCAGTATGAAGCATCGTCTAGGTTTTGCACAGGGGGTACTTTCCGGTATTGATACTCCTTTTGTTGTTGTCGATACCAATGAAGTCCTGACGTATACTAATGATTCCCTTCTTTTTATTCTGGAGCAGGACGGGAAACCGGAAGACTACTATGGGCAGAACGTTGCTCATTTCTTTTATGGTGATTCTTCCCGCCGAACAGTGCTGGCTGATAGTCTTGAAAAACATATTGTAACGAAGCGCGAAGTTGTTCTTACTGGGCGTAAGGGCGGTCAGCGGAAAATTTATATTAACGCATCACCGTTGTTTGATTTGAATGGGGATTTGATGGGTGCGCTTTGTATCTATCAGGATTTAACTGCGTTACGTCAGCGTGAGGAAGAGATTCTTAGCAAAAACGAACAGATTGCATCTGCTGTGCGCGAATCAGAAGATGTTTCAGATGATGTGGCACGTATTGCTCAAGATATTTCGACAAAGATGGAAGAGACAAGCCTTGCTGTTTCCCGTCAGACAGAACGCGCAATGGAAACTGCTACGGCGATGGAGCAGATGAACGCTGCTGTTACTGAGGTTGCACAGAATGCCTCTAATGCAGCGGAACAGGCTATCTCCGCACGAGATAAAGCAGATCAAGGTTCTCAGGTTGTAAGAGAAGCTATTGAGGCTATTGATGAGGTCGCTCGTTTGTCTCATCAGTTGCATGATGACATGTCTTCTTTGGGGCAACAGGCAGAGGGTATTGGTACTGTAATGAACGTGATTACTGATATTGCAGATCAAACAAACCTGCTTGCCTTGAATGCTGCCATTGAAGCTGCCCGCGCCGGTGAGGCAGGGCGGGGATTTGCAGTAGTAGCTGATGAAGTGCGTAAGCTTGCAGAAAAAACGATGCAGGCAACTAAAGAGGTTGGTGATGCTATTACTGCGATCCAAACAGGTGCACAGCGAAACCTTGAAAGCGTGACAGAAGCAGCTTCCGCCGTATCCCGTTCTAGAGAGCTGTCCGGTGCTTCCGGTGAAGTTCTTAATCAAATTGTGGAACTTGTGAATGATTCAACTGATCAGGTTCAGGCAATTGCCACTGCTGCAGACGAACAGGCTGCAACCAGTGACCATATTAATCGCTCTGTGGATGAAGTTCGAACGATTTCTGAACAATCAGCAGGAGAAATTGTTACGGCTTCTCATGGTGTTCGTGAGTTGTCTGTTATGGCAAGGCAGTTGCGTGAAATTATTCAGGCTATAGGGTCATAGGCTCAACGTCTGAAATAAGGCATTACGCTTGTAGTGAAATGAAAAAAAGCTGAGAACGTGCGCACGTTTTCAGCTTTTTTTATTGCTTGATGCTCTGTTACAATTTGATGAGGGGGATTTCGTTTATATTTAAATATTGATCTCGTATTCGACGTATGTCTTCTTCGTACTGGGTGAAAATATCCACTAGATGTGGGTCAAAAGCTTTAGCCCGTTCGGATGCGATGTATTGAAAAACCTGCTCTTGCGGCCAGGCATCTTTGTAGCAGCGTTCGGAGCTCAGTGCGTCATATACATCTGCCAACATCGTAATGCGAGCAAAGATACTGATGTCATTTTCCCTTAGTCCGTTAGGATAGCCGTTTCCATCCCATCGTTCGTGGTGTTGATATGCTATTTCACAGGCAATCTGCAGTAGATCCTTGTTAGATCCCTCTAGGATATCTTTGCCTATAGATGTATGTGTCTTAATTACTTCAAATTCTTCAACTGTTAGTTTTCCAGGTTTATGAAGAATTGATTCAGGAATGCCTATTTTACCCACATCATGCATGGGGGATGCTGCTTCCAGTAAATCGAGATCTTTTTTTTGCATCCCGATGCGTTCGCCAAGGAAGCGGGAAATTTTGGCAACCCGTTGAACATGGCCACCTGTTTCTTGGGAACGGGCTTCAATAACTTCGCCTAGAGTTGAAACAATAACTTTCTGTGTTTCTATCACTTCTTGATCCAAAACGATAATTCGTTCTTTGTTTTGACGTAGAATAATTTGTTTTTGCAGGTTGTTATACGTGAGAAAGAGAATGAGTGAGAGAGTCGTGATAATTACTGTAGCGGGAATGATTGCTTTGTAATGCAGAGCAAAAAAAGATTCCGGCCTGTTGATGAAAGTTGCTTCAACTGGAAGAGTGTCGGGGTTAATGTTGTATGTGACTAGCCTGCGATAGTCGTAAATGCTTTTATGGATGTTCGCATCAAGTTGAAGCGGGATAACTGGCTGGCCTGCTAAAAGACGGATTAGCGTAAAAGCTGCCTGCCGTCCAAGGTTATATGCTGAAAGAACCTTTCCGCCGACAACCCCTGTTTTGAGCTGGAATGACCAGGATACAATGATCGGAACTGAGGAGGTTTTAGCAAGTTCTCTTTCTATGGTTCCCTGTGGGTAAAAGGTGTTGTCTTTTGTTTTGAAATGGGGAAGCAGGTAGATTATTTCGTGTTTTTTTCGTGAGCTGGCAAATGACTTTAGCTCCTTAAGTGTCATGTGTGGTGTGAAGTTGAGTGTGATGTGTGGCGGAAGCTTTGAAGCAATAGTCTTAATTTCTTTTACTAATGATGTGCATGTTGAACTTTCGTCACCAACGATATGTATCGTGCGAAGATAAGGACGCATTTGGATAGCTTGTTGAATTGTTCCAAGATGGTCTGCTTGTTCCGCAATGATTGAGCGGATGTTAGAGTTAATAGATGGTGGATGTGCGTTGTTAATACCGCATGCGATAATAGGAACGTCTGGAAATATTTCTGATCCATATGTACGTATAAAACAGAGTGCGTTGTTGTCTGTAACGATAATGCCGTCAGGACGGATCCATGCATACTTGTTAGCATACATGAGGGCTAGCGAGCTTAGATAGCTTGGGTCTGTGTAGTTCTTACTATCCATATACTCAAACTTAAGAAGCGTTGAAGGAGAATTCTCTTTCAACGTATCCTTGATTGCTTTGCCGGTATTTATCGTCCATGTGTCGTTGGATGAATACGAATGAATGACGAGAATTTTTTTTGGATTTTTAGGATGTGCAGCATAGGAAGCAGTAATAGAAAAGATAATGCAAAAAAGAATAAGAAAGAACATTATACGCTGTATGAAATGAAAATATGAAAAAAATAGAGTATAATAGGTAGGTATAAAGTATGTTTTTTCTTTGCTAGTGGTGCGCATACTGTAGTGTTCCACGACAAAGAAATTTGAGTAATTATTAGCTGCACTACATGTAAGAGCAAAAAATTATTTTTTTGTAAGTTTTATTTTAATTATTTTGTTACTAGCAATAATAAAATGTTTTTTTATTGGAAGAATCTATTAGTATTCGTGCCAACAAGCTACACAGTGGAGCAAAAAACTTTTTCTTCTTCTGGCTTATCAATAAAAATACGGTTACGTCCGGCATTCTTGCAATGGTATAATTTTCTATCAGCACGCGTGAGGACGGCAAAACTGTATTCATTGCGTTGTGAGATTGCGCCACCGAATGATGCAGTTACGCTAATTTTTTGTTTTTCGTGCATGAGCCATGATCGTTCAACAAGACGGCGTAGTCGTTCTGCCATTACAGTTAGATTGTTGATTGTCGTGTTAGGAACAAATATGACAAATTCTTCTCCCCCCCAGCGGCAGATAACATCAAGGAAACGTAATGATTTCGTTAAGGTTTGCGCAACCATTCGGAGAACCTTATCTCCTATCTGATGCCCATATGTGTCATTAACTGACTTGAAGTCATCAATATCAATAAATAAAATGCCAAATGGCGCAAGGTTTTGTTCCATTGCGTGGTCAAGGTTTCGCATTGTGATTTCTGCATAACGCCGATTTCCAATGCCCGTAAGTTCATCCGTCAACACCTCTTTGCGTAGCAGTTCCATTTCCCTTCGCATGTTGAGGGACTCACTGTTCTCTGCAAAAACTTCAACTGCGCCTATAATACTTCCGCTTGAATTAAATATAGGGGTTGCCTGAATTGTAATGGGAATTCTGTGACCAAGCTTATGACGCATGTAAGTATTTATATGACGTTTCTCACCGTCATCTAGTGTGGCAGAGAGTGGACAGCCTTTGTCGCAGAGTGAACAACCATTTTCATCTTCATGTCGCAAAAGATTACTTGAGCATACTTTGCCCATTACTTCGTCCTCAGTATACCCACTGAGCCTCTCAGCTGCTTTGTTCCAGTATGTAATGCGCCGGCTGGCATCTACGAAATAGATTCCGTCTGTAACTGAGTTAAGCAACGTTTGGTAAAATATTTGATTCATGAGCTACTCCCCCCGAAAAGAGTACAGCCCGCACAATGTAATTTTCCCCCGAAAACAGACAAAGAACAGCTATGCTGACTAAACGCAAAGCTAGATAAAGTTGCTGCCTGATTAGTGGCGTTGTAATCAATTGCAAGCGATTTAGAGAAGTGGCGTAGAGTGCTTTGCGCAAATAAAAGACATATCTATATGTATACATTGTTTATTGCGTAAAAACAACTTGTTGAGAGTTTTTACAGAGAACCTGTGGCTTGCTTATATAGTTAATTGTAGCAATCATTAATGAACCTGTTTTTTTTGCCAAAAGTGCTTCTATTGTAGGGTGTTATAGAGAGTAGCGTATGGAGGTAGACTCTGTAATATTTGTGAAATAGGTGGGAGAGTATAAAAACTAATATTGTAGATGATTGAATTAATAACGAAGTAATGTTGCGAGAAAAAAGATTCGTGATAGCAGCTGGTAGTTGGATGTGAAGTGTGTTTGGTTCGTATTATGAGTAGGTTAGTGTGAATTGAATACCGTGCATTACTGATTTCGTCGTGATAGGGTGTGATAAAACATAAGTAGGATGTACTCGTATGAATTCCCTTCAGGTACTTATTTTCGTTTTGTCGTTCAGTTTCAGCTTTATTTTTGCTTTAGGCGGCATTGGTTCTGCTGCTGCGATTATTCCTGTGCTAACTTGGGTGGGTGTGCCTTTTAATATAGCTCGACCGACAGGCTTATTTATTAATACCCTTAGCATGGGGGGAGCAACGTATTCGAATATTAAGGGTGGAAGGCTCGATTTTAAATTAGGTCTGCCGGTTATTATAACATCACTGGTGATGGCACCAATCGGTGCTTGGAGTGGGCATTTTTTCCCTACACAATATCTTATGATTGGTCTTGTTCTATTTTTAGTGTTTGCTTCCTCTATGATGCTTTTTTTTAGGGGGATAAAAGGTAGTGTTATCTATCGGGAAGATCATCCTTTTTTCGGTCCAGCGCTTGTGGGCGTTCTTGCCGGCTTCTGCTCCGGCTTGCTTGGCGTAGGAGGTGGTGGACTTATTTCTCCGCTTCTCATCATGCAAGGGTTTAACCCAAAGAAAATTGCTGCAATTACAGCTTTTGCAGTTCCTTTTTCTTCTGTAGCTGGATTTATTACATATGCGCTAATGGGATCAGTTGCATGGAGCATCTGGATCGTGGCTGGTGTTGCGGCTTGCATCGGTGGATATTTTGGCACAAGTGTTATGCATAAGCGCATGGAGCCGGCTGCCGTAAAAAAGTTCCTTGGCGTTATTCTTTTTGTGGTGGCAATGCGAATATTGCTGAATATGATTTGGCGATAGTTTGGTACCTTGAAAAAAAAAGCAGCTAAGAATTCTTAGCTGCTTTTTTTCGGGGGGATATTCTAAGAGGAAAAAGTGTGTGCCTCCCCTGGTGAGAGGGAGGCACACGTGAAGAGCGTTCTGATTCTAAAAATTTATTTAGAAGGTACCTGCATGGATGGTGGTGCATAAAAGTAACCTGCGGAATAGTTACTTTGGTACCAGAACAAATTGATTGCTCAATCAATATGTGTTTTTGTAAATATTCACGTCAGCTGTGTCAACGTAAAAAAAGAGAATTGCGAGAGTAATACTTTTATGAGTTAAGTGTATCTCTTGAGAAAAGTATAAAAAACAGAGTATTATATGAGTAGAGTGTCGCCATGAAGAATAATAAAAAATTTTTTTATGGTGACTAAATCCTGTAACACATTTGGAATAATGAAATTTTTTTGAAAAAAAACTGAGCGAATAACTGTATGTGAAAGCTGACTTGGTAAGATAAATTTACAGTCGTTAGAACGATTCGTTTCTTATGGAGGTAATTCTGTTCCCGCCACGTTAATAAACGAACTCAATGCAATGTATAATTTTTTTAGCATATTATTGAGGGATAAAAAGTGCGTAATTTTGTTGAGTGCAAAAAGATACTTTTGCTGTGCACAAATAGAAAAATGCAGAGACTCATTAAAAAATCGAGTTTCTGCATTTGTTTTTTGTGAATTCGCTCGCGTCAGTGAAAGGCATGCTTTTGCGGAATAGAGCAACAGGGGACTTTGCTAAATTTTTACATCGTGATAGATCATCGGGTTGATTGCTCAATCAATGCGTTGAGCAACAACTCTGTGGGCCCTTATGCAGAAGGTTGCCGTCTTCTGCATAAAAGGGTGGTGGACTGTCATACTGCCTGAGCTCTGGTACAGCTAGGCAGTATGATAGAGAGTTAGACACATGTAGGTAGCGTTCCGTTGGCCTGGTCTCTACCTACACATACCTGAACTAGGACCTGTGATGGAATACTTGTCTTTTCTATTGGCTCTCTTGCCAATTGCGTGGCTTATCTTTTCGCTTGTTGTTCTCAAGCTCCCAGCACATAAAACTTGTACAGCAACTTTAGTTGCAACAATTGCCATTGCAATATTCGGTGAATGGCAAATGCCTGCATTTAAAGCTGTTACCGCTGCTGCAGAAGGCGGTGCATTGGCACTTTGGCCGATTATGATTGTTATCATCGCTGCTGTATTTACATACAACTTGTCTACACAGACTGGCAGCATGAACGTGATCACAAAGATGCTTTCCAGCATTACTACCGACCGCCGTTTGCTCGTGCTTATCGTAGCATGGGGCTTTGGCGGTTTTCTTGAAGGTGTAGCAGGTTACGGTACTGCCGTAGCAATTCCAGCAAGTATTCTTGCAGCAATGGGTTTTGCGCCTATGCACGCAGCTGTAATTTGCCTTGTAGCTAACACCGTTCCGACAGCATTTGGAGCAATCGGTATCCCGATTTCCACAATGGCAAGCGTAACCGGCATTCCTGTTGAGATCGTAAGTTATCTCACAGCATTCCAGCTTTCTCTCTTTATTGTGCTTATCACCTTTTTGGTTGTTGGCCTTGTTGATGGTGTCAAAGGTCTGAAAGGCGTAATTGGCGCTTGCCTTGTTTCTGGTTTCAGCTTTGCTCTTCCGCAGCTGTATGTAGCTAAATTTATGGGTGCAGAACTTCCATGTCTTGTTGGTAGTATCTGTAGTATGGCGGCAACCATTGCATACACCCGTATGGCACATCGCAGCACCGCAGCCAAAGCGGAAGAAGCTCTCACTGCAAAGAGCAAATTCCTTGCGTGGGTTCCTTACATTCTTATCCTCACGCTTATTGTTCTTTGCAGTAACTTGTTCCCTGCGATTAAAGAGGCGGTTGGTTCTATCAAGTCCGCTATCACTATCTACGGTGACAAACCATTTACTATCAAATGGGTTGCTACCCCGGGTGTCCTGATCATTATTGCTACCTACCTTGGCGGCATGATTCAGGGTGTTTCAATCGCAGAAATCACAAAAGTTTTGGCCAATACTGCAAAGCAGCTCACCAAGTCTGCTGTCACAGTAGTGGCCATTGTCGCGCTTGCGAAGGTAATGTCTTACAGTGGTATGATTAATACCATTGCAATGGTTATTGCCGAGCTTACCGGCTCCTTCTACCCGTTCATCTCTCCAATGGTGGGTGCGCTTGGTACCTTTGTCACAGGCTCCGATACATCTTCAAATGTGCTCTTCGGGCAGTTGCAGATGCAGGTTGCAGCAAAGATCGGTGTAGATCAGGCCTGGCTGGTTTCAGCTTCCGCAGCTGGTGCTACAGCAGGTAAAATGATCTCTCCGCAGTCTATTGCTATTGCAACAGCAGCAACCGGTATTACCGGTAGCGAAGGTCGTATTATGAATAAGACTATCGTCGTTTGCTGCGGCTATGTGCTTATTTTAGGTACACTTGTGTACGGTCTTATTCCGTACTTGGACGCAATCTACTAGACTATTCGCAATGCGCTGGAGGCGCTAAGCGCCTCCTTCGCATTGAAAAAAAACCGTCAATTACGTTTACAGCTATGCTTTGTTGCCTTTTGCTGGGGCACTACAGCGCCTGTTCTGCAAAACCAAACTTTGTAAGTTGGTCGCACAGCACTTGCCGTGCAAGATACAGGACACCGAGCATAAGTAATCCGGAAACGAAAACATTTTCTCGGAAAACAAAAGATACAACAAAACATATTGCTGTTACTGCAAGCTGAGCTTGCGCAAATTTTTCTGGTACAGCGTTATGGGATACAAGCAGCCATTGCGGCTTGGTGCCATATAAGAAGAGAGAGACCAGAAAAACTACACCAAGAATTCCAGCTGCCTTTAAATCCGCAAGCAAAACCGGAAATCCAGCGGTGCCGCCGCTAAGCAGGGCAGCGCTCAATAAAATATACATATCAATCCCGAAAATTACGGGATCTGGAATAGCCTGTTTTTTTAACAAGATGCCAAGGGAAAACAGTGCAGAAGCGGCTGCCACATAAAATGGTATCATCCAGCTGTCGGGTTGTGAAACATCAACATATCGAAATGAAAATGCAAAAACCTGAAGCGGCAGTAGTTCGAGCAGAATCCGTAACCAGCGGTTCATAACGTTTCCCCTTGGTACTGTGTGACGAATCGTCCCGTTTTGTAGTACAAGAACAGGTTGGGATGGGGACGATGCAGGCACGTTTTGTACAATGCTGGGAACTACTATTGCAGGTTATTTTTTATGTTTTCAAGTTCTATTTCTTAGTTGTGCTTTCAAACAGTTTCTTAGGTTGTGCCCTGGTAAAGCGCATCTATTTTAAAAAGTTAATTAAAATTTAGTATTAAATTTTCTTTGAGTAGTTAAAGAAAATTCAAATAAAATTCACCTTTTTGGGGACGTAAGTATTCACTCTGCAAGAAAAGTACTAAGCTTTTCGCAGGGTGTATTTTTGTTTTTAGTAATGAAATGGATGGATGGTACTGAAACCATACACTGTAAGGCCCTGTTATGCAGGGCCTTTCATGTATGAAGGAGGTAATTAGGCATGACCTTGTGGTGGAGAGGAAGGTCAGCCTTATTAAGCAAGTGCTGTCTTACTTAATGTACTGGGCGATCTGTAAAACGTTTGCGCCTACGGCATGTGCTTTGATGGAGAAAGCAGTGATGAGAATTGCCGCAGTGAGCAGTGTTGCGTGTTTTACAGAGCCGGTGTTGAATTTTGAGTCGTCAACATTAAAAAACAGATTCATTGTAGTCCCTTTTGTTCCGCAAAAGAGGTTAAATAAAATTGTCTTTGATTGAGCGAACAAACAATATCAAAAGTGCTCACATTGTAAAGCGGTAAATTGGGTTTCGAAAAAATTTTTGCTGGCAGCTTAGGGTGTTCTGAAATGAAAAAGGAGTTTATTTGAAAAAAAGTACTATTCGATATTTGGAAGGCTTTTATGAAGTTGTTTAAAGTGAACCACTCTCATAAATGAGTTTGATGGAATGATAAATGACAGCTTGATAGTTTTTCCTAAATAAGTTCTTTTAAAGTAGATAGTTATTTCAAAGTTCTTTTATTTTTGTTTTGTTTTTTATGCTGTTGTTTATCTTGACTTTCTAACGAAACAGAGGCGGCGATGCGCTTTTGAATCGTTTGTAAGTCAAATTGTCATCATGATCATACTTCCATGCGTAACCTCCGTAGATTCGGGTTTTTCAATAGCGCGTAGGGTTGGCAAGTTGACATTCATGTGTTCAATGGCCGCTTATACCTCTTACTTTTTGGGTAAAACGATGTGTATCGGGATGTCTAAGTCTAAAGTGACTTAAAAAGATCTAAAGTTGATTCAAAACTGAATCGATATTGAGTGTGGAAACAAATGGTTTTTTTAAAGTTCAGTAAAAACGTATAGTTAAGATAATGTGCTTTTTTGGCATGTGAGATGCATAGGGCAGAGTGCTCCTAAAAGAGTGCCAAAACCTTAGGCATGGGTGATGTCCTACTATAATAGATAGAACAGAGCCCCTCTGCATGAGTAATCTCATCGTTGCTATTGGGTGGTATGTAACCTGTCCCCAAGCTTAGTTCGCTGCCAGTAACGACGCTATGGTAAAAAGGTAAACTTGAAAGTGACTTCGGTTATTTTCTTAATTTAGGAGAAGGCTTACTATGAGTGGTATTTCATCGAATGCTGACGAAACTTCATCGTTAAAAAAATCTATTAAACCATCTCAGGCATGGGCTCTAGCGTTAGGGGCTATTCTTGGATGGGGTGCATTTGTTCTGCCTGCATTGCGCTTTTTGCCTTCAGCAGGGCCATTGGCAGCTTGCATCGGATTTGTCTTAGGTGGAGGGATGTTATTCTTTGTAGCCATTAGTTATGGAAACATGGTGAGCAAGTATCCTGTAGCAGGAGGCGCATTTACTTTTGCTTACATCGGCTTCGGGCCGACCGCAGCGTTTATCTGCGGCTGGGCACTCGTTCTTGGATACATCTGTATTATCGCACTTAACGCAACTGCCCTCGCGTTATTGTCGCGTTTTTTATTACCGGGTGTATTTGAAGTCGGGTACCTGTATACTATTGTAGGTTGGAAAGTGTACGCAGGTGAATTGGCAATGCTTATTGCTATTCTCGCTGGTTGTGGCTTTTTGAACTACTGTGGTGCCGATCTTGTAGGTAAGATACAAGTCTTCTTAGCATTTGCTTTGGTTGCTGGAGTATTTGCCCTCTTCGCAGGTTCCTGCGCGACTGAGGGTGCATCTCTTTCAAACCTGTATCCACTTTACGTGGAAGATAAAGGCCTTATCGCCAGCGTTATGGCTATTACAGCTATTGCACCTTGGCTGTATGTAGGCTTTGATACTATTCCTCAAGCAGCAGAAGAGTTTGATTTCCCTCATAAGGACGCTCAGCGCTTGATGCTTTCAGCTATTGCATGGGGTGTGCTTCTTTATGCACTCGTAACCATTGCTGTAGCTGTTGTTATGCCGTACTCTGACCTGCTTCAGATGGACGTTCCATGGGCAACTGGTACTGTTGCAAAAATGAGCCTTGGTAGTGCAGGTAGTGTGATTCTGGCTATTGCTGTATCCGCTGCTATCTTTACCGGTATTAACGGCTTCTTTATTGCTTCTTCCCGTCTGCTCTTTAGTATGGGACGTGCAAAAGTGCTCCCAGCATGGTTTGCACAGGTTCATCCTAAGCATCAGACTCCGCACAATGCTATTTTGTTCGTACTTGCTATCGCAATTACTGCGCCTTTCTTTGGTCGTGAAGTACTCAACTGGGTTGTAGACATGTCTGCAATCGGTACAGTAGTGGCGTACCTCTACTCCTGTCTTGCAGCCTATAAATATATGGTTGCCCACCCACTTGAGGAAGGTTCTAAAGCAGGTAAAATTAACGCAGCTCTTGGTTCATTGAGCTCTGTTATCTGCCTTTGTCTTTTGACTATCCCGGGTTCCCCAGGGGCAATTGGTTCTGAATCCTGGATGGCTCTGTTAGTTTGGTGCGTCCTTGGCGGCATCTTCTACAAAACTAAAATTGGTGAATTTACATCAATGAGCCGTAAAGAACAGACAGAATTGATTCTGGGTTGTTCATCACGTCCGGTATTCTTCAAATAATACAATGATACTTGTTTAGCTCCATGTGCAAGGGGCTCGATATAACAAGCTCTTTGGTAGTCTACAGCAGCATGATATTACTATCATGCTGCTGTTTTTTTTGTTGCGTAGGATGTTTTTTGACATGCTTGCCGAGCGCTTTGTTCTTTTCATATTTTCCCACCTAATTAGAGCTTAAGCTTTTCTTCACCCAGTACACTGACTCAACGTTGCTATAACGGTAATAAAAATTGCATTGCGCTATTATGCCAGTAGGGTTTTTGTTCTCACCTGGGCTTTGGTGATTCTCTCGGATTAATTTGTTCCATTATTGCTGACTATTCATGGGTGATGGCCGTAGATGTCTGCTGAAAGAAATGACGATGCATGAAAATTCACATCACTTTTAGTAGGTATTGGTAGCGGAAAGGCGGAACTACAATAACAGTATCAGATTTATATAACGCGCTTATCGCTCTCTTTGGATTCGTACCAGCCACTCTATATTTGGTGTGTCGAGACGTATGTAACTGGCACAATGTAACCGTTTCATGCTTTGTGCAGCAAAAAAAATAGCAAAATAATTCAAAGTATAATTAAAAAAAATGGTTACATGGTTTTCATCCTTGTTTTCTGCTTTTTCTGCTTTGGAGGTAAAACCGTTTACATATGTGATGGCTATCTTGTGGAAAGCAAGGCTCCTAGCGGGTTTCCCCAGAGTAGGTGCATGTCGGTAGTCAAATCAATTGCAAGACCGTTTACATTATTTTGTGTTGTAAATATTTTCAAAAATGCTCTATAAAATTCTCTAGAACTATTCTTTTCAAGCGACCTACGTCATGTATTAGTAGCAGTTCATTTGAGTTTGTGCGGTTAGCAATTCCAATGATGAAGAAGCTAAGTATGGCATAGGTGCCGAGGTAAAGCGTGCTCGCCCATACGTTTTACAGTGATGTTGCAGATTACAGAACGCCACACTCGTCTCGGTATGAAAGTAACCATTTAGCACAAGTAAAAGAACACTATGATTAAAATCGGTATTAACGGCTTTGGCCGTATCGGCCGCCTTGTTTTCAGGGCTGCAATTCAGCGTGATGATATTGAAGTTGTAGGTATTAACGACCTTATCGATGTTGATTACATCGCTTACCTTCTTAAGTACGACTCCACCCATGGCCGCTTTGACGGTACTGTGGAAGTTGTAGACGGTCACCTCGTTGTTAACGGTAAAACCATCCGTGTGTCTTGTGAGTGCTGTCCGGATAAACTTGCATGGGATGAAATCGGTGCAGAATACATTGTAGAATCTACCGGCTTCTTCCTTACTGACGAGACTGCCCGTGGACACATCAAAGCTGGTGCTAAGAAAGTAATTCTGTCTGCTCCTTCCAAAGATGCGACCCCTATGTTTGTTATGGGTGTTAACCATAATGACTACGCAGGTCAGGACATCGTTTCCAACGCTTCCTGTACAACAAACTGCCTTGCACCTCTCGCGCATGTTGTGCACAACGCATTCGGTATCGTGGAAGGTCTTATGACTACTGTACATGCAACTACTGCTACACAGAAGACCGTTGACGGTCCTTCCCGTAAAGACTGGCGTGGCGGACGTGGCGCAGGTCAGAATATTATTCCTAGCTCCACTGGTGCAGCAAAAGCAGTAGGCAAGGTTATTCCTTCACTTAACGGTAAGCTTACCGGTATGGCGTTCCGTGTTCCTACTCCGGACGTATCCGTAGTTGACCTTACCTGTCGCCTTGAAAAGCCTGCAACCTACGAAGAAATTAAAGCTGCTATCAAGGCTGCTTCTGAAAACGAGCTTAAAGGTATTCTCGCGTACACAGAAGATGCAGTAGTTTCCACCGATTTTGTTGGTGAATCTTGCACATCTGTTTTTGACGCAGAAGCTGGTATTGCTCTTAATGATAATTTTGTTAAGCTTATCTCATGGTACGACAACGAATGGGGTTACTCCTGTAAAGTTCTCGATCTGCTTGCACATGTAGCTGCAAACTAGTTCCACTATGAAGTATACACTGCGGCTTACCTTCTATAAGGTGAGCCGCAGTGATTTAGTGCAGCGTTTTAACAATAAAATTATCAGATCTTACGAGGCATCACATATGAACAAACTTTTTCTTAACGATCTCAATTGCGAAGAGAAAACTGTAATTGTACGCGTAGATTTCAACGTGCCGCTTAAAAATGGTGCCGTTGATAACGACAAACGTATTCGTGCAGCTCTTCCAACCATTAAGCATTTGGTAGATGAGGGCGCAAAAGTTATTCTTATGTCACACCTTGGACGTCCTAAAGGACAGCGTGTTGAGGCGTTAAGCCTTAAGCCTGTTGCTGACCGTCTTGCAGAGCTTTTAGGTAAGCCTGTTGCATTCGCTGATGACTGCATTGGCGAGGTAGCAAAAAAAGCTGTGGAAAAGCTTGGTTCCGGTGAAGTGCTTCTTCTTGAAAACCTCCGTTTCCACAAAGCGGAAACAGATAACGATCCAGAATTTGCAAAACAGCTCGCAGAGCTTGCAGAACTGTATGTTAACGACGCATTTGGCACTGCACACCGTGCGCATGCTTCCACCGAAGGTATCACCCACTATATGGAAATCTGTGCATGTGGTTACCTGCTTAAAAAGGAACTGGACTTCCTCGGTGGCGCACTTGCTGAACCTAAGCGTCCATTTACTGCCATTATCGGCGGTGCCAAAATTTCCGGTAAAATTGACGTCATTAAAGCTCTCCTGCCGAAGGTAGATAATCTGATCATCGGCGGTGGCATGGCGTGTACCTTCCTCAAAGCCATGGGACGCGAAATCGGCAATTCTCTCTGCGAAGATGAGAAACTGCCACTCGCAAAAGAACTTCTTGAACTCGGCGAAGGAAAAATCCTTCTTCCTTCTGACTACCTCGTAACTGACAAGCTCGATTTTGATGCACGCGAGATCGGCAGTGAAAATATCGTAGCAGAAGATGCCATTACTGAAGGTCTTATGGCTGTTGATATTGGTCCAAAGACCATGGAAACATTCAAAGACATCATCGAAAAATCCGGTACTGTTGTATGGAACGGTCCGATGGGTGTGTTTGAAATTGATGCATCTGCAAAAGGCACTTTCGCTGTGGCAGAAGCTCTTGCAGAAGCAACCAAAAAAGGCAGCATCACCGTTATCGGTGGTGGTGATTCCGCATCTGCTATTGAGAAAGCAGGTCTTTCTGAAGCAGTATCTCACGTGTCTACCGGTGGCGGTGCTTCCCTTGAGTTCCTCGAAGGAAAAGCCCTCCCGGGTGTAGAAGCTCTTACAGAAGCTTAGTTTCTGAAGCTGGGGATTCAATCTTTCGGTTGTATTTTCAGTAGCTGAAAAAGAGTAAGCGGCATGTTGAATTTCAACATGCCGCTTTTTTTTGTGTGGAGGCTGGGCGTCAGTATTATCTGCTGAAATCAGAAACAGGGAAGGAGTCTTTATGTGGCTGGATGGCAGAACCAAGCCAGTGGATAGTCTGACCGAGGTTTTCCATGTTAGCCATTGCCTCAGCATCTTTTTCTACATCACCGGGAGCGAGGCCGACACCGAGGTTCCAGTAGATTGAGCCCGGGACGATCATCTGTGACATAAGGAACATATGGTTGATAGTATCGAAGGCGTGTGTTGCCCCGCCACGTCGAACCGCTACAACACCGGCACCGATTTTTCCCGCCAATGCACGATCATTGGCAATGGCAACCAGTCCTGCACGGTCGATAAGCGCTTTCAACTCGGCAGATACATCGGTGAAGTAGGTTGGGGTGCCAAGGATGATCGCATCTGCACGGAGAATCTTTTCAAATACTTCGTTGAAGATATCATTCTTCATTGCGCAGGTATGATCTTTTTTCTCAAAACACTTGTAGCAAGCAATGCAACCTTTGATCTTTTTTGCGCCTAGCTGAATAAATTCAGTTTCCCAGCCGCTTGCAGCTAGTGGTGCAAGTGCTTTCTGCAATAAAATCCCAGTATTGCCGTCCTTACGCGGGCTTCCGTTAATGGCAACTACGTACATAGATTATAAACCTTTTTTGAGTTTGAATGATTCTTAATGGAGATCCAGCCTCGACAAATAGATGAAGATGGCTAGATTGAGAGATAGTGACATATTTTTAAGAATGCACAAGTACGGTTTTTTTTGTGCCTAAGTATCATGCAGGGTACCGTTGGAGATATAATGATTAGCAGATGTGGCGTGAAAGAGCTTGAAGGTAAGAGTTACAGGTGTTTTTTTGAGCTGACCTTGCAGGTAATTGGCGGGAAGTGGAAGCCGATTATTTTATATCATCTTTCGCAGGAAAAAGTTCTGCGTTTTGGTGCGCTGAAGAAATCTATGCCGGGAATTACCCAGCGCATGCTGACAAAACAGCTGCGAGAACTTGAAGCAGACAGGCTAGTTTTGCGTGAAGCCTATAACGAGGTTCCACCCAGAGTAGAATATTCTCTTACTGAGCTTGGCGAGTCATTAATTCCAATTTTTTTGGAGATGAAAGAATGGGGCATCCGTTATGAGCAGTGCGTTGCTGGCGAGGTCATAACAGGTGACGGGTATGAGTCTGTAGAAGTCTCAAGTAGTCTTGCGGATGAACGTGGCTAATAAAAAAGAAAGGCAGATTGAAGTAATTCAACCTGCTTTTCTTTTTTATTGTGCTGCTACTGAGTGCAGCCCCTTAGCAACTTCCTGACTTAGCGCTTCCAGAGCGTCGCTTTGTGTCTGCACATACGCACTCATTGTATCCCCTGTTACGGGGAAGGTCTGGACAAAGTGACGTGTCAGTAGGGACTTGTCAGTATCAACGTCAACAATTTGCCAGATAGCGTCAAGTGTTACATCTATGTTTGCTTTGCCTTCAAATCGGCGGATTGTGACATAAATCTGATATTCAGGGCGTTGCGCTCGTTCCCATGGGTATACAGCAACTTTAGGTGTCTGAAGCAGAATAGAGATGTTTTCTGCTAGTGTTTCTTCTACCTGTGATTTGAACGAATCGCCCCACCGCTGGTATTCGTGGATGGTGATGCTGTTCTGTCCTGTGGTTGTCACTATTTGTGCGCGATCAAGATGGCCGGGAACTATGACTGGCCCCACACCGACGCTTAGGTCGCTGAGCGGCTGTGCTTGAGAAGCCATCTGGCTGGAACTTGTGAGAACGTAATACGAAGAAGATGGAGACATCTTTCCACATGCAGTCAGCACGAAACATAGTCCTGCAAGTAGCAGGGTGATTGATACAGCTTTGCGCATTATTTTCCCTCTTTTCCTCGGAGTAAAGATTCCGGATGACGTTCAAGCTGGTCTGCCAATGAGCGGACAGCTCTGGCAGCTTCACTCATCTCACGCAGTGCGCGTTGTAATTCTACAACTGTTGGAGAGTCTTTGGCTAACAGATTGTTAGCTCCTTCCATGGTCTCATGCGCTTTCTGAAATGTAAGGCGGAGTTCGTCAGAATCTGCAAGACGTTCCAGTTTTTCACTTGTTTCTTTAATGCTCTGTAATGTTTCTACAGCATTGTTACCAATTTCTTCCATTGGAACTTTCTGGAGTTTTTCGAGCAGAGCAGACATGTTGCTGGTCAATTCTTCAATCGGTGTTGGTGTCGTTGGAATTTCAGTCACCCCATTTTCTGAAAGAAGCTTTGCCGGTTCTACGTTTTTAAAGAAGTCTAATGCAACGTAGAGCTTGCCTGTAAGCAGGTTTCCTGTGCGAACCTGACCACGCAGACCATGCTCAATAAGTAAATCGAGCATAGCGCCTGTATCTGCTTCGCCTGTACTGGATGCAATACGTTTCAAACGCTCCTGCTCCACTTCAATGCGAACAGGTACAAGTACTTCACCGCTTTTCCAATCAAATTCAATGCCGATATCAACTACGTGTCCCACAGGGAAGCCCTTGAATTCTACAGGTGCACCAATGGCAAGACCTCGAACAGACTGGGCAAATTTGAGGACGTAGTATTCTTTTTCGATAAACTGTTCCTTCATTGCTGCTTCGCGCGTCGGGAACAGTTGGAAAATGTCACCGGAATCAGCAACTGGAGTGCCTTTGAGGTGGGCTGGGTTGGATAAGGATATTCCACCTATGAGCAGACTTACCAGGGATTCCGTATCAAAACGGATGCCGTCTGCATCCATTTCAAGATCCATTCCGGATGCCAGCCAGAATCGAGAGGTGTTCTTTACGTATTCGTCATATGGAGCATCAACAAAAACGGTAATGTCTATGCCTTCGCCGCCTTTTTGTAACTCGTACCCAACTACTTGGCCAATTTTAATGCCGCGGTAGTAGATAGGAGAACCGTAGTCTAGAGAGCCAAGGTCGGTTGCTTTGAGAGTGAAGAGTTTTCCGGGGGTGTCTTCTGTGACTACAGGTGGAATTTCCAGTCCGATGAATTCGTACTGTGATTCTCCTCCCTTGCCCGGATCAACCGCAATGTATGCGCCGGAGAGTAGTGTGCCTAAACCTGTTACTGAGCCACCGCTAAGGCGTGGGCGTACAACCCAGAAACGGGTTTCTTCGTTCAGGTATGTATTTGCCCGTTTTACGAGGGAGACAGTAACTTGGACGTGTTCAAAATCTTCGGCAAGTTCGACTGATTCTACTTTGCCGATTTCCACATCTTTATATTTTACCTTGGTTTTTCCGGCTTCAAGCCCTTCAGCAGAAGCAAACGTAATTATGACTGTCGGGCCTTTTTCTGTCATGGCTGTGTAAACCAGTCCAAGGCCGATGAGCAGGGCAACAAGTGGAACAATCCAAATTAATGAAAAGCTCTTTTTCTTACAGACGGATGCCTGTGGCAGCTTTTCAGATGATGACGGAGTACTATTTTCTTCAGACATTTATTCTTCCTTCTGATCCCATATGAGTCTGGGGTCAAAGCTTTCTGCCGCGAGCATGGTGATAACCACGACAGCAGCAAAATAGATAGCTCCCGGTCCTGCTTGAATGGCAGCAAACGGGTCAAGTTGAACCAGCGCAACCAGCACCGTTACCACATACACATCAACCATAGACCAACGGCCTACAGCTTCTGTTAATCGGTACATTCTGGTGCGGGTTTCCGGTTTCCATTGATGTCGAAATTTTACAGATAGCAGGAGATATACCAGCGTGATGAGCTTCAGGAGGGGGATAAGTATGCTGGCAATAAAAATAACAAGCGCAATATGCCATGATCCTGAGAGCATGAAAAAAATAACCCCGCTCATAATGGTATCTGCCTGAGAGCTTCCAAAAACTTGAGTTACAGTGATGGGCAGCAGATTTGCTGGAATGTATAAAACGATGGCGGCCACAACCAGTGCCGTTGTTCGTTCAAGGCTTTTGGGCTTGCGAACATGCATCCCGGCTCCGCAGCGGGGGCAGGCTGTATGGTGTGTTTGCGGTATGTCGCTTTCCAGAGAGCAGCTATGGCATGTGGCAGACTGTGTGAGACCGTCTGAGCTGTCTTCAGATGTTGTTACAGGGAGTCGTTTCCATATGTCGTGCGGATTCAATCCGGCAAATGCAGCGATAAGCACCAGAATTAATCCGCCGTATGCCCATATTGCGGTGCCGGGGATAAGGGTGGCCATTTTGCCGAGCTTGATCATGGAGACTAGAATACCCAACAGGAAGACTTCCATCATGCTCCATGGCATCAGGTGTCGGACTGTTCGAAAGATGGTTCCGGTTTTGGGAGCCAGTTTTCCCATTTGAATAGGAGTGAGTATGAAGACCAGCGCAAGAAGTTGAATCAGCGGTATAGCGATACTGGTAAGTAGGACAAGGGCAGAGAGCCCCTGCATGTGATGGGTAAATAGCCACGTAATACCGGTGAGTAGTGTTGTTTCCTGAATTTTTCCTTCTACTTGCATAGAAAGAAATGGGTACGCATTGGCAATGGCAAAAAGAATGAGTCCGGTAAGGGAAAGTGCCAATGTGCGCTGGGTGGTATCGTTTGTTTTTTGGAACAGTACAGAGCCGCAACGGGTACAGATTGCTTTTGTCCCTACAGGCATTTCAGGGAGCTGTTGTGTCAGTCCGCAGTCGTGGCATGTAACTGTCGTTGGAATTGTCGAGTCCATGTGTGATGAATGATGTTCCTTACAATTTCAAAACAATATGTGAATTCACCCTCTGAATATATCGATCACATACTTAACGCCGTAGCAGTGGCGTTGGTGGTTTTTACCAGTAACGCTTACCTGATGCTGGAAGACTCGGCAATACAGAAAATAATGTATTGATATTAATATATTGCGCTGTTTTTGTTTAGCATGTTCTGTTTAGCTTAAATTTAGTTTCATTTCATTAAAAATAACAAGGGATAGTTATTAAGATTCTTGGAGGGCATGAGATGGGATAACTTGAAAATGCCACAAGAGCTAAGGGGAGGGTTGGTAGTCATTCCTCATTCTGCATAGAGTTATCAAGTGGCTGGAAAAATGGTGAAGAAAAAACGGCAAACTAGCTTCATACTAGTTTGCCGTTTCTTTGCTTGATAATGCCTTATAGAGACTCATTTCTCTTCGTAGAACAAAACATGCAGCAATCGTCGCATCCATCACTTTTTTGGGTGTTGATTAGGTCTGTATTTAGATACTCGATAGCTTTCACAGGGCAAGCCATGTAGCAATCACCGCATACGTCACATCTTTTCGGATCAATTCGATAAGTATCTTCATGTTTGATAATGGCTTTAAATGAGCATCTTTTAAAACACTTACCACAAGAGATACATTTTTCAGTGATTCGGACCGTAGGCGCGGGATTTTGAAGTCCTCCAATAGAGAATGATGTGCGTAATAGTTTATGGGAGCGTTTTTCCATTTCGAAATCAAAGTCAAAAATCTCCCCCCACGCCTTATGAAGGCAGAATGTGACCATAGCAGGATATTTTTCAATATCTTTCACACCAAGCTGAAACAATTCATTGTTTTCAGCTTTCTTTCTGAGCGTATCAAAAGGTACTTCAATAACATCGCCAGTCACACGGATTGTATAGCCTGGAGGAAAGTAAGGCATTCCCTGATCATCATGACTGATGGACGTTGAGGGAAACATACCACAGATGGAAACCTTCTTTGAGTCGGTTAACTGCTTGTAAAATGGTTTCGTA
This sequence comes from Halodesulfovibrio marinisediminis DSM 17456, assembly GCF_900129975.1. Taxonomy (NCBI): domain Bacteria; kingdom Pseudomonadati; phylum Thermodesulfobacteriota; class Desulfovibrionia; order Desulfovibrionales; family Desulfovibrionaceae; genus Halodesulfovibrio; species Halodesulfovibrio marinisediminis. The sequence goes on from NZ_FSRG01000004.1 coordinate 514,492, forward strand.
ATCATTGTTCGAAAATATAACCCTTCGGCGTCGTAAGCAAAAAGGTGAGCAATTCGAGTCTGTGGAATACCATTTTCAATAGTTGCAAAGGTTAAGCAGCCTATTTGGTCAAACATATTGTAGATTTCAGCAATATTCATTGGGATCTCATGTTGTTGGCGTGAATTTCATTTTTTGCGCTTGTCATCGACGAGGCTCGTTTATGTTGTTTCTGAATTCGTGGAAAACAAATGCCAACTAGAGCAGAAGTAGAATAGGTTGATTCGAGAAAAAAGATGGTAAATGTCGAACTGAGTGGTTTGTTTTTAAGGCGAGGAAAGGCGGTTTGCGCTAACTTAAAAAAGCTGTTTTAAACTGCTGTGGGGTATAGCGCGTATGTTTTTTGAAAAATTTAACAAGATTTGTAGGTTCGTCAAAACCAATTTGAAAAGCCAGTTCTTTCGTTGAGATGGTAAACATGGACAATTGGCGCTTTATTTCCAGAACAACATACGTATCAATAAATTCTTTAGCAGTCTTGCCTGCCATTGCTTTGCAGATGGTATTGAGATGCTTGTAGGAAATGTTCAGCATAGCTGCATAGTCTGCCGCATTTCGTGTTTCGGTATAGCTATTTTTAACCTGTCTACGAAACAGCGTAAAAAGATTGCTCCAGTCTGAATCATGACTGTCTGCTGGAAGTGTTTGGGTTATGCGTTCAACTTTTAGAAGAAGAAGTTTAAGCTGCAATCTCAGGATCTCTTCTGTTGCAAGGTCAGCGGGTTGCATGAATTCGTCATGTATTTTTTTGAACGTCTGCAAAAGTTCTTTTTTATCTGCACTCGTTCCTTCAACGAGTGGAGATCTGGAGTGATAGTTGTAAGTACGTGCGAGTGATGCGAAATCAGTTTGCCCTAGATTTTTCAGGATAAATTGCTCTGTAAACAGAATGAGGAATCCATCCAAAGCATCGTTGATTTCAAAGGCGTGAACTTGGCTGGGCGCAATAAATAGTACACTTCCTTTGCATAGATCATAGGGTGTAAAGTCAATATGATGAGTGCCCGTTCCTTTCGTTATGAATAAAATATGGTAAAAGTTAATCCGATGCGGCAGTTTTAAGTCGTTCTGGATATACTTTTGTCTGGAAAATAGCTCCTTAAGCGTGACTATTTCAAATTCGAGTTTTGAGTTTGTTTTTATGCGAAAAGAAATATGGGGGATTTGTGTCATGGAAACTTTCCGTTATGTATGCAAAATAGTTCTACGCTAAATGGTGGCTGTAATCTCGCTTGAGGTACGAGGGAGCCTGCTTTTGTGGTACTCGTTCCCCTTGCAGTTGCAAAGGGAAATACCTCACTGTTTTGATTTGGCTATAGATATTATTTAAAATATTTTGAAAGATTGAAAACTTACGCCGCTTGAATGCTATGTAGATTCTCTTATAGGGGCTATGGCATTAAGCGGCGTTGTTTTTTGTCGTAGGGACTATTCGTAAGGCGACGTTTCTATTGCTGTGAGGAATTAATAGGGATGAGAGTTGTCGAGGTAAAATCATTTTTTAATAAGGAAAAAGAGCGAAAATAGGGATGAATAGTGGAGTTGTTGCCGTCGCACTGTAGGGTGTTGTAAAAAATATTTTTGTAAGAAGAGGAAGCGAGACCGCATGGTATTTCTTTATGCATCTACAATTTTTATGAGTGCTTTCCTCTTGTTCTTGATTCAACCGATTGTAGGTAAGATGCTCCTTCCGCTGTATGGTGGTGCGCCAGCGGTTTGGAATACCTGTATGATGTTTTTTCAGGCTGTATTGTTGCTGGGATATGCATACGTGCATTTATCGATTAAATGGCTCGGAACTCTCCGCCAAGCAAAATATCATATGATATTAATGGGTATTACAGTCGCGGTATTACCTATTACCATTGTATATAATACAACTCCTCCCGCAGACGCGAACCCCGTACTGTTACTTTTGGGACGTCTGATAGTGTTCGTTGCTCTGCCTTTTTTTGTCATTTCAAGCAGTGCTCCAATGCTCCAAAGTTGGTTTTCAAAAACGAATGATCCTTCTTCTAGTGATCCTTATTTTTTGTATTCTGCAAGTAACGTTGGAAGCTTACTAGCGCTGTTGGGCTATCCTGTTATATTCGAACCATTGATGGGGGTTATCGAACAAAACAGGGTTTGGAGTTATGGGTATGGTTTGCTCATTGTTATGACGTTGTCTTGCTTAATTTTCTTGGAACGTAGGCGGCGTGTTGAGAACAATAAGGATAGCAATTCAATAGCTGCGGAACCAGCGCAACAGCTTAGCAAACCATCTGGACGGCAGAGAGCCTTCTGGGTGCTTACTTCATTTATTCCTTCAAGCATGATGTTGAGCGTCACAACGTATATTACGACAAATCTTGCTGCCATTCCGCTTTTGTGGGTTTTGCCTCTAGCTTTGTACTTAGTAACATTCATATTGGTGTTTGCTAGAAGGCAAGTCTTACCTCACGATTTCATGGTTCGCATCATGCCTTTTGTGATTATTCCTCTTTCTCCTTTATTTTTCTTTTCGCTTAATAATCTGGAATTGTTACTTATCCCAACGCATCTCTTAATGTTTTTTGTTGCTGCCATGGTTTGTCATGGAGAGCTGGCAAAAAGCCGCCCAAATTCAAGGTACTTAACCGAATTTTATTTTTGGATGTCAATTGGCGGCGTCCTTGGCGGGGTGTTTAATACATTGGTTGCCCCTGTCGTTTTTAGTCGAGTCGTCGAATATCCCATAACAATGTTTCTCGCATGCCTGATGTTACCAGGTGTAAAATTAAGGCAAGATACCTCCTCAGATAAGCTGTTAGATGTTCTCTTACCGTTACTGCTAGCCGTTTTTGTTTGCGCAGTTTTCATTGGCGCGCAAATGATTGAGCTTGGTAATTGGTTAACTTTCCTTGCATTATTCTTTGTACCGGCTGCGTTAAGTTGTTTTACTTTTAAGACAAGACCCATTCGTTTTGCTTTGGCATTTGGGGTGGTGTTACTTTCACTTGGCTATTTCACGGATATGTATAAGGGGAACCAACTGTACGCTTCTCGTAACTTTTTTGGTGTAAAGCGTGTGATTGCTAACCCTGCAAGAGGGATACGCTACCTCTATCATGGAACGACGGTGCATGGTTCTCAGTTCCTCGACCCAACTTTTCAAAAACAGCCCCTTTCCTACTATCATCCTAGTGGACCTATTGGTGATGTGTTTGCAGCCTATAATAGGGCGGACTTAACTCAACCTATAGCCGTCGTTGGCCTTGGAACAGGTTCGGTTTCCAGTTATGCCACTCCTCAAGATCATTTTGTTTTTTACGAAATTGATCCTGATGTTGAAAAAATTGCTCGTAATACCCAGTACTTTAACTTTTTGTCAGGTATGAAAGGGAGTTTTGAGGTGGTTCTTGGGGATGCTCGGCTTGCGTTGGCCAATGCTCACGCCCATGAATATGGTATGATTATTTTGGATGCGTTCAGTTCTGATGCGATACCAGTGCACTTGCTGACCAAGGAAGCTCTTGAACTGTATTTGACTAAAATAAAGACGGACGGTGTGTTAGTATTCCACATTTCGAACCGTTTTCTAAATTTAGAACCGCTGATGGGGGAGCTTGCCAAAGAGCTTGGATTAGTTTGCTTAATAAGAAAGGACTTGAGCATCAAACATGAAGATCAAAAGCTTGGAAAATCTCCATCAGTATATGTAGTTATGGGACGAAGAGGGCCTGTTGTTAACCAACTAATTCATAACGCTGAGTGGCATAAGGTGACAGCTCGACAGAAAATTCCAATTTGGACTGACAAGTATTCAAATTTAATAGACTTACTGAAATGGTAAAGATTAATTCAGCACGTCGGGACAATATATTATATTTGGCTGGATAGTATCTGTTGTTACGGATGGGTAGTCATAAAAAAAGAGTTCAGATCGATTTGATCTGAACCCTTTTTTTATGGTTGTGCTGACGTGATTTGATATTACTCCCAATTAAACGTGATGTAGTTGTTTCTAAGAAAGATATTTTCATATCGTATTGTTATGTTAGAAAAAAGACAAAAGGCAATAACTTTTAGTAAGTTTTATTCAGTTTTAACTTAAGTCTTTATTAAATTGTAGTGTGTATATGTTTATGAGAAGAAAAAAAGATAGCTATTTCATACTATAGCTTGTTTCCCCTTTTTAAGGGGAGATATGCATATTCTTAAAAGTGTTGTTAGTGTGACTATAACTGTTTGTACAATAAGATTTTTATTACTTTCACTAACAGTAATTCAGTTAATAGTCTGTATTTTTCAGTTGGCAGCTCTACTTTTTGCAGGATAGGGTGCTCATGACACATTGCTAAATTCATATATAAGAAGTGAGATAACTCTTTGTACGTCGAATGATAATCGAAAGTGCAAAAAATAAATATATAATAAAACAGAACCGTAAGGAGAGACACGAAATGGTTCGATATTGTAAAGTGCTGTTGGTGTGCTTTTTGTGTGCGACTATGTTTGGGTGCACAAGTTTACATACGCAACAACAAAAGGGCACAGCTTATGGAGCTGGTATTGGCGCCGGTGTTGGTGCTATTGTAGGACAAGCAATTGGCAAGGATACAAAGGGTACTCTTATTGGTGCCGGTATTGGTGCCTTAGTTGGTGGTTTGGCTGGTAACCAGATTGGAAGATATATGGATATGCAGGAGCAGGATCTACGTAATGCCATTGCTGCTTCTGAAGCTGCCAGCGTGCGAAGAGAACAGGATGTGCTGCGTGCGACCTTTAAGGGAGAAGCGTATTTTGATTTTGATAAAAGCACGCTCAAACCCGGTGCTTATTATGAGTTAAGGCGGATAGCTGATGTTTTGAATAAATATCCGCAAACAACAATTGAAGTTGGTGGTCATACGGACACAAGGGGTTCTGCTTCTTACAACCAGAAACTGTCTGAACGTCGGGCAATGGCTGTAAAAGACGAACTGATTCGTAATGGAGTTGCTCCTCATAGAATTCGTGCTGTCGGTTATGGTGAGACTCGTCCAATATCCTCATCAGATTCTGTAAACCGCAGGGTTGAGATTCTTATAGTGCCTATACAGCAGGGCTAATGTTCTGAGATGTAAATGTAAAAAGAAGAGAGGGAGTGATTTACTCCCTCTTTTTTATTGGCGTGTAATGAGTAATATGATGACTGACCCTACTACAAGAGAGTGCAAGGAAGCGATTTGCCTATCTGATGCACAGGAGTGACGATGCTCACTGGCTTGGAGCCTATGGGCAGTCTGCACCCATCGTTTGGAGAACATGCGATGGATGATATTTTTGGATCGACAGCAACGACCAGGCTTAGGTTAAGTCTGGGGAGTGGAGGTTCAGAAAGTGCTGTCTACACAATTAACGGACCTTAGCTGCCTTCTTCAATAACTGATCCTGGACCTGCTAGTGGCCTGAATGTTTTTTTCGAAGAACCGCAAAAAGGGCACTTCCAATCGTCAGGAAGGTCTTTGAAAGCTGTTCCAGGAGGGGTGTTGGTTTTTGGTTCTCCTTTGTCAGGATCGTATACATATCCGCAGTTGCTTACCTGACACTGGTACATATCTTTTAAGTCAGCCATGTTGATTCTCCTATCTTGTTTGGATTTTCCCGTATTGTTCCTCGAAGATAATCCACTACTTATCTATTACAAACCGAAAGTGAATGGTCAATTGTAAACGAATTGGCTTTAATTTCATAATTAATGCAGATTCTTCTGCTAGTCTATTTTGAGTCATCTTGGGCAGGCAACTTAAACTCAGAACTCGTTAGGACAAAAAGGGATTTGTGGTGAACAGTGATAAGGGTTCCGCAAACCTTGTTTTTGTGGAGAATTTCTGAGTATAAGTTGTTCAAAATAATAAGTAATTTTGTAGGAGGGATGCGGTGCGGGATTTGAATTTAGCTTTGAAAGTTATTCTTGGAAATACTGCTGACAGCTTTAATGGTCAGGATTACGAGATCTGAACTGGGTAAGTTTTGATGTCAGCGTATTGTTCAGAGATGGTATTTTTTTAAATTATTTTAAATATTTGGTTGTAAGTGTCGTAGTGTGTCGTGCCTTGATTATATTGATATCTTTGCTATTCGTTAAAACAACCCATCTTTTCAGATAAGCTGTATGAATAAATCTTATGGCACGGATGAGGATATAGCTAACTATCTTATTTTTTTAATCACTTATCTATACGAGTGAATTCGTTGCAGAGTGTCTTTTACTACCTTGAATAGTTTAGTTTTATTGTTTGAAGGTGTTGAATGAAAAACAACAGACGCGGGAAGACTTTTATTTTTCTCACGTCTGTTGTTGTATCAATGTAAAATGTGGATTAGACACTCTGCCGCAAAGCATACTGCATAATTTGCTTATTAAACTTGTCGTGTCTATCCAGCGGGCCGGGAATGCGACCGCTTGCGGGTAGTGTAACAATCTTACCAAAATGACTTAGCCCGGTAAGGAGTTTTCCCATTTTGGGAACAAGATCACCGGCGATATTGTAATGGGTAATACTATCCAGCGCTTTCGTTTTTTCCTGCTCGCTTAAAGAGTCAATAATTCCTCGTCCAAATTCTGCGCTGGAAAAGCAAATCGCTTTTGTTGGTGTTGTTGTGCCGTCTGTTTTGCTTTGCCCAGTACTTTTAAGTGCAGCAAAAGCAGCTTCGCCACCACCTTTGGAATGTCCAGAAGTAACAACAGAATATTCTTTATACACTGGATCGTGTTTAATCATATCAATAACATCTTGTGTTATTTGAGCTGCTTGTTTGTAGCTTTCTGGGATTTTATAATTTGTGGCATTCGCTTTGTTAGCTCCCCATTGATGTTTTACAAAGCCAAGATTATGGGCTTGACGTGACCATAAGCCACCAAAGTTTTTACCGGATGAAGTGCCACCAAATACAATACGCAACTCTTTTTGAGCCGGATTTTGCATAACATACGCAGTAAGGCCAGATTTTTTATCAAAAATTAAGCCTTGATGACCAATATTATCCATTTTGGTGAGTTTTCCTATATTCCGAGTAAGTTCTCGCGCAGAATCCCAACCTGTTGCTTTGCCAAAAAAATTTATTTCCGCAGCATTAATGGAATCAAGTTTGCCGTGGTACGGGAAGCTTGCAATCGAAGCATCAATCGCAACTTGTCCAGCTTCTGCACGTGTTGTTGGCTTAGGAGCTACAGCAGTAGTTTCTATCCCCTCTAATTTAGTAAGGAGCTTATCCAGGGTGCGTGTTGTCAGGGGCTTTGGATTAATTCCTCCATTGTTTAGTCCAAATTCGTTGGTGATAGAAGCGGTCTTTTCACTGTCATGATATTTTGCAGAAATGCTACGTAGTAAAATAGCTTGTGATTTAACATCGCTACTGCGGTGTTGCTGAAAATACGATAGATTTTTTATGCCTTTTAAATTTTGAAAAATACCAAGGAGACGTCCTTTAATCTTATTACCGGTGACAGAAATGGAGGTTTCGTTTTGGTTATTTTCTGTGGAAGGCTTCCCAATGGTAACGCCAAGCTGAGTCTGTAATGTATTGGTAACAGATGTGGTTGAATTCATAGCTATACCTTTAAGAAATGTTGCGGAGCAGTAATTGTATCAATAGCTGTATCAGTGATTGTGTCACTGTATTTTTCTAAGACGTTCTGGTTGAATTCAATGGCTTCGATGAAAACTTCACAAAATGTAATGCAATCCAGTTGTGTTGGGTCAGACTCTAATTCTCCTTGAAGAATGAGTGACCTGCTTTCTGGTTCAAAGGCAAAAACAATGCCAGAGGCTGCTTGAAGTGTGAGGTTGGCTGTAAGAATATTTTCAAGCAATTCGGCAGAAGTAGAAGGGGGAAGCTGTCCAACAATGCCACGGAACAACGTACGGGTATCTGTTATTTTTTCCAGTTGTATTGCGTTGTTATCAAGTGATAACATGCATGTTCCGTCCGGCTCCCAGACCAATTCAGGAGTATTTAAGGCTGTAGATAGTTGTGCAAGATGGTCCATATGATGCATAATATCCTCTCTTAAGTGCAGCAAAAGGTCTTTTTTATATGACTCACATAAAGTTAAAGTAATATTTTCGCTCAGTCATAATGAAACAATACTGCCAATTATTTTGGCACGTTTAAGAAAGTATTTGCTGTGTATGGTAAAGGGGTAATAAAAATATTCTAATTTTTTTAGAATGATATAGATCTAGTCTTACTTCCAATCTGTGTTGTTACAACAATATGCTGCATCAATCGTGCCGCTTTATACTTAATTTGTACGTGGTGTCCGGTAGGTTCACCAATGAAGAGCTTTTTTCAAAAAAATTATCAATTAAAGATGTTGTCGTGGGCCTTATGCAGGAGTTTTCTTAGCAAGTGTTGGTCCTTCAGCTTGTTTGAGGTTATATAGAGAGTCTTAAAAGATGGTTGCCGATATTTCAGGTCGTTATTTGTTCAGTATGCCTGAGTCAGTGTTTGTTGAGCTTGGGGCGATTGTTACATGTTATTTTTGTTAGAGGGGTTATCATCTTTCAATATGACTTTGTGTTAACTCGCTATGTTTTTGTTCTTAACTGGTTACCTTTTTGAGGGCCTATCGCAGGGCAGGGCGTTAGCTTTTATTGAAAGTAATGGGTTGACCTGTCTTGCTAGAGGAATCTATATAGCATTGATTGTACTCAAAGGAGTTTTTGTGTTTAAAGCTATTATGGATGATGTGTCAGCAGGTTGCCGTTAACAGGGCCTAGACATATTTTTTCAGTGCGCTACATAGTTGCTAGCGTACTTTTTTCAAATAAAGAATAAAGCGGCTTAATGCCGAGAATGCCTGTTCAGGCATTTGTCTTTTCTGGTTGCCCTGTTATCTGCAACCGCCTTCCTACTTCGAATCAACTCGTGTTTGTGGGGGACTTTTTTTGTTCCCTTTGAGCAGACCCCCCGTTTTTCTTTATCATTAAGCACAGATGCAATCTTTACTCTTGGCATATATTTTTCTTGTGCCTTGTGTAGTTTGATGCACATGTGCACTGTTGTGAGATAATACATGAAATCAAATAGTAGTGATGGCTCAGGGCGTTCAGTCCACTCTCTTGCTTTGTTAGGCTGGAGTAAGTTTTTTCAAGAGAATTATGACTTGCTGAAAGAAATTAAAGGCAAAATAGCTCGCGTAACTGGTGTGCGTAAAAATATGCTTCTTGTTTCTGATGGGAGTTCTGAATGGTTAACAACCATTGGGGGAACATTCTTTCATGGTGTTGTGGAACGGTTTCCTGCAATTGGGGATTGGGTTCTCGTAAAAGACTCTGTTATAACGTATGTCCTTCCAAGAAAAAATGCTCTATCACGTGGAGCATCTGGTAGTCAGGATGCGATGGGCAATGCGTGTAAAGAGCAGCTTATTGCGACTAATCTAGAGACTGTTTTTGTTGTCTGCGGTCTTGATCATGACTTTAACCCTCGGCGTATCGAACGATATATTACGCTGGCATACAACTGTGGTATTAATCCTGTTGTTGTACTCACCAAGGGCGACTTGCATGATGAGCCTGAACAGTTTGTTGTAGAGGTAGAATCACTTGTGTTTGGTGTGCCGGTACTTTTGCTTTCAAAAGAGGATCCTACAGGGCTTACTCAGCTTACTGAGTATCTTTATAAAGGTGAATCTGTAGCGCTGATAGGTTCCTCAGGTGCCGGTAAATCTACGCTGATTAACCGGCTTGCTGGTGAAAATCTTCAGCAAACTGGGGAAATAAGTAAGAGCGTAGGGAAAGGCAAACATACAACAACATCACGTGATCTGCTTGTTCTTCCGTGTGGTTCTATTGTTATAGATAACCCTGGTATTCGTGAGATTGCTTTTTGGGGTAATGGTGGTGGATTGGATACCGCCTTTTCTGACATAGAATCTCTTGCTCAGCTGTGTCGTTTTGCAGATTGCACGCATATGAACGAGCCAGCTTGTGCTGTCAGGAAAGCTGTTGAAAAGGGTGAGCTAGAGGAAGCACGTCTTGTCAGCTATCAGAAAATGCGGCGTGAACTGGAATATCTTGAAGAGCGTCAGCACAAGAGCTCAGAGCGAATAGAAAAAGAGCGCTGGAAAGATGTTGCATTGAAGATAAAGGCAATGAAAAAGAAGCGACCTCATGGGTAACTATTCAATGCGAAAAACAAAACACAAAGATATACAAGGGTTATGTTTAGAAAGTATTGTTAACTGATCATATAATAAAGGCTGCCTTAACAGGCAGCCGTTTTGTTTAATTGGTCGGGACGACGAAAATTCAACCCACGTTTTCTTGAAATTATGCAGCTGGTTTGTTTGTTAAAGTTATTTAATATCATAATGTTAAGTGGTTTTTGATGCTGCAAGTAGACATCTTTCGATATACTCTGACGGCATTCGTTCCGTAAGTGCTTCGAAGAGCATGGTTTGCGTCGTGCTGTCCTCACCTGCAATTACTTTGCTGCGGGCGTCTACAAGTTTGTTACAGGATTACAATATGAAAGCATCGGTGCCTTAATTGAATGGAAATGAGCCGGTGACAAGCACCAGTTCCAAATTGCACCTGCTAGCTATTTTTTGCCGATGTAACCGAGGTAACGATCAAGTACTTTCTGACCGCCAATAAAGTTAGTCACTTTGGGCCATACGTTTTCAATTGCAAGGCGTTTCCACTCTTTTTCGTCTTCGAGATTGTCGATTTGGATACCTGAAGCGATAAGCTCTGCCTTAACGCGAGTAGCATTCATGAGTTGGAATGCGAGGCAGTATTGCTGAGCATAGCGGCCTGCTTCAACGAATATTTCCTGCATCTCAGGAGAAAACTTCTTGAAGATACGCTCCGAAATAATCATAGGTTGGAGCTGGTACGTGTAGTGTGCCTCAGTGATGAACTTTTGCACTTCGTCAAACGCAGCTGCCTGAAAGGTAATGTAACCGTAGCACTGGCCATCTACTGCACCTAGTTGAAGAGCAATATAGGTATCTGCCCAAGGGATCGGCACTGGGATAGCACCCCAAGAACGGTAGGTCTCAATAATAACTGCGGACTTAGGAACACGGAATTTCATGTCTTTTATGTCAGCAAGGGTCTTGATTGGGTGTACTGCGTTGGAAAGGTAGCGGTAGCCGGTGTAAGTCCAACCAAGAATGCGGAAGCCACCTTCTTTAACAGCGAACTCGTTGAGCATGTCGTGAGCAGGACCGGAAGAACCGCGAACGACTTCGTACATGTTATCAAAGAGGTAAGGAAGGGTAAGCAAACCAAGTTTGTTAACAATAGGAACGAGGTTCGCAATACCTATAACTGCCATATCAAGGTTGCCACGACGAACGTCCTGAATCATTTCGGTTTCATCACCGAGCTGACCATTAGGGTATATTCGTATTTCAACGTTACCGTCAGTACGACTTTCCACGATTTCTTTGAACCGGGTTGCGATTGCGCCCATTTCAGAGTCAATAGGATCACCCAACCCTATGCGGATAATGGATGGATCCTGCGCGAAAGAAACAGGAGAAATTGCCATCATTACTATGAGGGCAACAAGTGTCAGTGTTTTCCTAACCATACTTTCTCCTACCGATTATAACATCAAACAGACTTCTAATATTTACCCGCAATGTTACCCTAAGCGAAGAAAAGATGGAATTTGATATGCTAGGTAGAGTTAGTTGAGCGGTTTTATCAAACTTGGCTAACCGAATATCTACATTTATTGCAAAAGCCTTAGCGCTATAGATTTTACTGGTGTTTTTCTCGAATATTTAGATAGAGATAAGCAAGCAGGTATTCAGCCGGTGTTTAACCGCACTTAAAAAGGGTTTAGGTCAATTTGATCTAACCCCTTTAATTTCTTGTCGGGATGATGAGATTTGCACTCACGCCCCTTGAAGCCCATGCAGTTTGTTTCATTGTTAAGTGGTTTGGTGTTAGTATCTTGTTATGATTATTGAACTCTCAGTTTCCTTTTGAAAAGGAAAGAGGTTCCTCTTGGCTAAAAAAGCACGGGTTTCTATCAATGCGCGACCACGCATAATAAAGTTTATTTTGTTTTTAGTGCCTCAAATTTTTTATAAATAGTTAATTCTTCTTTTCGGGTTCTGCGGGTAAGAATTCCGACAAGTCGACCGTAGTCTTTTGCAAATTCGAGTCCTTCACCACCGTGTGAGTACTTTTCAAAGAATTGTATAACATCTTTGGTGATCTGATTCATTTCGACAAGATAAGAATCCAACATCCGCTTTAAATCAGAATCAGATTCAGCTGCCCTTTTGAGAATAGGATACAGTTCCCGATCTTCTTTATTTAAATGAGTGACTAAAGCGCCTTTCAAGGAAAGTAATTTTCTTTGACCTTCTTTGGAGCAAACGCCAAGTTTTTTTATCTCTGAAAATCCTTCGAGAAGATCTTTGTGCTGGTTGGTTAGTGTAGCTATCAATTGTGACATTATTATTCTCCTGCACATGAAATAGTTGCTGTTTCATTGTCGATGTCTAGGGAGTATGCTCAATCTTTTTATATTACTTTGACATAAATCAAACTTGTTAGACTTTTTAAATTAATTGGGTGTCCACAAGCATGTAATTAGGAACAGTCAGAACTGGTGGTTGGGCTAGTCCATCTGTTATGTTTGATCACAAGTTATTCGAGACCAATGTATTGGGGATAACCAGCAAGGTTTACTTGAAAATAGTCATTGTAAGAACTAGCATGTGCAAACTAACGCTGGAGCTGATGTGAAGCTAACTGCACAAGAAATTAGGGCTTAGCCATGTTCGACGATTTTGATTTTTTTTCGGATATTCGACAGATGGATCCGCTTACCAAGGAGAATGAGCCGTGTGTTGGTTGTGGCTGGTGCTGTCTGCGTGATCCTTGTTCCGAATCCCATCAGAAATACGGATACACCAAGCGGTGTCCTGATTTGTTGTGGGACGAAAAAAATATCCGCTATATTTGCAAGCTGATGCTCGATCCAAAGTATAGTGAAGAGGTGCGCAAATCTCAGCATGAAGGGCAGGGCTGCTATGCGCCGCTCAATGATTGGCGCAAAGACGTCAAGAATCGAGGTTGACGCCCTGCTGTCCAATGCTCCATCGACTGAATTACTCTTTGGTTCGTGGGTACTCTTGAGTTATGAATTCAATTTTTTGAAGGATACAAAAAAGCTCCACAGGCAATGCCTATGGAGCTTCTTTTTTGAGTGTAATAACCCGTTATGGTAACGTTTAATTTTTTGCGTAGCACGACGGAAACAGTGAGATCGCTAATAAGCATCGCTATAATGATAGCCGTAATGAGTAATATGGTAACTAATCCTGTTACAAAAGAGTGTCAAAGAATATAGGGCGGTTCGTCATTCTACTTCTGAAATAGCTGGCAGAACCCATAGATGTTTTGCGCCTGTTCAGTAAGCAAGAGTGGTATCTAGTAGTTTAGTGGCGATTCAGATTTAATTCTGTCCTTAATGTCCTATCTGTTCAAATGAATCGATAGCCGTGATATATTAACAAGAGTTATTTGGTATCGAAGAGAATATTTTTTAACCCTCTCTTTTGTCATCGGTCTAGCTAGATATAGCGATATGATTCAAAATGTTAGGATGAGAATTTATGGATATGTCTTCAGTGCTTTTTGCAATTATCCTTTTTCTTGCAGCAGCAGCTTTTTCAATTATCGTATTTGAACGACTTGGCTTTGGTGTGATTCTCGGGTCGATCGTTGCGGGTACCCTTATAGGTCCGCACACGCCGGGGCCAGTTGCTTTTGATGCTGTGGAAGAATTACAGAGCGTTGCCGAACTCGGGGTTGTGTTATTTTTATTTACTGTGGGGTTGGAGATGCGCCCAAAGAAATTCTGGGCCATGCGTCGTATGATTTTTGGTTTAGGGTCGGCACAAATGGTTGTGACTGCGGTAATGCTATTCTTTTACCTCTTTTTATTTGTTTCTGTGCCATGGAAAACGGCAATTATAGTTGGTTTGGCCTTTGCAATGTCTTCCACGGCTATCGTAATTTCAATTCTGGGTGACCGTGGAGAATTGGGGTCAGAGCATGGAAAAACCATTTTTGCAATTCTTATGGCACAGGATCTTTGGGTCATTCCGATTATGGCTTTTATTCCTATTTTGGCTCATACGCAGTCTCAATTTGGTATTCCTTTATGGGAAAAGAGCATCCTAGTGGTGGGGGTGCTTACGAGTATTTTAGTCGTTGGACGTTATGTACTGCCAGCCGTTTTGAACTATTGTGCGCGTCGACGGCAAATGGGAGTTTTCGGGCTGGCGCTATTTCTTGCGGTGATCTATGCGTCATGGGCTGTTGAACATGTTGGTATTTCTATGACGCTTGGAGCATTTTTACTTGGGATGATCCTCTCAGCTTCTGATTTTCGGTATCAGATCGAGGCTATAGTAGCTCCGTTCAAGTCAACGTTAATGGGCCTCTTTTTCGTTGCTGTTGGTATGTCTATAAACGTTGAAGAGTTATTTCAGCGGTGGGATCTACTTCTTTTACATGTGCCGATTATACTATTTATAAAGAGCGTGGTATTAATCGGGCTTGTCCCTTTTTTTGGTATCAGTCGATCGGCAGTAATTCGAACAGGTTTATATCTATCCCAAGTTGGTGAGCTAGCTTTTGTCCTTTTGGGGACATCGTTCTTAGTGGGATTGTTGAACAACCAAGGATACACCTTGGTGATGCTGATAGTTGTTGCTAGTATGAGTATGACTCCGATTATCGTGAAATACGGTGATTGGCTGGCACGTCGTTTTGATATTAAACCAACTACGAAGGAGCTGCTTCCTATTACCGATTTGAACCAACATGTGGTTATCATTGGCTACGACGTAGGCGCTCAACTCATCGACTTTCTGTTAGAGGAGGCAGATGTTCCACATGTAGCTATTGATCATGATTACAATCGGGTATGCAAAGGCAAGCAGTTGGGGCGTAAGGTTTATTTTGGTAATGTTTATAGTTACACCATGCAAGAAGCTGTATCGTTAAGAACAGCCTCTACAATCTATATAAATTCGAAAGATGCTGAGCATGCTAAGGCCTTAGCCATAACCCTGCAACGCCTTTATCCGCATGTAGATCTTTATGTGCGTGTACACTCGCTTGCGGATAAAGATGAATTATTGGCTATGGGGATCAAGCATGTGCACACAGATTATATTGAAAGCACTCTCGCCCATGGGCGGAATCTTTTAAAGGGACTTGGGATACCTGAAGATACGGTTAACGATTTGAGTGATAAATTTCGTCATGATGACTATCAGTTAATTCGTTACGGTTATGTAACGAGTAGAGACGAATAGAGCGTCTGTTTGATAAGCTCTATAGTTGGTTATTATTATAATGGGTTTTCGAGCTCCTGTTGTAAAATTTTCTCGTAACTATCAGCATAATATATTTGGATTGAAGAGTAAGAAAAGCTTCATTGGTAACTGTCTGATGATCTTTTGGGGGCGGCGCGTAATTGTAGGTTATGCAATCTTTACCTTACCTAAAAAGCATATGCTGCTCCAATTGAAAACATCCACCAAAACAGTTCAATACCTGCTCCGTTATGGAAGTATCCTGATTCTGCTCCAGACATACTTGTATTGCCGATAGTATGATAAAAACGTTTGTAGTCCAGACTGGTCTTTAGACTCAATCTATCTGAAACAGGATAGCTAACGTCGAGTCCAGCCATTAAAAAAGGGACGTTTTTAAAAGAATCTCGAAATACTAAATCTCTAGTCACATGATGATCTTCATCTTCTGCCCAAGTCCACCTGCTACCATTTAGTCGGCCAGCAATACTCCAGTCTTTGTATTGATAATGTAGCTGCAATCCTACATATGGAGCATAAAACCACTGTTCATATGTAATGCCAACAAGGTCTGGGAAAGTGCCGTGGGTGTCTCTAAAGCCATTTATAGAATAAGTATATGTTCCAGCACCGTCCTGCCAACGCCAATGGTCATGAGTAAATCCCACGACACCAAACGTTTTGAAGTTGTTGTTCTTATAAATAAGAACACCTAAATTAATATCAAAAAGTTCGCCTCGAGTTAGCTTTGTGTCCGTACGAGAATGGTGGCACCAATCCTCTCCATATTTTTCATGAACCCAGTCATAGTCATCCATTTTCGCTTGAGCTTCATTTGCTTTAATCCATCCAGAAATATTTAGTTTCATCCGCCAAGGTAAAGCAATTGAACCGGAAAGTCCTACCATAGGGACGTTCTTTAGTCTCCAAGTGAGTTCACTGACCTTTTTTCCCGTATCTATATCATAAACGAGTTCACGTGCTTGTCCGTTTAAAATTCCTACATTCAGATTTACCGTAGCGGTCGTTGAATTGAGGAGGGGGGTACTCTCTGTGGTTGTTATCTGCTGATCAGCTGCAAGTGCAGAGGAGTTCCACAAAAACGGAGTAAGACAACAGAACAGTAGAAATATGTTTAAGCTCTTCATTGGATATAATGATGTCTGGTTGATGTATTTGACTGTGATGATGGATAATTATTGTGAGTACTGAGCTGTATCGACGTCCGTACCCAACAGACCATGATTTTTTGTTTTTAATATTCTAGAGCTGGTTGAGATGTTGTGAAATCATGGTGTCGAGAAAAGCAACAGAGTATTTAGAATGAGACAATATGAGCGATATGGTAACTTTCTGTAGAAAGTGATCTTGTTACGAAAAGTGAATACTAAGTTATGCTGCAAGATAGTTGTTTGTGATAGGATGCAGGCTTTATATTTTTAATGTTGTACATCAAATATGAGATGTGATGCATGTAACTAAATAAAAAATATCTGCTAAAAAAACTTAATAAAAAAAGAAAAGCCCTCGATATTACTAATGTCGAGGGCTTTTCTTTACTAATGTTGCAGTGATGCTATGTAAAAAAAGTGTAAAATATTTTTTTGATCATGTTTAAATATTTAGTATGCATTCATGTATGACAGAATAAACGTTGTTCATTCTGTCGCTCATTAACTGTAACCGTTTATATTGGAGGTTGTACATAGTGCTATGTTAAAACATCAGTCTAATTAGAGGTGTTTTAGCATTAGATACATGATGGTTGTGTTTATTTATTTGGGATTTAATTGAGCTTCGTATTTCCCTTCTTCTCTGGGTTCACACTTAAACAATTGGGAAATCAACAGTGACTAGACAAAATAAACTTATTCTTGCTGGATTCCTTCTGTTCCTCCTTGGTCTCTTTTTACATGCTGTGTATAGTTGTCAGTCGACAATTAGCCAGAAAATGGAGCAAGTCGATCATGATCTTCTTTCAGGGGCTACGGCTACGGTGAGCGTTGTTCCTGATAAGTTCAACGTTCATGTACGCGCTGGTAACGTGGGGCATGATGAATTTTATGATGTTGTCAAAAGGCTTTCCAGGTACGCCAACACTGCAGGGTTTGCTTATGTCTATACTATGAAGCTGGTCGATGGTTCTGTGCTCCATACTTCCACTAGTGCAACAGCGCAGGAGTTGCGGAATGGTTCTGTGAAGTACCTTGCTCCTTATGACGATGCTGGACCTGAAATGCTCAAGGCCTTGCGTATTGGAAAGGTTACTTACGCAACGTACACCGACAGCTACGGGACGTTTCGTTCTATTTTTGTCCCTATGAACGCATCTGATGGAACCCGTTATATTGCTGGAGCGGACATAGATATTTCTGATCTAGAAGCCATCCGCAGGCAGAGTTATGTCAACTCCATTGTCAGCAGCCTATACTTCCTTCTTATCCTCATGCCGTTGGCTTTTATCCTTTATAAGGGGGCAAAGGCACAGGAAGAACATCTCAACGAGGAGATAGACCGCAATACGAAGAATATTCGTAATCTTAACGAAGAGCTGGAGGAAAGGATGGCGGAGGTAGATCGTGCAGCAGAACAATCTCGACAAGCGATGCACGATGCCCTTGAAGCTAAAGAGGAGGCGGAAGCCCGTCGTGAGAAGGTACTAGAAGCCGCAGGGCATTTAGAGGGTATTGTTCGGCGTGTGACTGGAGCTGCAGATACTCTTTCCGCAAACATCGACAGGGCCGTTGCTGGATCTCACATACAACTCGAGCGAAGCGCTGAAACGGCAACAGCCATGGAAGAAATGAATGCGACTGTTTTGGAAATTGCTCGTAATGCGAACAGCGCGGCAGGGAACGCTGAGGATGCGCGCAAAGGAGCTGAGAGCGGTGCGAATGTTGTCGAGTCAGTCAGCGAAGCGATAAATCATGTTGATGAACAGTCCGTGCAGATGAAATCGAGCCTTAACGAGTTGGGGTCGAAGGCTGAAGGCATTAATCATATTATGAATGTGATTACGGACATTGCGGATCAAACTAATCTGCTAGCCCTTAACGCCGCCATTGAAGCCGCTCGTGCTGGGGATGCTGGACGTGGGTTTGCAGTAGTCGCTGATGAAGTACGC
This sequence comes from Halodesulfovibrio marinisediminis DSM 17456, assembly GCF_900129975.1. Lineage (NCBI taxonomy): Bacteria > Pseudomonadati > Thermodesulfobacteriota > Desulfovibrionia > Desulfovibrionales > Desulfovibrionaceae > Halodesulfovibrio > Halodesulfovibrio marinisediminis. The sequence continues at coordinate 532,965 of NZ_FSRG01000004.1, forward strand.
AAGTTGGCAGAAAAGACTATGGATGCTACTCAAGAAGTAGGGCAGGTCGTTATGGCTATCCAACAGGCCTCGCAGGAAAATATTCTCGGAATGGAACGTACAATGCAGACTGTAGGTACGTCCACAGAACTTGCCACAGCTGCTGGTGATTCCCTTCAGTCTATCGTGCAGATGATCGAAACTACAGCGGATCAGGTTCGGAATATTGCTACCGCGAGTGAACAGCAGTCTGCTGCCAGTGAGCAGATTAGCCGCAGTGCCGAGGAAGTTAAGAATATTGCTGAAGAGACAGAAAGGACTATGGCCAGTTCTGCTCAGTCAGTGACTGAGTTGACCAATATGGCAAATGAGTTACAGGTGTTGATTGAAAAACTCTTGCAAGCTTAAGCTTCATCATCATGAAAATGCTAGAAGCTTTTCCGTTAAATTGAATCAGCATCAAATAATTGCCCTTTTAAGGGGATAGCTTGAACGATTAAAGCTCCATAGGTAACTGCCTATGGAGCTTTTTTAGCACGCAATGGTCATTATGGTACTTTTGATTTTATGTGTAACATGATGGCCCTTGTTTTTGATATGTGTCTTTTGAGGTCAAGCTTGCGGCGAGGTCTTCCCTTGCACCACTACAATTTTTTTCGAAACGTATTTCTGCTGATGCCCATTCGGCGGGCAGCACGGCTTATATTTCCTGATTCCTCTTCAAGGACTTTTTGCAGTATTGAAGCAGTAATTTCTTCGAGAGTTCCCTGCAGATCTGGTTGCAAGGATTTTGTAATCCAAGATTGCGGTGTGCCCGGTGTAATCACTTCAGGGTAAAGAATAGCGTATTTCTCAGCAAAGTTTCGAAGCTCCCGAACGTTCCCTGGCCACGGGTAGGCAAGTAAGCTCTTTTTTGTATTTGCAGATACGGCAGGAACGGGAATTGAGTGCCTGCTGCAATGCTCCCCTAAGAAGAAATTAAAAAGATTGTAGATATCATCAGAACGCTGTCGTAGCGGCGGGATTGTAATATCTAGTACACTGAGCCTGAAAAATAGATCCATCCTGAAACTTCCATTGTAGACCTCCTCATCCAAGGGAGTGTTGGAAGCTGCAATAACCCGGACATTTACAGGCAACACAACGTTTGAGCCTACGCGTCTGATTTCACGTTCCTGAAGCGTACGTAGTAGCCGTGTTTGTAATTTTTGGCTCGTCGCATTAATTTCATCTAAAAAAAGGGTACCATTGTGGGCAAGCTCGAACACACCAGTTTTGCCGCCCTTTAGAGCGCCGGTAAACGCTCCCTCCTCGTATCCGAAAAGCTCACTTTCAAGCAAATCTTCCGAAAGTGCACCACAATTGATAGCCACAAAGTTGTTTTTTGCCCGAGAACTACTATTGTGTATACTTTGAGCAAAAAGTTCTTTTCCTGTTCCTGTTTCTCCAACCAGCAAAATATTGCTCTCTGTCTTACAGTACTTTTGTGCTTTTTTTACGCTCTCACCCATTGCAGGGCTTTTATGCAGAATAGAGCCAAAGTTATGTTTAGCAGAAAGTGCTTTTTTTGCCTCTGACCTTCTGAAAGAGTTTTCAAGATTTTTTACTCGTTTAGCATCATGAAAGGTACAAGTTATATATTCTACTTTATTTTCATGTCCATGAGGCTGGATAAGAATAGAAAACCGCGAGTTTTGTACAAAAACAATATCCTGTACAAATTTTCGACTACCGTTAGCGACAGAAGCCCAGTCTGTCTTAGGGAAGAAAGAATTCATAGTAGGAGCATTCAGCAATGTATGCTCAGAAAAAGTCTTTTTTGCAGTCATATTATAGTGAAGAATAGCTCCCGAAGGACTCGCTACAAGAGCTCCGCAGTCCATTGTATCCAAGACTGCTTGTAATTTACTTGCAGAGGTTGCCTTTTGCACAAGATAGTCATGTGTTGCCACTGCATACTGGAGCGCATTGATGACGGAATCTATCCCACTGTTAACAAGGCTTGAGCGTAAACCATGCTGCATCGCGCTTTCGCATGCAGTTGTATCCCCAATAATCACCTCAATATCATTGGCTTTTGTGGCTACTATTATCTCGTCTATGTTGTTAAGATTTGCGATGGCAAAAAATGAGACATTAAGCTGCAAAGAGGAATTTATGTACTTGGACTTCCTAATAATGTCTTCGTGGCCTACTACGCCGATCCTTTTTTTCTCTTTAAGGTGGGGCAACATACTTTGATATACATCAAAGGCCGAAACGTTGATGTCCACAACAGGTACATCCACTCCTTTCCTAATTAGTTCAGCTGTTATTCCCCGGCTGATGATTAGGTCCACCCCCTGCAGCGAAATGTCTTTCGCGACCTTAAGGCCATCTTCCATATTGCCTGTATATACAGCGACATCAAGATTCATATCTTGGCATAATCCACGGCTTAAGCTTGCAAGCTCAGCATACGGGGCAATTAGTGCAATGCTCATAAATACCTTCTGGTTAATTTTTTACCATATGTTCATTTTTAGTGCATAAAACATTGCCGTATGTAAACTACAAATACGATAAATTTTTATATAAAAGTCTGTAAAACAAAGTTTTTTAGAGAAATGGCACGTCCTGCGCTAACGTGGGTAAATCCACCATAACTAAGGAGTAGTGTCATGAGTAATGAGATTAGTGCCACCACAGTTAGTAGAATGAAAACAGAAGAACAACAGGAGAAACGTGACGAGAAAACTAAAAAAGCAGTGAGCAATGCTTCTACCAACGCTGTAGCGAACAAAACTGTGCGTTCACAGCCTAGTTTTGCGATGGCTATGGATGCTTTCGGCATGGGATGGCCTTCTTCCAAATAATTATTGCTATACGCTCCAATGAAAATGCATAGAGCTTCCGCATCTATGTTAAGCAATGCATTCTGAAGTCATGTAAGAAAAGGCTTCAGAATGCATTTTTTATTAAGTGACAAAGTATGAAAGGGAATCGCCTCTAGTTTCGTAGATGTTTTTGAATTACAGATTTTCTTTTTCTAAAGGATACAGAAAAGCTCCACAGGTCATGGTACCTATGGAGCTTTTTTTAGCGCATAAGACTGCATTATGGTAAGTTTTGATTTCTTGAGTAACACGAGGCGTTTTAGCCTAGTGCCTTACGTTATTCCAAAAACTATAGCTAGAAACGTCAGAATCCCATAGAGTTGGTTTCGTAATTAAGTATTTTTATATTGATCTGTAAAAAAAGTTTTTGCGAGCTTGCAAGTAGATGGTTCCCGATATCTTCGGCGAAATTAATTCAGAGAGAGCTTCGAGGTGCAGAGTTTTCATTACCTGCAAAAACTTTGATACGGATGTTTAACCAGCTCTTTTCTAATTTTTATGTTGAAGGCCGATTCTTTGTCCATAGCCAGTTGGAAAAATGGCACATAGTTCACCCAGATATGAATTGGTACGTTGTGTTTGTAGCTTAGCTATGTGTCCACTTATCTGCTGTAGGACCAGATGAACTCCAACCACCTATGTCTAAAAAGACATAGGTTTCAAACAGGTTATACAAATAGCCTTCAATTGTTATGTTTTATTTAACATACGACTGTTCTACTTCTACTTTAATAAAGCTAACATACTTATTTTACAGGAGTTAATGATTTGTGTGTCAAATGGTGAGTAACTTCTTAAAATCGTATCATTTTTGCTTTTTGTTGTATCTAGTTGGGCATAATAAATACAATGTTTAACATGGAATATGAAGATGACGACAGGCGCCCCAACAATGCGAATTCATCTCTGGCTGGAAACTTCCGCCGGAGTCCTTATGGGACAGGGTAGGCTCCAGCTACTTGAATACATAGAACATACCGGATCTCTTAGTGCAGCAGCCAAAGCATTAGGTATGTCATACAGGGCAGCCTGGGGGAAAATTAAAGCATCTGAAAAAATACTTGGTGTTAAGTTGTTAGAACAACAGGCTGGGAAAGGGTCTTCTGCACAACTTAGTACAGCAGCAAGACACCTTATTTCATCCTACAAAAGCTGGCTGGAAAATGTAGAACAATATGCTCTTTCTTCCGCTGCAGATCACTTCGGATATGCTCCTGACAAATATTGGTCCATAAAAGACCTGCCATCACCAGCAGTTTCCAAAAAATAATTTGTTTCTTGCAATTCGAACATGTGTCCAAAAATTTCAGAACACATGAACAGGAAAGGTGTGTCCAAAGCCGTGCTAATGTTAACATATTGATTTTAAACATTTTTATTGCATGCAGGGCGCGTGGCGTGTGAGAGTTTTCTCTGAGCATTGTATGGATGCAGTGCAATTTTTTACTCACTACAGGAGGCCAACACATGAGTGTCACTCGGCGAGGATTCCTTAAGCTTACCAGTGCAGGGGTAGCATGCCTTTCCCTCGGACAGCTGGGCTTTGATTTGACGGAAGCACAGGCCTACGCCACTTCCCTCAAAACAAAGGGTGCTAAGGAAGTCATCACTATTTGTCCTTTCTGTTCTGTAAGCTGTCACATCATTGCACATGTTCGCGACGGGAAGCTCATCAGTACAGAAGGTGATCCAGATTTTCCAATCAACGAAGGCGCACTTTGCGCTAAAGGCGCAGCCCTTCTTTCCATGTCACGCAACGAACACAGGGTTAAAAAACCTATGTACCGTGCTCCATATAGCGATAAATGGGAAGAAAAGGATTGGGACTGGGTTCTCACCAAGATTGCTAAAAAAGTAAAAGAAACCCGAGATAAAGAAATTATCTTAAAAAATGATAAAGGGCAGACGGTTAACCGTCTTGAATCAATGTTCCTGCTCGGTACTTCGCATGCCAGCAACGAGGAATGTGCTCTTATCCATCAAGCTATGCGCAGCCTGGGTGTCGTCCATATGGACCACCAGGCACGTATCTGACACAGCGCAACTGTAGCGGCTCTGGGAGAGTCGTTTGGACGCGGTGCTATGACTAACCACTGGATCGACATCAAGAATGCCGATTCAATTCTGATCATCGGCAGTAACGCCGCTGAACATCACCCTATTTCCTTCAAATGGGTACTGCGGGCTAAGGACGCAGGTGCAACAGTAATGCATGTTGACCCTAAGTTCTCCCGTACTTCTGCCCGTTCTGATTTCCATGTACCTATCCGTTCAGGAACAGATATCGCTTTCATGGGTGGTATGATTAACTACGTGCTTGAAAACGGTAAGTACTTTAAAGAGTATGTAGTCGATTACACCAACGCTCCATATATCGTGAGCGAAGATTTTGAATTTAATGATGGTCTCTTTAGTGGATATGACCCTAAGAATCGTACATACGACCAAAGCACTTGGAAGTTTGATCTTGATTCAAACGGCATACCTAAAAAGGATACCTCCCTCAAACACTCACGTTGTGTTTTCAATCTGTTGAAAAAACACTTCTCACGCTACTCCATTGATAACGTGTCTTCCGTAACGGGTGTTTCCAAAGACAACCTGAACAAAGTGTATGAGAACTTCAGTTCCACAGGCACCGGCACTCGAGCTGGCACCATTATGTATGCACTTGGGTGGACCCAGCATACAGTTGGTGTACAGAACATCCGCAGTGCTGCCATCCTTCAGTTACTTCTCGGTAACATTGGTGTAGCAGGCGGCGGCATCAACGCGCTGCGCGGTGAACCGAACGTTCAGGGTTCTACTGACCACACACTCCTTTATCATATCATTCCAGGCTACATGGCTATGCCAAAAGCCGATTGGCAGACATACGAAGAGTACAACAAAGCCAACACACCTGTTTCCAACGATACCCAAAGTGCAAACTGGTGGCAGCATAAGCCTAAGTACTTTACCAGCTTGCTCAAAGGTTGGTTCGGTGAAAACGCAACGGCCCAAAACGGATACTGTTACGGCCTGCTCCCAAAAATAGAAAAAGGCGCAGACCATTCTTATATGTTCCTCTTTGACCGCATGTACAAAAATGAAATCACTGGTGGTTTCATCATCGGCCTCAATCCGATGAACAGTGTACCAAACTCCAACAAGGTGCGTAAGGCACTGGACAACTTGGACTGGCTGGTAACACAGGAACTTCATCATTCCGAAACAACAGATAACTGGCACCGTCCGGGCGTTGATCCTAAAAAGATCAAAACTGAAGTCTTCCTGCTGCCATCTGCACACCGTGTAGAAAAAGAAGGCACAGTTACTAACTCCGGTCGCTGGATTGGTTGGCATGACAAGGCCATTGAGCCGGAAGCAGAAGCGCGCTCCTTCGGTGCAGCATTCGTACCTCTGATGAACAAAGTACAAGAGCTGTACAAAAAAGATGGCGGCAAGTTGCCGGAAGCAATTACTCTGCAAAACTGGCCTAAAACATATGATGCTGAATACTGGACACGCCTTATCAACGGGCAGTTCACTAAAGACACCGTTGTTAAAGGCAAAAAATACAAAAAAGGTCAGCAGGTTCCGTCCTTTACGGCCTTGGGTGACGATGGCTCCACCATGTCCCTCAACTGGCTCTACGCAGGTAGTTACACCGAAGAAGACGGCAACAAAGCAAAACGCCGTAACCCTAAGCAGACCGACATGCAGGCGAACATTGGTCTGTACCCTAACTGGGCTTGGTGTTGGCCTGTAAACCGCCGTATCCTGTACAACAGAGCTTCTGTTAATGCAGATGGCATGCCGCTCAACCCTAAAAAAGCTGTTATCAAATGGGATGGCAAAAAATGGATTGGCGATGTGCCTGATGGCGGCTGGAAGCCTATGTCCAGTGGAGAGGGCAAGCATCCATTCATCATGAGTAAACATGGACACGGTCAGATTTTCGGTCCAGGCAGAAAAGATGGTCCTATCCCTGAGCATTACGAACCGGTTGAAACTCCTATTGCTTCTCATCCGTTCTCTAAACAGCTCAGCAGTCCGGTATACAAGAAGATTGACAGTGAAATGGATAAACTTGCCAAACCTGCTGATCCGAACTTCCCGATCGTTCTCACCACCTACAGCCTTACCGAACACTGGTGCGGTGGTGGTGAAACACGAAACGTACCGAACCTGCTTGAAGCTGAGCCTCAGCTGTATGTTGAGATGAGTCCTGAGTTGGCTAAAGAAAAAGGCATTGCAAACGGCGACGGTGTGATTGTGGAAAGTATTCGCGGTAAAGTTGAAGCCATCGCGATGGTGACAGTTCGTATGCGTCCACTCTTGGTAGAAGGTAAAACAGTTCACCTTATTGGTATGCCGTTCTGCTTCGGCTGGACTACCCCTGGTACTGGTGATTCTACGAACAGACTTACTCCTTCTGTAGGTGATCCGAATACAACTATCCCGGAATACAAGGCTAGTTGCGTCAATATCCGTAAAGCAGACAAGCTTACCGAAATTGAAGTGTAGATCATCACATCTGCTGCATACTCAGCAGGATTAAAGGAGCAAGAACATGTCAAAAGCCTTTCTTATAGACACCACACGGTGCACGGCTTGTCGCGGCTGCCAACTTGCTTGCAAAGAATGGCACGAGCTTCCGGCTAATAAAACCAAACAGGTAGGTACACACCAGAATCCACCTGATTTAAATGCGAATAACTACAAACTGGTACGCTTCAACGAGCATCTGGATGGAGAAACAATCAAATGGAACTTCTTTCCAGATCAATGCCGCCACTGTGTTGAGCCTCCTTGTCAGGGCGCAGCAGACACAGTGGAAGAGGGTGCTGTCATTAAAGATGAAGTAACTGGTGCTGTTATCTTTACGGATAAAATGAAGCAGTTCTCCGACGAAGATTTACAGTATATCAGGGAGTCCTGCCCATATGATATCCCTCGCTGGGATGCGGCAACCAAGCGTCCGGCCAAATGTATTATGTGCATCGACAGAATTCAGGCTGGCAAGCTTCCGGCGTGTGTACAAGCATGCCCGACTGGCACAATGAACTTTGGCGACAGAGAAGAAATACTTCGTCTTGCCAATAAGCGTCTTGCAACAGTCAAAAAGGCTCATCCTAATGCAATGCTGGCAGACCCTGATGATGTAAACGTCATCTACTTGCTTGCAGAGGCTCCGGAGCAATACCACGCCCACGCAGTTGCTGAGGCGCCTGCGCCTAAGTCACGCAGGCAGCTCTTTGCCTCCTTGCGTTCCTCTTTGACTTCCACATCTAAATCCTAGCTAAATATCCCTCTGGGGAGTGGCGGTTTGCGTCACTCCCCGTCTGGACAGGAGAAGAAAATGCGTACTGCTGCCACCTCTTCCTTAAATGAAGTGACTTCCCCATACAAAACACTTTCAGTATCGCAAACAGCACGTGCAGCGTGTGAGAAACACCCTGCATTTACAGCGCTTATCGAGTCTTTTTCTGCACTGTTCTCTGCACGCGGTGAACTTATAGAGTCCCTCGCAGATAAGCTTGCAAGCGATGTTGACTGCCCTGTGCCGGCTCTTCAACAAGATCGTCTTGAACAAGGTGTCCCTGTTCTTTCTGATAGCAATCTTGAATGGACAGCAATCTATTACCCGGAAATAGAGTCTTCTCTTTTCGTATATTTGGAAAACATCGGCACACTAAAACCTGCTGTAGCCAAGTTCAAACAAGCTGTTACAAAAGGTAAAATAACTCTTCCTGATATGTTTCGAGCTGTAATGAATTCAAATGAATCCATGCTTCGTGACAGCGCTCTTAAAGTAGAGATTCAACCTGCCTTTTTGTTTTTTATTACCCAGCAAATTCTCGCCTGCATTCTGGGAGCATATGCAACTGTTCACGCAGAGGTGTTGTCTAAAATTTTCTGGCGGGAAGCATACTGTCCTGTGTGCGGATCATTTCCGGACATCAGCGTGCTACAGCGCCCTGACATAGACCAGTCCGAATTTCTTGCCGGTGGTGGCGGTAAAAAAATGATGCACTGCTCCTGCTGTTCCCATCAATGGCATTTCCGTCGTGGCACCTGCCCAGCCTGCAATAATGATGAAGCCGGAGCCATCCACTATTTCCATGTTGAAGAGCAGTCTGCGGAACGTGTTGAGTACTGCAAAAAATGCAACATCTATCTCAACAACATCGATCTGCGCAGTTCAACTTCCACTCCAGACCTCACTATTACGCCTTTAACCCTGATTCATCTTGATATGAAGGCTGCACAGAAAAAACTTACACCACTTGTCCATACTCTTTGGAATACTTTTTAAGCAGGATAGGACATCTCTATGCCGAAACAATCATCACCCGCTCCAAATTTATGCTCACTGGTTCATCCCATGTTGACCCGAACTATTCTGCGGTACCGTGAGCAACAGGCGCATCCTTCAGATGATCAAATCCTGGTAGAATTTCCTCTTTTCATCACACTTAATACAGTCCCCATTGCCACACTTGAATGTACACCAGGGAACGAAGTAGCCCTCGCTTTTGGCTTTTGTATTACTGAACAATTCATTTCCACTGATGAAGAGGTACAATTGCTATATTGCAACACCTCTAAGGAAGAGGCAGAGGTTAGCCTTGTAATCGAAGGAGGAAAGGAGCGTGTTCACAAGATTCTTCGGCACAAAGGCGTTCGTTTAAGCAGTTCATGTTACAGCGTTGAAGCTCGTTGCGCGTCAAAGAATTTCTCGGAAGTCGGGAACGACTTCATTCTTACCCCTGCTCAGGTTCATTCCCTGCAAAAAGAATCTGAAGCATGTCAGGCATTATTTAGTAATACAGGAGCCACACATTTTTGTGCACTGTATGATCAACAACTTTCGCTTATCGCTTACAGCGAGGATGTAGGAAGACATAACGCGCTAGACAAATCTATCGGTCAAACAAAACAGTCAGGCCATATCGACAAAATTCGACTGATCCTTCTTTCCTCACGCGTCAGCCATGAAATGCTGCGTAAATCAGCTGCGGTTAACGCGCAGGTCATAGCCGGATTTTCTGCTGTTACCAGCTCTGCAATCCATCTTGCGGAACAAACCAACAGAACACTGCTGGGATTTGTTCGCAACGGTCGGATGAACATTTATTCCCACAGCGAACGGCTTGGATTCTCATCACCAACCCCACATATTATTCCAGAAAAAACCATAGTTAACTACGCCCTGTAGTCATCAGAACATATTGATTATTGGAGCAATATTATGTCTCAAGCTTACGGCATTGAACCTGCTTTTAAAAACATAGGTGATCACACCTTTGATGAGTTTATAGATATGGCCACACTCTTTCACAACTATCCTGCACCGGGGCTGCTTATTGGCGGTTATATGGTGGAAGAAGCCAGAAAACACATGCCCGAAGGCACTCTTTACGAAGCCATTTCAGAAACATCATGGTGCTTGCCGGATGCAATTCAGATGCTTACTCCTTGCACTATTGGTAACGGATGGATGAATGTGCTGAATCTGGGGCGATATGCCATGAGCCTATATGACAAGCATACTGGTGAAGGGGTTCGGGTATGGCTGGACATCAACAAAATTCCGAAAGATTCTGAAATTCTTGTATGGTTGATGAAGGAAAAACCAAAGCAGGAACAAGACTCTGACAAACTACGTAAAGAAATAGGCTGCTACGGTGCGGATATTCTTTCTACCATCCCGATCACCGTTCCAAAGCCTAAGCTGATTAAGCGTAGCAAGGGCAGTATAGTTCCTTGTTCATCCTGTGGAGAACCATATCCTTCCGCACACGGCCCCCTGTGTCGTGCCTGTCAGGGAGAATCACCATATGAAGGGCACACAACTCTATCTGTCCCATCAGACATTGTTTTTCCCGTTCCGGACGCAGTCAAAGCCGTGCCTTCTGAAACCGCACTAGGTAAAGATGCAGTGCATGACATGACCAGCATTCTTCCCGGCACAAGTAAAGGTGCTGCGTTTAAACGTGGTGATACTTTTGGAGCAGGCGATTTATGTCGATTGCAACAGATGGGCAAAAACAACGTCTACGTTGCAGAAACCGAAGTTGGTAAGGAATGGGTACATGAAGATGACTGTGCCAATGCCTTCGGCACAGCCATGTGCGGCTCTGGTGTAAGTCCGAAAGAGGAACCGCATGAAGGCAAGGTAACTCTAGTCGCAGAATTGGACGGTCTTCTTAGGGTTAACACAGATGCCATGAAGCGATTCAACATGTGCTCCGGAGTCATGGCAGCATCACGTAACGGGAACACAATTGTGCGCAAGGGAACAGAAATCGGCGGCACCCGCGCCATTCCGCTTTACCTACAACGCCTCCAATTCCAGCAGGCTTTGCAGACCTTACAGGAAACACCACTGTTCGAAGTACGCCCGCTAATGAAGCCTCGCGCCGGTGTTTTGATTACAGGAGATGAAGTCTTCAATGGAGTAATTGAAGACAAATTCCATGACATCATCCATAAAAAACTGCTTGGTCTAGGTGGTAATATTCACCGTTCAACCATTGTTCCAGACGACCGTAATGCAATCAGCGACGCTGCTCAAAAGTTTGTTCAGGCTGGCTGCAATATTATCATTACAACAGCAGGACTTTCTGTAGATCCTGACGACGTTACCCGCCAAGGACTGCTTGATGCCGGAGCGCACAATCTGCTCTACGGGGCGCCGATTCTCCCCGGTGCCATGACGCTTGTGGGCAAAATAGGTTCCATTCCATTACTCGGCGTTCCGGCTTGTGCTTTATTCTTTAAAAACACCAGCCTCGACCTCATCCTCCCGCGCCTGCTCGCAGGAATTCAACTTACTAGAGAAGAATTAGCTTCCATGGGCGAAGGCGGCATGTGCCTTAATTGCGCGAACTGCTCCTTCCCAAAATGTCCATTTGGAAAATAGAGTTACATTAATGCGCAATACATATCATATGGCAAGGTGAATCGCCTCTAGTTTCGTAGCCGTTCTTGAATTACAGATTTCCTTTTTCTAAAGGATACAGAAAAGCTCCACAGGTCATGGTACCTATGGAGCTTTTTTAGCTCATAATCAGTCATCATGGTAACTTTCGTTTTTTGCGTAACACGATGCTCTGTCGTTGGCTTGTGGCGTAATTAGCTATCCATATTTTTTGTTCTAGAATCAGATTAATTCGCCCAATAGAGAAACTAGTTACAAAAGTAGACAGCGCGTTGCGTGGCTTCTTCATAAGACAAAATGAACGTTTCCTCCGGTCAAGGTATACTTTGTAATTAGATAACCAATTGTTATTGAGGAATAAATGTCTGAATGTTAAAAAAACTCCATAGCCTCGTATTGAGGCAGAGTACAACTATTTAACAAACGGATGAGAAAGTGCCCAGTTTTGATGAGATTGTGAATGAACTTCAGGGTAAAATTAATAACGAAACCATTGAGGCCTTTGGGCAGGCGGGATTTGAGCGTTGGCGCAACCCTCCGCATCGGGGAAAACCCGCCAAGGCCAACTACGAGGGCGCATCCACTGGGGGGTGCGGTGAGACTATACGAATATTTCTGTATATTAACGACGACACAGTATGTGATGCCGGGTTCGCTACTGACGGCTGCGGTTCAAGCATGATCAGCGGGTCCATGGCTGCGGAGCTGGCCGTGGGTAAGCCCTGCGACGACCTTGCAGCCATTACGGGAGAGACCGTTCTTGAAGGTTTGGGGGGGGCTGACTGCCTGCCTGTTGACGACCAGCATTGCGCCTGGTTAGCAGCCAACGCCTTGCACGAGGCCGTGGGAGACTACTATAAACAAACCGTGAAACGTGAAAAATGAGATTTATCCGGCTCAAGAATCCAAAAATAGAAATTTGCGTAAGTAAAAACGATCTGGACTGAAAAGTAAGAACAAGCTCCATAGGTAGGTCCTATGGAGCTTGTTTTTTTAATTCATAATTGGTCATTATGGTAACTTACTATTTTTTGTGTAACACGCGATGGAGCTAGATTAGGTGGTTCTTGTGTTAGCGAGGAACGTTAGAACCCCATGCCGTTGGTTTCCGTGTGAGATTATTTTAAATCAGTATGTTATGATTTTTGACGTGTGCCTTTTCAAGGAATCTTACGGTTTGGTAGTAGTTTGTGGGATAGCATACTCTTGCTACTGCATAACGGCATAACGGCATAACCGGGCTATCGCACTATTGCGCTAGATGTATTATCAAACGGATTTGTTCGAACGGCGAGAGAGAAAAGGTAAGGATAGTCCGTTTGCAGGTGTTGCATGTAATCTATCCATTGGGAGAGCAACAGTTTGTACACTCGGTGGATATCGCCCGACAGGTGTTTGATGTCAGTTTCTGGAAGATTGGTGAGAGTGCTTCGGTTGAATAGTTCTTCTTTGAGATGAAATGTTGCCCACATGAGATCTGTAAATTGTTCATGTTCAGCCATGCTGGGGTTTTCTAGTATGCGCATTAAAAAAGGAGTGTGGGCTTGTAATAGCTGTTTGAGCTCTTCCAGATCCTTTCCTGCATGTTGGGCTTCAAAGGGGTAGTCCAGCATGTGTTGGCGTACTCCGGCAAAGTCTTTGGCCTGCCATTTGCCACAATTGGCCAGTCTGCTTTGCACTGTGGGCAGATTCGTATCTAGGTTGGAAATTTGAAACAAGAGTTTGGTGCCCACTTCGCTAAAAAAGCTCCCTATAACCATGTTAAGGCGTTGTAGGCGCTCACGTTTCTCTCTGGCATTTAGTAGGCGTTCGGTCATGCTGGTGAGGATGATGGTGAAAGTGCATACGCCAGAGAGAATGAGAATGGTAGCAAGAATTTTTCCAGCCCCTGTTGTGGGATGGATGTCGCCATAGCCAACGGTGGTTACAGTAACAACGGAAAAATAGAGGGCATCTGCAAATGGGAGTTTTTCTGCATACATAAACCCAAAAACGCTACAGAGGAACAGGGTGCCTAAGGCGACGAGGCCAATGCGGACGCGCAGATGGGGAGAGATGGTCATGTTGTATATCCTAGGATTGGTTTTGGTGGCGATTCAAAAAGGTTAAATGCATATTTTGATTTCAGTGCATTGCAATATGGTTCCCCAGCTTGAATGTCACGCTTAAAAACCAAGGGTAATGTGCAACTAGTTACGCCCCATTCACAGCATTTTTTTATTCCGGATATTCCCGTGACATCGCAAGCTTCTCCGTCAAGTTGACAGGTGGTTAGCATTGATCGGTAAAATATTTTTATCGGATTTTAAAAGTAATGCGGCAAGATGGTAACGTTCTAGCTGCTAGAAAGGGTAACCTTTGGGCGTCTTCCTATCGTAGCGAAAGCCTACCAACAATATCAGCCACTCCCAGTACCTCAATCCCATCAGCAATACTCACTTATCTTGATGTCAGCATCATACTTTATCTATTCATATGGTTATCTCAACTTCTACGTTCAGACAGGGGAGTGGGAGATGTGACAGAAGAAATGAAAAACGCCCTGCATTATTTTATGCAGGGCGTTTATTTTTACGGTTTGCTAGTTAACGAAAAGAAGTGGAATTGCTGGGATGTAAGTAATGAGAAGCAGAACTGCGATCATCAGACCTACTAGCGGCATAGCCACTTTGGAAAGCTTTTCGATTTTGGCATTCGCAACACCACTTGCTACGAAGAGGTTTACACCTACAGGCGGGGTTACAAAACCAACAGCGAGGTTGACTACCATTACGATACCGAAGTGGACAGGATCCACGCCAACCTTCATCACGATAGGGAGAAGGATTGGGGTAAGGATAACGATAGCAGCAAGAGCTTCCATAAATGTACCAACAATCAGAAGAAGAATGTTGATGAGGAACAGAATCATCAGCTTGTTGCTGGTGAGGCTCATCATCGCATTCGCGATTGTGGTTGGTACCTGTTCAATCGTCATGATGTTACCAAAAATGGTAGCCATCGCCATGAGCACGATTACGATCGCAGAGGTGGAACAAGCTTCCATGAAGCTTGGTACTAAGTTGCTGAGGTTAAGCTCGCGGTACACGAACACACCAACAACAAGACCGTAAAACGCTGCAAGCGCTGCTGCTTCGGTAGGGGTCATGATGCCGCCGTAAATACCGCCGAGGATAATTACAGGAACCATGAGTGCCCACTTAGCATCCCAGAACGCACGCATAAAGGTAGATGCATTACGTTCTCGTGCTTCACCTTTCCAGCCACGTTTTTTGGAGTAGATGTATGCATATACCATGAGGGCAAGACCGGTGAGAACACCAGGAACAATACCACCCATGAAGAGCTTACCGATGGATACCTGAGCAGATACGCCATATACTACAAACGGGTTGGACGGCGGAATCATTACGCCAATAGCACCAGAAGCGGCTACAATAGCAGCTGCAAAAAGCTTGTCGTAGCCACGTTCAACCATCGCCGGAATAGTTAAAGAACCAATAGCTGCTACGGTTGCAGGACCGGAGCCGGAGATAGCTGCAAAGAACATACAAGTCGCAATCGTAGCCAGAGCCATACCGCCGTGGAGTGAACCGAGCATTTCATCCGCAAGGTTCAAGAGGCGTTTGGAAAGACCACCTGCTCCCATGAATACACCCGCTGCAATAAAGAACGGGATAGCCATAATCGGGAAACTGTCGATTGATGTGAATGTAATCTGTGCCACGTATTCAATCGGCAGAGTTCCTGTTGCGTAAATGGTAGCAGTAGCAGCAAGACCTAGACCGATTGAAATAGGTACACCAATTACGAGGAAAAGGAGGAAGTACCCGAACAGCACAGGAAGTGTGTTCAGATCTTCACTAATAAGTACCGGAGCTGCGATAATTGCTGTGAATGCAAACCCGATAAAAGTATCTAGCAAGCCACATTCTTTAGCCTGCTTATACATATCCTGAAGCAAACGAACACCCATTAGGGCAAAGCCTACAGGAAGAATGAGATACGGGATGAAGTAACTCATATTGGTGGCTGGTGCTACTTGAGGAAACTCGAGGAGCATCTCAAGATGGTTCAGCCCCATATAAAATACAACTGCAACAAGAATAAGAAAGCAGAGGTCTACAACAATCCAGCTCATACGTTGGAGACGAGCTGGAAGTCGGTCATAGACAATGTCTACGCGAATGTTGTTACGGTTTTTAATAGCAACTGGAATAGCGAGGTACGAAATCCAGATAAAAATGAAACGAGCGAGCTCTTCAGTCCAGATTGCCGCTGAGGCATCGGAAGAAAAGTACGCTCCAATGTATCTATAAAAAGTCTGAAAAGTAATAATGAGAATGATGCTAAGCATCCCCGTAAAAAGAAACGGTTTCTCAAAGTTTTCGTCCAACCAGGCAAGCCAGGACTTATTTTCTGCTGTCTGGGAAATAGTTGTCATTGTTTCTCCTACTGCAGAACCGCTGTTGTGGAAGGGGCAGACCCAGAAGCCTGCCCCTAAACGGAACTACTTCTGTGTGTCCTGAACAAGTTTGAGAAGATCCGCAGGGATATCTTTTGCAAACTCGTCCCAGACTGGGCGGGTAAGTTTTACGAATTCAGTACGCTCAGCATCGCTGAGTTTATGAATTTTGATGCCTTGAGCTTTGAAAGCTTCAACAGCTTTAGCTTCAAGTTCAGCAGTGATGCCACGCTGGTAAGCAAGCGCATCGCGACCGGAGGACACAATTACTTCCTGCAGTTCTGGGGAAAGACCGTCGAACTTCTTCTTGTTCATAAGAAGAATATGCATTGAGTAGTTGTGAGCAGAATCCATAGCGTACTTAAGTACTTCGGTGTGTTTAGCATCATTGAGGAGAGAGAAGGTGTTACCTTCGCCGTCAACGGTGCCCTGCTGAAGTGCTGTGTATACTTCGCCCCATGCGATAGGAGTTGGGTTCATACCAAGCTTGGACGCAACAGCTACTTCTACAGGAGAAGCAGTGGTACGTACCTTCATGTTAGCAAGGTCTGCCACAGATTTAATTTCTTTCTTGGTAGCAACAAAGTTACGGTAGCCGTATTCACTGTACATGATGGGCTTAAGGTTGATCTTCTCGAGTTTAGCCGCAAGGTACTTTCCGAGCTCTCCGTTATCTAGAGCTGCGTAAAGTTTTTCCTGATATTTAGGACTGGTTACGTAAGGAAGGTCAAACACCATAAATGCTTTTGAGAAGTTAGCCATGTTCGGGGAAGAGCTGGAAGCGAGGTCAAGAGTGCCGCGCTGTGCAGATTCCATGGTTACACGGTCACTACCGAGAATAGCATTTCCGTAGAGTTGAACGCGAATTTTGCCGTTAGAGCGTTCTTCTACGAGCTCTTTAAATTTTTCATAGCCAAGGGTTACATTGTTACCTGGTGCCATTGGGTGGCCAAGGCGAAGAGTAATCTTCCGAGCTTGAGCATCCATAGAAGTCGCAGAAATAATCAGAGTGGTTACTGCAAAAAAGAGCATTAACGTTTTGAAAAAATAGCGCATTTTTCCTCCATAAAACATTGGTTTAAAGAAGCTGTAAGTGACAGCATTCAGTTTCAGCCAACGTTCAGAGGAGGGCAACATTTATGCCAGTAGAAAGGATCTACATGTTTGTAAGCTAAAATTTTTAGGAGATTATGGGGGGGATGTAGTTTTACGCCATAGAGTGTTTTGTCTGTAATGCTTTGTAAATATATAATTTTAATTTTGTGGGTAGCTTGTAGGAAGGTTTGTCAAAAAAATTTACTCTAGGGGTAAATTTTTTTTTAGGAATCCTCGGAAGAGATGAAAGGCTTACATAAGTAAGAAATTTTAGGACGTGATGTTGCACTGGTGCATCTCTGAAGAGGGCTTTTGTGTGAAAAATAGTGAGTGAGCTCACTAACTACTTGTGTTCAAAAATAGAAGTGTTCTATTGCAGTGTTGCAACATGTTTCGATTTTGCAACAAAATGCTATCAAAAGAGATCTGGCATGAAGATAAATTTTCTTTTTTTATAAGCATTTAGTTGTTTAGCTAAATTTGGCAAAAATCCTGTAAGGGAATTTTGACCGTTTGCGTTCCCAAAGCAAACGGACTTTATAAGCATAAAGAGTTAGTTAACAGAGTTGAAGAAAGGAGCTCAGTTTGTAAGGTGTAAAAAATTAAAAGATGAATTTGTCTTATAATGTCAAATACTACATGTAGTTGTATTTGATTATAACTAAAGAACTCGCTGTCTTTTGAGATCGTGCCTGCAGTGTGTGGACGTATTTCTAGCAATTGACTGATGACTTTATTGTCGTCGCCATAATGCTATTGATTGCTCCAGAAACAGGAGTGATAAAGAAGGTGTTATTGTAGGAATCGTATTCTCTATGGCATTATTAAGTTAACTGGATGTAATTACCATTTTAATGAACTTAAAGAAGGTAATTGCGCTCGTGTTGATTTAATTAGCTATTCCATGTTGTGGCAAATTTTTCATTTGGGACAGGTCTAGAATTCAAAGTTTTCTTTGAGAAAAAATGAGTTATAGAAGATTATTATCGTAATGAAGTGTGCTATTAATAATATTAGTTAATAGCGTAACAGTCTCTTGGTGACTATTTTTCAGCTAATAAATTAATTAGCGAAATATATGTCTTAGGTATAGAATATGGAAAGAAATGAATTCAAAAAAGCTTTATTGAATAAAGTTTCTGAAGTGTCAGATATAAACACTGAGCACTTAGAAATGACTTTAAATCTCGGCCAGATTTTGGGGGAATTCTTAGATACAATTTATCAATTTACTGAAAAGACGACAGGTTTTTCTTTGAATTACTTCAAAGCATTACGTCTGCTTTATGTTTGTTTTCCAAATGGGGTGCCAATTAGTCAAGTTGCAGAACATGTTGGGATTACTCGTACCTCAATGACTCAAATAATAAATAATCTTGAAAACCAAGGTCTTATTAAGCGTGTAGCTAATCCTCGTGACAAGAGGTCGAGCCTTGTATCGTTGACGGCTGAGGGAATGGAAGAAGTCACGGTTCTTGTTACCAAATCGCATTCAGCTCTTGCACACTTTGCTGACGAAGCGGGTATTGAAAAAATACAAGACGCAATTAGTATTCTTGAAGAGCTAAGTCTGCATTTGAACAATGTTACGAGATAATACCTAGTTTTTACAGTTTCTTAATTTTTTTAGTTAATGATGCCCTCTTATTTTTATACGTTGTTTAATGTTTTTTAAATAGTTGAAGGTAACTTGGTAAGTTGTGTCTGCTGAATTTCATTTCAGCCTTTCACGCAGGTTACGAAGGGTAAATATCCCTGAGAGTACTAAACAAAAAGGTCTTACAGTAGTTACGTAAGACCTTTTTTTGTCTTTGCGTCTGATCGGGGTGGAGATTTTTATCAGAAGTTTTATTCTTTAAATAGATTGCACAACCTACAGGTGTTCAAGCGCACTAAAAAAGGGGTTAGATCAAATTGATCTAACCCCTTTGATTTCTCAGGTCGGGATGACGAGATTTGAACTCACGACCCCTTGAACCCCATGCAGTTGGCTTTTGTGTTATGGTCTTTTATTTCAGTATGTTATGAGCGTTAGACGTTTTGGAGATAGACTTTTTACGATATCTTCCGATCTAATTTGTTCAGTTAGATGCTGAGAACACGATGTTAATTGCCCCACTTGATAGCATATTTTGTGCTTCTACCAGCTGCTGTTTTTACAAGCATTTTCTTTTCAACAAGATCGGCAAGGTCACGAGTTGCGGTAGCATAGGCCGCCTTTGTTATGCTCGTATACTTCTTGTTCGTCAGCCCACCTTCAAATCCATCAAAACCAGCGTCTAAAAGACGGTTGAGCACCTTTCGCTGCCTTTCATTTATGGGAGTAGTAGAGTGCGTTTTCCAAAAGTCAGCCTTAGCTAACGTCGTTTTGATGAGTTCTTTTGATTTTAGAATAGCTTGCTTAAGTGAGTCTACGAACCAGAGGAGCCACTCTGTAATGTCTCCATCACCCTTCTGTGTTTTTTCGAGGATTTGATAGTATGCTTTGCGGTTGCCAGCAATTTGTGCGGAAAGACTGTAAGCACGTCTTGAAGTCTTCTCATCCTGAGCCATAGCCATATCTGTAATGATTCTAGCGAGGCGACCATTGCCATCATCAAAAGGATGGATTGTAACAAACCAAAAGTGAGCGATAGCTGCTCTAATTATTCCATCGCTTGCCTCATCGCTATTGAACCATTCTAGGAATTGAGCAATTTCTTCTTCTAATGCTTTGGCAGGTGGTGCTTCATAGTGGATAATTTGTCTTCCCGGTCTTCCAGAGATAACCTGCATAGCTCCTTCTTCATCTGAGCGCCATTCTCCAATTTGAATCTTATGTCTTCCAGAATACCCTGTCGGGAATAGAGCAGCATGCCATGAAAAGAGTTGATCTGTTGTAAGAGGGGACTCTTTGTGAGTTGTCGCATTTAGAAGAATGTCTACTAGATTTTCTTCATATTGACCGACATGTCCTACCCCAGCATCATCAAGACCAAGTTTGCGAGCTACAGACGAGCGTACGGATTGCGGGTTAAGCTGGACTCCTTCAATTTCAGATGTACGTAATGCTTCTGCCTCAAGTAACGTGGCTTCTGCTTCTAAAGAGTAATTTTCATCAAGCGTTGCCAATTGCTGCAGGAGTTGGCCTTGCAGTTTTCTGCATTGCCCAAGGGGAGTCAGGACTGTGTTTGCGTCATATGTGAAGGTTGGCCAGTTTTTTGATTTCCATATGTAGGTCAGCATGATTCGAATACTCGCTTATTTAAATCAAAATGTGATTTGAATATGACATGTATTTGAATCGAGGGCAAGAATGTCTACGAAACTAGGGGCAATTCATCCCCTCCTAGTCTTTTTAATAAATTATAAAAATTGAAGTTGCTACTTTCGCATCTTGTATCATATTTTTTGTAAAAACAAAGCAGATTAAATACGTCGGTTGAAGTAGCTGACGAAGATGGACGTATCATTGAAAAAAGGAAAAGTATGAAAAATAAAGTAATTACTACGGAAGTCGTATTTGTTCTGTTTCTTTTTGTCCTTATTTTAGCGTGGCCCAATCTCGGAATGTGCTCCAACGTTTATACTATAGGGGACGCAAGCTACGATATCTCACTTGCTAAAGAAAAAGCTCCTGTGAAGCTCGGGCCACTTCCTGTTGGCAGTGTTCCTTCTATTTTTCCAGAATCGTTTTTAGAAGCAGACGGAAGCTATGGGGGCGGAGTTGTGTACAAGACCATCCCAGGTGCAAAAAAAGGCTTAAAAGAATTGCTTAAAAAGGGAATTCTTCCAGCAGAGCTAAATTGGCATATTTATGAGTTGAACGCAGTGTGGGAAACGGATGTTTATGAGTTAAAACAAGGGGATTATCGTTTAAGCAAGCCATGCTCGGTAAGAAAGCGTGTACAGTAAAAGTATTCCCCCATCTATTCTGTTGGTGAACAGCAATACTTATTCTTGACTGGTAAGTCTCCTAGTGGTCATGGTATTTCAGCGTGTTAATTGAAGATATCTACTTTCACGAACATTCAGGTGTTCAGCCAACGTTCAGCCGCACTAAAAAAGGGTTTACAGCGAATCGCTGCAAACCCTTGATTTCTCTGGTCGGGATGACGAGATTTGAACTCACGACCCCTTGAACCCCATGAAAGGTAGTTTTGTTGTAACTGGTTGTTTTTAGTTGACTGTTGTTTTTGGTGGTGAACATTTTTTGGCTAAAATTTGCCGTTCTGTGCTGCGAATGGTTCACCGCTACCCTTACAGTACTATGACTATTGGCTTAGGCAGTTGTCTGCGTAGGTGCTTAGTCAACAGGGAGAGCATCTCCATGTGTTTTCACAGTACTGAATATGTCGAAAAATTGCAAGGTGTTGTGGTCGGCAGGGCGTGAGAAAGCATTTTAACATATGATGCTGACCTAACTATGTCGGTTATGGCAGTGTATTTTGTGTAAAATATAATAAATTTTAGATGTTATCTTGGTATGTTGTTAGTGCTGTATGAAATTTAACGACATGCGTGGGTGACATATGAGTTTAAAGGAATACCGTGTTTATGTTATAGGTTTCTTTGTTTTTTTAATGGCTTTAGTTCAGGTTTGCTGTTTTGAAGTGATTGCATTTGCTAGCTTTGTGTCATTTCCTTCGAGCGAGTTTGCTCCTAATGCGGTGAATCGAGATGGCTCTGTTATTGTTGGGCGACGTTCTTCTAAAGCCTATATACGAAGACAAGATGGGAGCTATGTTTTTTTAGGTGAGTTGTCTTCTGGAGGTTCGTCAACAGCGCGTGGGGTAAGTGGAGATGGAACAATAGTGGTAGGGGATGCTTATTCGGGAAGTAGTAATGAGGCATTTAGGTGGACTGCAACCTTAGGAATGGTTGGATTAGGATATTTATCTGGCGGGACCAGTTCTTCGGCATATAATATTAGTGATGATGGAAAGGTTGTAGTAGGTAGTTCAACTAACTCTTCAAGTTATGAAGAAGCTTTTAGATGGACCGCCGCATCGGGAATGGTTGGTCTTGGGGAATTGCCAGGTGGTTTTAATTTTTCACGCGCACTAGCAGTTAATGCTGATGGTTCTGTTGTTGTTGGGGAGAGCTTATCCGATGCTGGTTTTGAAGCTTTTAGGTGGACTTCCTCAAGTGGTATGGTCGGGCTAGGTGACCTTCCTACGGGATCTTTTGAGTCTAAAGCAACAGATGTTAGCGCAGATGGTTCAGTGGTTGTTGGTACAGGGAAGACTGATGACGGAAACCAAGCATTTCGGTGGACACAGTCAGAGGGTATGGTTGGTTTGGGAACATTAGCGGGAGGAAAAACATCAGGAGCTTCAGCAATAAGTGGAAATGGTGCGATTATAGTTGGAGTATCAGAAGTAGCATCTGGTACTGAGGTGTTTCGTTGGTCAGTGAGTAGAGGGATGGAATCGTTGAATAGTCTTTTAAAAAAGGAAGGCGTTCAATTAGATGGCTTTAATTTGTATCAGGTTAGCGATATTTCAGAAGATGGTACTGTTATTGTTGGGTTAGGTCTGGATCCGGATGGTAAAGTTATTTCATGGATTGCGAAATATGATGACGGGTTTGCAGGACTTACAACCTTTGAAGATGTTAATAGATCGTTAGAGGACCTTTCAACACTTACTCCACGAATTTCAGGGATGTCACTCTTAACCCTTCGTTCTTTGCTTGAATCTCAACGTTACTCAGAAGATTCTTTGACAAGTTTTTGGGGGTTAGGAACTTTTGGGTCAGATTATGAGTTTTCCGGAGATGATATCAATGGGTATGGCGCAGTGGGGATGACTCATTTTTGGCGCTCTGGTTGGAGTTTTGGGGGAGGTGTTTTTGTCGGTAATACAACTGTAGAGTCATCTTTTGGTGGGCGACAGAACTCGACATTAGTAGGTCCTGGTCTTTTTGTTGGCTACATGCCTGAACCTACGGGACTTCAGATAAAACTTGGTGCTATGTATAACTATGTCGATTTGTCATTAGATCGAGCATACAGCAATGGTACTGGAACAACTACATCCGAAGGTGACACTGATGGCTATGTCTTAGGTGGAGTCGCTCATATTGCATGGTTGTTTGCATTACAGAACACGTTTATCGTTCAACCGTTCTTGCAATATGAAGTCCAAGAGATCAAAATTAATAACTATGAAGAGGACACAGGTCCACTCCCTGCGAAGTATGATTCACGGGATTTTGTTACAAACAAAACTCGGTTAGGTCTTGAAACAGGGTGTTTAGTAAAAGAAGATCTTACCGTATCAATTTGGGGTGCGTGGAACCATCGTTATGAAGATGAGGGACCAAGTATGAAGGGTGAATTGATAGGTGTAACTTCCTTTGACTATGGAAAAGGACAAATAGACCAGGACTGGGGAGATGCTGGGGTTAAATTAAGTTGGCTTCCAGAGGAAGGTGTTGAACTGACTGCAACGGTTGGGTTTGCGTTTGATAATCAGTACTACGCAGCTCCAGACCAATATATTCAGTTAGGGTTTAGCGTAGATTTTTAGATGTCCTAAAAGACCTGCTGTTGTACAGTAGGTCTTTTTTATTGCTGTTCGCGTAGTTGTTATAAGTACATTTCGCAGTTGGTTGTGGATAATGTACTTGCTATCAACCCGTTAAGGTTCTTTACTAGGTAGGTTAACCTTTATGCTAAGGACGAAAGCGATGGAATGCGAATTTTATGAAAATGTATTAACTGCTCTTTCTGATGGTCTATATGTTGTAGATAAAAAACGTAAAATACTATTTTGGAGTGGAGCAGCGGAAGAAATAACAGGATATAGTTTTTCTGAAGTTCTAGGTAAGCGATGTGCAGATAATCTTCTTTGTCATGTTGATGCGGAAGGTCGAGAACTGTGTACTAAAGGTTGTCCTCTTAGAGCTACAATTCGTGATGGGAGTGTTGCAACAACAGACGTTTTTTTACATCACAAACAAGGTCATCGTGTTCCTGTAACTGTCACGGCATCTCCTTTGAAGGATAAGAAAGGGGATATCGTTGGTGCTGTTGAGACTTTTTCCTTAGTTAATACTAAGAACATTTTTTATTCCGAATTTGAAAAATTACGAAACAATGCACTTATTGATAAGTTAACAAAGGTCGGTAATAGACGCTTTGGTGAAATTACACTTGAAAATATTTCAAATAAGTCAAAAAAAACGTCATATGGAATCTTGTTTGTAGATATTGATCGTTTTAAATATGTGAACGACGTATGGGGACATTCTGTAGGGGATAGTGTACTTCAAATGGTTGCCAACTCTATTACATCAGGATTGCGAGATGTTGATACTGTATGTCGTTGGGGAGGAGAAGAATTTTTAGTTATTGTTCCATCAACAACAGTTCAGGAGTTAACTACGATAGCAGAACGGTTACGTATGTTGGTAGAAAAAAGTTGGTTAGACCATGAGGGACATCTTATTGAAGTGACAACATCGATTGGTGGGGGAGTTGTTCGAGAAGGTGAACAGGTTGATTCTGTTGTGCATCGCGCTGACACGCAAATGTACTTCTGTAAAAATAACGGGCGAAATATGGTAAGTATCGAAGGTTAAAATTTTTGGAAAATTACAGTGGGGGAGGTGGTAAGTGCTTTATATGGTGTGGGACATGGGATGAGTCGAGAAGAGGTGTGGAAGGAGAGTGGCGTAATCTAGAATTATGTCGGCGTAGACAAAGATTTTTTAGCTCTCCTTCCATTTTAAGGGTGCCATGTCGATCGCGACGAATTATTTTTATAAGCAGCTGGACATTGAGTCAAGATGTTAACTGTTTGTAATGATGTAAGTAATTGCTTATTTGTAAAGCTGCTAATGATGAAGCCCGACTCGCATAAGAGCGGGTTTTTTCTTGTTAAAAACCTTGAGTTGGTAAGAATAAGGAAGAAACTCACAGTTTTTTTAGAAAGTTGCGGTATTAATCTTGACAGCAGGTTCTGACTAATATTAGCGGAGATTCCAGTATCGATCATAAAAACGGAGTGCATGGTTATGACTGCATACCTAAAAAGATTTTATTTTTGTCCAGACCGGTGAGTTTGGAAGAGGCAAATTTGAGTTGACCATAATTCATAGTGAATTGGTGCAGCTCGTGTCTCGTCATAGGTGAGTTAGCTTATGTGAAGCTACTCATCGAGATTTAAAATTTTTTAGGAGTTGTTGATATGAGTACTTCGGTTCGAACGTATTCCCCATCTCTTACTTCCGATCAGGAAGTTAATGCCATTCTAGGTATCTTAGTTTTCGATATGTTGGTCAAGATCCTTCGTTTATTCCCTTCAAAAGATGTTCTTCGCATCGATAACAACCATATGTATGAGCGGTTGGGTGCAAACTGCTATTTAACAGCAGACATTTCTAAGTTGATGAAAGAAAATGCATCAAAGCAGTATAAGTATGGCAATCGGGTATACGTAGAGGATAGTCTTAGTATAAACCTCTACCACACGGATAACCGCTTAAATTCGCTGCTTTCAGGTGGTGGGGAAGTGTATGTCATTAAGGATGAAGCAAATAGATTAGTTTGGTTTAAGAACGAAGCGCAAGAGCTATCCTTTCCTATTGCTGGTCGCACCTCCGAGACCGAACCATTCAGTTTAAATATCGCAGAATCGAGTTATTTTACAGCGTCTCAGAAGATAACGGCAAAAGATTTTAGAGACCTTAATAAGTTGGTCCATAAGGAAGATTTCGTTCTGCTGGAAGTCGTCGGAGATCGTATTCAAGGTCTACGTATGGAAGATGGACGTCGTTATTCGTTGGATGATGTCCCAGACTCCATAGAGCAAGCAACACCTGACATGTTGTTGAAGAGTTATCACTTCTTACCGATTGTCGGTAAGGACTATGATGTACGTTTAGCTAATGTCGATGGGGCGTATGTGTTGCACTCGCAGATATGTTTTACGCCTTTAGTTGATATAGATGTGTATGAATACGTTCGCCCCGTTCAGTTATAGGAGACCAGTATGAATCGTTTGTCTTTTGATTCTTTCCCTACATGTTCTGTTTCCTGTCAGTCATCTCCGAACTGGTTCTTTTCTAATCTGTTGAAGCAAGGTCAGTTAGCGGTTGTAGATGCTGCACCCGGAGCAGGTATGTCATGGTTGTTAATGGAATTGGCTGGTGCTGCTGCAAGTGGGCGTCGATTCGCAGAACACTTTGATACAGATACCGCTGTTAAATCCGTGTATGTGAATGCGGGTATGGAACTGGAAGAAGTAACTTCCCGCTTTGCCAAGTTGATTGATACTCCTGACTTGAACCGAGTAAAAGTTCTCGTGACTAACGAGATTCTTAAGTTGCAGAAAGTTTTTTTCGACCTCAGTGAACCAGATTATCGGGATGTTTTGCTTGATGGTTTTGAAGCAGATAATGAGTACCGTCTGTTAGTGATTGATTCTTTGGAGTCATTATTCCCAAAGTATAAAGCAAACGCAGAAAGCATTAATAAGTGGTTTCTGTCATTGAAGCAGAAAGGAATTACCATTGTCGTTGGTAGCAATGGCGGTATGAAATTGCATAACGAACTGATTGACCTGAATTTGAAGTTATCCGATGTTGTACAGGGCGGTTCGTTGTTATTAAAGATTGATTTCAAGAAATCACGTAGCTTGCCTGCTGCAAAGCGTCGTACATTTTTCGCAGAACTGAAAGAGGGCGAAGATGGTTCTCTCAAGGTAGCATATGTTGATCGGAACGATGCTGCTGTAGAGAGAGTTGCGTTTTTGGCATCTGAGGGAATGACTCAGATCCAGATAGCACGTGAGTTGGGTATCGGACAAAGTACTGTTTCCAGACGTTTCAACAAAGCATTGCAAACTGGTCTTCTTGAACTTAAAAATCGCCATTATGTGTTGACTGAAAAAGGAAAAACACAGATAGAAGGTAAGGTTGAAGATTTGCTTGCCGATGAGTAACTTCAAAAAACGTTATTGTTGTGCATGATGAATAGTTCGTGGTGTTTTTGTAACTAAAACAGAGTGTTAATGTTCTTTTTGGTGAATAAAAAGTGAATATTTCTTGCATGCTGTGATTAGCATTATTCACTACATATTCAGATTGGTCGCAATAGCGATACGATTCATGTTGATGAAAAGAGGAGAGTGATCTCCTCTTTTTTTTTATGGGAAATGCAGAGTGCTTTTAGTAGTAAGGAAGGTAGGACTTCCTTTTTTTGTTTGGAAGCAAGATGGGGCGAATCAAGGTGCTGCGTCTCAGAAATGAGGAGGTGCTCTTATACCTAGAAAGCAATCTGCGATTGTTTAATATTTTCTCTTTTTAGAAACAAATAATGTTTGCAACGGAAACCTGTAGAGATTTTCGTCGGAAAGTATGCGGGTTTTGCAGATTGGTGAAGACTCTTGTTGAGTTCTTTTTCGTCGTAGTCAGTAGGGAAAGGTGTTGTTACCTTTCCTTTTTTATTAACCTTTTAACAGGAGTAGTGGAGTATGCATAATGTAACCATGTGTTCTCCTCCTAAGGAGCGATTTATCGAACACCTTGAGGAGCGTCTTTATTACGGAGTCGGAAAACAGCTCGATCGTTATGGTGATAAGGTAGAAGCACTGCAACGAGGTAACTATGTCCAATTATCTCGTCGCGAACATGCTTATCTAGGTGTTGATCTGGATTATCAAGGAGCGGCAACTCGTTGGGAAGAAGTGAATTTGCCGGAACCGACATTAATATTGATTAATCCAGAAACAGGTCATGCGAATGTCTTTTGGGAATTGAAAGTGCCAGTACTGAAAGCGTGTAGGATGAACAACAATAATGTTCGTGGAAAACCAGTGAAGTGGTTTAAAGCAATACAAAAGGGTTTTACAAAGGTGCTTGATGGTGATTTTGGCTACACCTCCGCAAGTATTAAGAACCCGTTTTCATCCAACTGGATAGTAATATGGCGTGATAAGCAGTACTCTCTTGAGGAACTAGCGGAGTATTCTCCTGAAGAATCTACATGTGGATATTTTATGCGTGATGAAGACGTAGACTTTGCTGGTAGAAATGATGAATTGTTTTATGTGATTAGAAAGAAAGCATACCAGTTGGTTTTCAAGCTAGATTCAGACCTGTTTGATGCGCGAGTTGAAGAAGAAGCGCATGCATATAATGAGCAGACTATTCCAGTAAATTGGCCTGATAGAGGTCCGTTGCCACGTTCCGAAGTGCAAGGTGTAGCACGTGGTATTATACGTTGGGTGCATCAGCATAAATATGACACTGGTTTTAAACAACGCGCAAAGAACCATGGTGTTATGAAGCTTCCGAAAATAGACAAGAGTTTGCCGGAAGACGTCAAAGAGATAGCAACAATGTGTCGTCAAGCACGTGGTGCTGCGTATACGCATCAAACGCGCAAAATGAACACGGAACAAAAAATTATTAATGCTATTGATTCACTGTGTTCAGAACAAATGCCAATTACTAAAAAAGCTATTTCTACTCTTTCAGGTGTTAGTGTTAGAAATCTAAACAACTATAAGTATCTATATAAAAGTTATATCAATTCTAATTAAATATAATAATAAAAGTATTAATATAAAATAGATTGGAATAATTGTTTTTAAAAAAGTAAAAAAGTTTTTTAGCCAAATATCTTGATGTACCATTTGGCCTTGAATCAGAAAAGAAATCTTTTGTACTATAAGATTTCTATTTTTCATTTCGTTAAAGAATAAGGAGAGCTTAATTGCTCTCCTTTTTTTATTGGAACCAGATGTAGTAACAAAAGGTTCATCATTGAAAACATATGGTAGCAAAGTAAAGTGTGTAAAAAATACCATATGTTATTCAACGGGATATGCTAAAAGGAGAATTAACAACACTTTTTGCATTATCCGTAGCGCACCTGCTTACTGCAATTTACCTTGAACGCTATTTTCTAAAGATAAGTTACAATAAAAGTTATTCCTATTGTAGTGGTAAGGGAGTCTATTCTTGGAGTTCTGTACGAGAAGTAATGTCATTTTGTGTAGAAACACCATGATACTGAACGATTTTAAAAGTAAATCCAGTTCCCAAAATAAAAAAGTCTCCCATATTTTCGATTTCCTGCCCGAAGTCGGGTTTTATGATGGATTCTGTTTAAAACCCTAAAATTTGCAGGAGGAGGGATATATGGGAGAAAAAATCCCATTCTAATCCCATGGGGGGAGTGTGTTTTTCGTCGTTTCTGTAAGAAATCCCCATCTTATATAGAAATATATATGGTAATAAAATTTCTATGATGGAGGAATGTTATGTCGAAGAAAACTGATGTTACAAATACTACAAGCAAGAATTTTGAAAGTAAATTTAACCCTAAGCGATTGAAAGAACTTATAGATTCTGGTGCAGATGCAGATGAAATTCAAGAAGAATTGGGAATTGTGTCGAAACAATCTTTAAGACAACACGTTTTGAGATTAATTAATGAGGAACAAAAGTTCATAGAGGTGAAAGGTCTCTATAGTGAACGTGCTCAACGACTCCCGATGATTAACTTCAAGGGTGAACTAAAAATTTCATCGAAAAATTTATCTGATGGAAATTTTTCACATGGAGATAAATTCAACCTTGAAGTCACGAGTGAACGTATTACATTAACTAAAATTAGTTCAAATAAAGAACCTGAAAAGAAAGATACAATAGAGTCTGCTAAAAAGTAGATTAAAAAAGCCGCTTCCATAATTGGTGCGGCTTTTAAATTTATTTGAATATAAGTAGATATAAATATTAGCATAACTTTCTTGTTTTAATAAAGTAATGCATTGCTTGCGGAGTAACATCAAGCATCTTTGCTATTGAAGACTTAGATACGTTTTTTTCGAGAAGAGACTGTATTTTTTCTATTTCGCTATCTAATTTACTGTGACGGCAATTACGTGGCTTCCCTAAAACTTTACCTGATTCTCTTGCACGTTGCACACCAACTTTTGTTCTTTCTGATAGTAAATCTCTCTCTAATTCCGACATTAATGCGAAGAGACCTATCTGAATCTTAGACGTCATGTTATTTTCTGAAGTTAGATGCATATTCTGTTTAATTGCAATGAAGTTAACACCTTTGTTAATAAGTTTATCAATTATATACACTACCTGTGAGAGTGATCTACCTATTCTTGAAATTTCTGATGTGATTAGTGTGTCACCTTTAGAAAGTGTTTCTAAAATATTCTCTATACCTCTATCATATAATGACTTGCGAGATGAAATTTTTAATTTAATCCAAGTGTCAATTTGAATTTTGTTGCGCTGACTATATCTGAGTATTTCGAATTCTTGAGTGTCCATGTCCTGTTTTGCAGTTGATACCCTGATATATGCAATAGTCTTATTCATTTTGTCCTCATTTTTTGCGGATTAAAAAGAAATCGTCAAAATTGAATATTTTTTCAAATAATTGTAAAAATAAGGCACGGATATTTTTTTAAATATGCATCAAGAAAAAACGTTCGTTTTTTTGTACAAAAGTACATTGAAAGAGTTCTGTAATGCATAAAATTAGCTCGTTAATATAGAAATTATACATACAAATAACATTAATGGAGGTTGTAATGCTTGGACGAGCTCTAAAACTACTAGGCCAGACTGTAACGGTAGCTACTTTGGTATCGGGAACACCTGCGTTAGCAGTAACATCACCAGTACTGATGTGGGCGGTGCGGTCAAAGGTTGTTGCATCTGCTGCTGCGGGTGCATCTGCGTATGCACTTGCAGTGTTGCGTAGGTAGGAAATTTGAAGAATCCGATCGGAAGGTCGGGTTTTTTGTTGACGACTGCTTTACGATTCGGCAAGTTAAAAAAGAGCTGGTCGTAATTTGTTTAATATAGCAAAGGATTCTGGCTGCTAACGAGCTTTGTCGCTAACTATGGATGTTGGGTGTCTTATAAACTGACTACTTAAGTATTATTTATACCTCATTGATGAGGTTGTTCTTTCGGGAACGCCGTGTATGAAACCCAACGCATACGCTCCTCATCGTCTATTTATCTGTATTATTTTGAGCGCATCTCTTGGTTGTATCAATTCTTGAAGGTGCTGATTAATTCTCCCGTCAGTCACGGTGGCTGATGTGGCTATTATTCTACTTTGATTGGAATATTTAGTCCTCAAGGATAATACAGTGAGTACTCCTTCCTCTACCTCTTCTTTTGTTACTGGTCCTTTCCTCAATGGTGTAGAAGCTGCAACATATTGCGGTTACTCCCACGATCGCTTTCGTCAACTCGCTGCTGAATACCAAATTCCGCTTTATGGTCCTCTTAAGGATCGTTTTTGTCAGATTGATCTCAACACGTGGATGCAATCCCCCAACTGCTTTAAATCCAAAGGTTCAATTAATTTCCAAAATGTTGAACCAATGGAGGGTGATATGAGTGTCCACCAACGTTCTAACGGTAGTTTTGAAGTGAAGTACCGTGATGAGCTGAATTGTCAGAAGTCTGAAAACTTTGGGAAAGGTTCTGACGCGGAAAGAAAAGCTCATGCATATGACATCTACATCAAAGAGATGAAGAAAAAGGGTGCAGTTCATCGCAGTGTAGAAAGTGATGGACAGGTGCGTTTTGACGATATTTTTAGACGTTATCTCGAAAAGAAGGCGGATGATTACATTAACAGCAACAAGTATGACGAGTTGGCTGATGACGGAGACTTCGTTGTTGACGTGAAAGCTGAATCGAATGGTTTGGTGCAGAAGAACTGTGTGGGTCAGAACGCATACTATCCTGAATGGCTTCAGTCGTTGGTGCATATTTATGAAAAGTACCTTAAGAAGCCGTTAAATGCGAAACCAGCTGCTGCATTGGATCGTACTTACCTCGTTAACTTGATTGCTAGAGAGTATAGAGCAAAGAAAAAACTCTCCGTGTCTTCTAAAAAACGTTACCTTTCGTATTTGAAGATTGTTTTCAACCACGGTGTGAAAATTGGTCTCATTGACCGTAATCCACTTGCAGATTGGTCAAAGGGTAAAGAAGCTGCTCGTCAGGCAACACTCACGGTTGAAGAGTTGAAACGCATTCAAGATCATGCTGCTCCGCATATTTCTTGGGCAATTGAGGTTGCATATAATTTGGGTGTTCGCACTGGTAAGTCTGAATTACTTGCTTTGAAGTGGGAGCACGTACTCTGGGATAGTTTAGAAATTCGTGTATACGCTCCTAAGACAGATACTTACCGTCTAGTACCTGTTGAACCTAGTTTTTTACAGAAACTCAAGGAGAAGTATCAAGAAGAACCTTCAGAGTATATCGTGGAGTATAGGAATAAGCCGATGAAGCGTATAACCAAAGGTTTCCGCAATGCGTGTATCCGTGCAGGTATTACTCGTAACGTGGTTCCATATGAAATTAGACACTTATCCGCTACTCGCATGCTTAATGAAGGTGCTGACCTTGCTTGTGTTAGTGAAGTGCTTGGCCATGCTACCACTGCACAGACACTTAAGAACTACTACCATGCTAATAAGGCAGGTATGCGTCGCGCAGTGTCGCTGCTTCCCTCATTGGGATAGTTTTTCCGACGTATAGAAAATGAAGAGCCAGTCCATCGTAAGGTGGACTGGTTTTTTTATGGCGCGTTGCATGGGGAGAGGGACTTTTTAGAGTCAGAGGAACTCCCTCTCCCCGTTAGGCAATATAGTAGGAAGATCGGACGGACATCCTACTTGTTGTGCTAGTTGACTGCCATTTTTGTAAGCGGGGGGAGGAGGAAGAATGTATTAGGATTCGGGACGTAGAGCAAACACACCCTTCCTCGCTCACTAGGACGTGTATCTGTTAAAGGTGCATGTAGGGTATGTGTATCATAAAAAAGTATTAATATCCATCGTGTTGCGAGGTGTGTATTGCAAAAAAGAAAGTGGGAAGATTTTGAAGAGCATGAAATCTTCCCACAATCACTAAGACAAGTTAATGGTTTATATCTGGTTGGAGTTCCTAACAGGCGTCTAGTATCTTCAAAATATGATATCGCTAATATGATTTTTTAAATGCGTTTTATGTGGAAAGAAGAGGACGGAGAGTCGAGTGTGTTTCAAATAAATCAGTCTTCACTTATCTTCTATTGAAAGCTCTGTTGTATCTCTTAAGGTTTGAAATGTGGGTAATTGTTTTTCGATATGTGAAGTTGATAGGAGGAGAGAGAGTGATGTGTGACGATTCCTTTTTCCTCCCCCCTCCTATCACATCCCTTCAAGAGATAGGTATGAAGTATGGTTTAGTGAGTTTTATGTGGTCTAAGATCCTATTTCAATGGAGCTTTGCCAGAGGAAAGAGACCAGGAGTGAAACGGGGTGTAAAACCCCTGGCTCTTTCTTCCGTTGCAGTACTTCATGGAGAAGTTATGTTTCTAACTATCTCATAAGATGGAGAAAAAAATTATGATAATTTTTATGTGGGGCATGTATTTGGGAAGGATGGGGGAGTGGTGAACCAAAAAAGTTCACCGGAAGGTTCACCATACAAAAAAAAAGGGAAGAATCTGACTAGATTCATCCCAAAAAAAGTAATTATTTCATAGTGTTTTTTCTGGTCGGGATGAGGTGAGTTGAACACCCGACATCTTGAACCCCATTCAAGTGCGCTACCAAGCTGCGCTACATCCCGATGTGAGGGATAAGGTATCGCGAGGATATGAGGGCGTCAATAATGTTCTGTGATTGCAGGGGGAATTCTAATCTGCGTTAGTCTGATACCGAAGTTTCTAGTTTGAAGGTAGCCTTGTTGAGGTCACGGGCAAATGTTTTGCCCGTGATCTTTTTTTATTGTTCGCATGGAGGCTGACAGGACATTTTGTTACGTGATGAACGTTTCAACAGCAGGCAGGCAGCAAGTAAGTTGAGGATAAGGCTTATGCCAAGCGCTATGCGCAGGGGCTGGGATGAAAGCCCTGTGGGGGCTTGAGCTTGCATAATACCTTCCTCGGTAACGTTGACTTGCATTTCAGCTTTATGTCCCATATCTGAAGCAGTGATGCGCCATGTTCCGGGAATACTTGGTACAAAGGCAAAATTGCCTTTTGCATCGGTTCGGCCGTTTTGAAACTCGGCATCCCCTTCTTTTGCTTCTGGCGAAAAGACAAACACTTCTGCATACGACATAGGGTCGCCCCCAGCGTAGCCGAACTGTACTACGGCTGTATTGCTTGAGATACTGTTGGCAGTTACACCGTGAGCAAAAGCAGATTTAGTAGCAAATGCGCATATGCCTATGATGGTGAGCGCAAATAAGAACAAAGATCTAGGCATGCTATTTCGCAATAGGGAAGGTTAATGTAGCTCGAATAATATGGCTTTCATATTTGTCGCCGTTACCCTCTGCAACGTGCTGAACTCGAACCATCCAAAGACCAGAGTTGGAGATATGAATTTTTGCAATGCCATCACCGTACGGCTCTGTGGTGTAAGCATAGGTGTTTTCTGTGTCTGTAAAGCCTTTGTAGGTGGCGAATACATTTTCTGGTGCTACAGGCTTGCCGTCGAACAGGACTTTCACGCGGATATCATCGCCAACACATGCTGTAAGTGGGTTATCCACAGGAACAATTTCTAGCAGGTGGCCGACGGTGCGGTCAAATTTTGCAGTGTTGCCATCTACAGGAAGAATGGATTTTGCAAATTTTTCATATTTTCTTGTAAGAATAACACCTTGTAATGTTGATTTGTCTCCTTTTTTCCAACCGGTTGTTGTCTTGCTCCAGACTTCTCCTTTACGGTGGGCGGAGATAACAGCAGCTTCATCAGATTTAAGTGTTACGCTTCCATCCCACGTAAAGTACGGTTTGTTCGGGTACAGGGTGACATCACTTCCATCGTACGATGCAGCAACGCTTTCAGCTGCTTCGAGTTCTTCACTGCGCATAAAGGAGTGAGAAGAAGCGAGGCTGAACGGGAGTTTTTGTCCTTCATGGTAGGATTGCCACTGTTGTGGCACAAGAATGAATTCATGGGCGTATGCGAAGGAAGTGGTTGCGAGCAGTAAAACTAAACACATTAAGATGACACTTTTCTTCATTTCGTTCTCCTTTGGTAGCACGAATATTTATTTTTTATACAGCTAGCAATCGTGATGAAAGAAGTCAACAGGCATATCTGCAATATGTTTGGTATGTTATTAGGATGAGGGCTTTGTGCTCGTTCTTTGGCTGTTTTGAAATGTGTTACTTTTCTTAGCAAAGTGTGCTTTCGGCGGGGTTCAGAGATATTTACGCATGCTTTTTTGATGACAAAGAATAGGCGCTGAAGATAAAAAATATTTTGTACCCTACGTAACAGACATATGGTTATAGTTTGCGAGTGTGTGATGTCCTGAATGAGAGTCGGTAGTGGAACTTGTGGTTGAAGGCGAATAAATAACGAGAGATGGAGCAACGATTGAGGAACGATGTACAGCAGGCGGTTGGCGGGTTGATTCCTGTGGCGCTAACGCATTGCGCTGAGTATGAGTACAAGACAGTGCACAAGGCAGTGCGGGACTGTTTACAGGCGATTAATTTTGCACCTGCAACAGGTGCAAAGGTATTGGTAAAACCTAATTTGCTGAAGGCAGATAGTAATGGGTTGTGTTGTACTCACCCAGCTGTCGTGGAAGCCGTCTGTGAAGTATTGCTTGAACACGGGTGTGCGGTAACAGTCGGAGACTCTCCTGTTTTGGGTTCTGCTGTATCGGTTGCACGAAGTATTGGCCTCTTTGAGCGGTTGGAGCGGTTCAATGTGCCGATAATCACGTTGGATTCTCCGAAATGTGTGACGTTTGAAAGCGGTAGTTCTATAGGTATTTCACGGAGTGCCCTTGAGTGTGATTTGCTGCTGAATATACCACGTATGAAGGCTCATTGTCAGATGCGAACAACGTTTGCAGTGAAAAATTTGTTTGGGTGTGTGAGTGGTGTCCGTAAGGCTATTGCACATTCTAAACACGGAGATAAGGCAAACGCCTTCAGAGAATTGTTGGTTGATGTTGCTTTAGCTTTGCCAGAATGTGTAAGTGTCGTGGATGGGATTACCTGTATGCATAAGACAGGGCCAATTTTTGGTGTTCCATATTCGCTGGGACTTATCGGTGCGGCTGGTGATCCTGTGTCACTTGATACTGCTTTGTATTCGATACTGAATTGTAGCGTCGAAGAAATGCCATTGTGGAAGGAGTTGCAACGTAAGAACGTGCGCGGCGCTTTTGAGGAGCATCTTGAATATGTATTAGCTACACCGCAAGAGTTTAATGCCGAAGGGTTTATGCTTCCGGTTGAGCTTACACCCGAAACCTTTCACCCTGTCCGCTTACTGCAAAGCAGTTTGAAGCGTTTATGGAAACGTTATATTTGTCCGTAACCTAGTGTCCCACTTGCTGGGCGCGCACAGCCCGTTGATGGTTTTCCAGTTCCATTGAGAGTTTTGGAAGCGGGTGCTCAATGGTTAGCGTTTGTCCATGCATGGTTACTAAGGTTCCTGCTGCAACTGTGCCGCGAATAATGATACGGTGAGCAGAATGTGTAACGCGCGGAGTAACACGGTTTGCAATGGATTTACGAATCCGTTTGGCTTTTTCCAGTAGCTTATCCGCTCGGTGACGCATGGAGCCGGAAAGCTCTTTTTCCTGACTTCTTCTGATCCAGTCGTCCAACTTAGAGATAGATTGTGATAAGACAGTTTCGGCCTCGGATGTTATTTTTCGTAGAGCATTCGGGGAACTCGCCTCATTTGTAATAATAAGAATGGGGGGTGCACCATTTTCGCCACCTGCTCCAGCAATATTTATTTCACTTCCGGCAACTAATGTGCTGCCAAGTACTGTTCCTTTTTCTGAACAAGTCCGGATGGAATTTCCGGCTGTAAGTTCTGAATTTACAATGGAACCGGACGTCACAATACTGTGTGCTGCGACAACATCTGCATTATGCATGTGGTTTGCGTATACAGATCCCCTCGACGTAATTGTGCTGTTTTTATTCATAATTATTGCACCGGAAACAAATACATCACCACCGCAGGTGATGTTCCCCTGATCTACGTTGCCGTCTATAATTACATGCTGTTGGGCTTGCACAGTAAAACCCGGTGTGATTGAGCCGGTAATGTGTACAGAACCCTGTTGCGCAATAATATTTCCAGTTTTCATGTTCACATCACCTTCAATACGCAAGACATCTGTAATGGAAAGAATGTCATCACGGATGCTCATAAGTCCCTTGCAAGAAGAATAATATACTGTGTGTCCATCGTGTTGAGGGATTCCGTAGAGATTTTTTCCAATACTTAGCATTCTTGTTTCGTTAGTGGTAAGGGTTGGTTGCTCCATCACTGGAAGCGCATTGCCGAAGACATCAAAACCGTTGGATGACTCAGGTGCTGGTAGTTGTACGGCAATTGGTGTGTGAGCTGGAACTTCTGCAAAAAAACCTTGGTCCTTATAGTCAACGGGAGCGGAGGATTTTTGCATAGTTCGCAGTATTCGTTCCGGCAGCAACGGCAGAATAATGGGAGGCTCCTCGTGGGTTGGAGGTCTGCCTTTGCAGATTGGAACCATTCGAACAGGATGCCCTTGTGTCATGGCCTTACGAGCGGCTGAGTTGAATCGTGCAGTGTCTATGGGGGCATTAACATCTAGCTGCCAGAGTGCGGCTGCGTAATGGCTGAGTAGTAGTGAATTACCTTTAAAATCTCTATGATACACATCGGCGTAGACAGTCATTCCATCATTTGCCGGATACAAAATAGGGCGAACAACAATTTTATTGTTATCTACATAAAGAATTCCAAGCGCTGTCGCATAGATTTTATCTGTTGCAGTATCGATGGAATAATTGTGCGATTGATTCAGGTCTTCCTCTTCGTTTCCTATCTCAGAAGTGAGGTAGAAGTGAGGAAGGCGTAAGGCTTTTCCTATGCAAGTTCCGGGTGTTACAGGGAGTAAAGGATTGCCTTGCAGTTCTATGTATCTGGAAAATATAGATTCTTCTTCACTGAGAATGGGGTTGTTATATGACATACTATCCTCCGAACACTGGTTCTTTGCAGAAATAAGCAAGAATAAGAGTGAGTAGGGACTTTTTAGTATGTGCTATTTTACTCTGCGATTCTACATAGCTATGGTATATGTTTGACTATACTGGTTGATAATAAAAGAAATAGTGTTGTTTTGCAGTGCGCTGTAGATGGCTGCTTGTAGTACTTGCCTTTTTTAGCAGCAGGAGTAGGTTCAGCCCGGCCATACAGGGTGATCAGATGTAATCATCAATTGATGAATTGATGTTGGAGATAATGAAATGAATTCTCTTCCTATTGGACTGTTTGATTCCGGTGTTGGCGGGTTAACTGTGCTTAAAGCATTACGTTCTACCTTGCCGTGCGAAGAAATATTGTATCTTGGTGATACCGCTCGTTTGCCTTACGGAACAAAGAGTCAGGAAACTATTATCCGCTATGCTGTGCAGGCTGCGGGAAAGCTGGTGGAACGTGGCGTTAAAATGCTTGTTATCGCCTGTAATACTGCCAGCTCTGTAGCTATCGAGCCGTTGCAGAAGGCTTTTCCGGATATTCCCGTGCTGGGCGTTGTTAAGCCCGGTGCGGCTGCAAGCTGTGCAGCTACAGAGAATGGAAGCATAGTTGTCCTTGCTACAGAATCTACCATTCGCGGTAATGCATACCAGCGGGAGATTTATTCGCTACGTCCGGATGTTGACGTTACAGGGCTTCCGTGCCCGTTGTTTGTCCCTTTGGCAGAAGAAGGTTGGACAGACGGTGAGCTTGTTGAAGGTATTATCGCTCGTTATCTGGACCCGCTCTTTGCTTCTCCACTTGAGACCGCACAGGAAAAAGCCCCAGATACAATCGTGCTCGGCTGTACGCACTTTCCGTTGCTCGCTCCATCCATTCGTAATGTTGTAGGGGATGCGATCCATATTGTTGATTCGGCAGAAACCACAGCACAGGAAGTGAAAAAAGTACTTTCCGAACGCGGTCTGCTTCAAAAAAACACGGTCTGTGGCGGAACAAAATTTCTGACCACAGACGATATCTCACGTTTTGCCAGAACCGGTAGCTGGTTTCTTGGGCTGCCTATCGAAGTTGGTGACGTTGAGTTAGTCGATCTGTAATTACATAGATCAGAACCTTAAAGGCTGAGAGAGTCTTCTGCTTTGCCGCGTGGTGAAATTACTCATGACTTGAGTGTCACTAACGCGTTGAAAGAGAAGGCTGTTTCAGCCTTTTTTTTATTTCCCACCATGCAAAGTCAAAAGTAGCGCGTTGTTTATGCGTAAATAAATCGCATAGAAAGACAGTATGGTCTTGCAGTTGAGAGGTTGTACCTGCTCTGTGGGCAGCAGATCCCCCTTCTTGAAGAGTCGTTGGAGGCATATTTTCATATCATTTTTTTACATAGTGTCGGGTGTATATTGGTTGGGATGGACAACACTCAACCTTCACTACAGCACAATGGAGAAGACGATGAGACATGGTGGACTGATGCGGTGCGGTCGCATCTATGCCGGAGTTATACTTCTGTTTCTGTTTATTATGTGCAGCTTGGGAAACTGTGCTCAACAGGCATCACAACTGGTTGCAGTTGCGGTTCAAGCTAAAGCTTCCCCGCTACATCTTCGTGGAACCACATATACTCCGCTTCCTGCACAGCCTGTAATATATCCACGAACATCCCTTGCTTATTATACTCCTGAGGCACAGAATATTACCTTTCCGCCTGGAAAAGTTTTCTTTATTTCGGCTTTTGGTGACAGCCTTATTTCTGGATATGGGCTTGATAACGCCATGAACTCGTTTCCTGTGGTTTTACAGGAGACGCTGCGTGAGCTGGGATATCCTGTGGTTGTGGATAATGATGGAATTGCGGGGAACACAACAGCGCAGGGGCACGCCCGTTTACCTAAAATTCTGCTGACGAGACCGGACATTATTATTCTGGAGCTGGGTGCGAATGACATGTTGCAGCGTCGAAGCGTGCCGCGCATGAAAGCGAATTTAGCAGCGATGATTCGTGAAATACAGGACTTAAATATTCACTTGCTGCTTACCGGCATGTATTCAGTTCCGCATTTTGGGCAGAAATATGCCGATAGTTTTGATGCCGTATTTCCTGATCTTGCTGCAAAGTATAATGTAGCATTTTACCCGTTTTTCCTTGAAGGTGTAGCGCTTGATCATTCCTTGAATCAGGAGGACGGCTACCATCCTAATGCAGATGGGGTTAAGGTTATAGTGGGTAATATTCTCCCATACATCGTGAAGCAGATTGAACTGATCTGTACGCAACAGCTTTAAAAACAGGCTGTATAATCTGCTTGTTAAGAGAGGTTGTTGCAGGCATAGTATGCTTATATTGTAACAGCTTTTCCTTGGAGGAATGAAAGAATGACAAAATATGAATGCCCTTGTGGATATATTTATGATCCTGAAGTTGGAGACATTGAAAACAATATTCCACCAGACACTGCATTTGAAGATTTACCAGAGGACTGGGTATGTCCACTCTGTGGTGCTGCAAAGGAATTCTTTGAACCTATCGAGTAAATTACCCAAAAAAATTAAAAGCGGTTTTGATCTGTTGAAGAATGAAATCGCTTTTTTTATTTCTTATATTTTAGTGTGATATTGATTATTTTGCGCCTGCCCAGCTGTGTGGTAGTATGTTGTGACGAACACTCAGGGGGCAAGATCTTTGTTACTATTTCGTAATGCCAAATTTTCTTTAGCGACAAAGTTTGCTGTTGCGGCAGCAATCTTTTTTAGTTGTTCAGGGCTGGTGGTGCTTTGTGCATTGCTAACACTTGCAGCCAGTTCTCCGCTTACGCCTGTAGATATCTTATGGCTTATGGCTTGCTGTGCTGCCATTACTGTGCCCTGTTTTTATTACCTGTTCAATAAGTTGTGCAGGGGGCTAGTGTGCCGCCCTCTTGAAGCGCTAACTCACACCGCTACAGAGCTTGGTAGTGCGCCACTTCCTACAGAAATCCCCAAAGAGATAGAGCTTGATGCCCTGACCATGGCTCTTGTGCGTTCTGGTGAAGTGTTCAGCAGGCGAATGCAGAATGCAACAGAACGTCGCTCGTATTTTGAGTCGTTGTTTAAAGGGATGCCCGGGTATGTATCCGTTGTCGATACCTCATTCACAATTGTCCATGCCAATAATGCGTTTATGGAAACCTTTGCTATTGCAGAAGGGCGTTCCTGTCGGCATGTCTGTACCCGAGAATTTCCGGGGGGCAATTGTCCAGTTGCTAAGGTCTTTATGACGCAGGAACCTGTAGTTGTAACAGAGGAAGGGATATATCCTGATGGTACGGCTGCGCTGTGGTTGGTAAGTGTTTCTCCAGTGTTCGATGCAATGGGTCAGCTTACAGCTGCCATTGAATCCCGCCTTGATATTTCTGAAGTAGTTAAAGCAGACAATTGTAGGCTGTACGGAGTTTAGTATTTTTCCGACAGGATAGTTGTGACTCTCGCCTATATGGGTGTTGAGCGCTTTGTTGCGTCCAAAAGAAAGCCCCCTGTAATCGGGGGGGGGATGATTACAGGGGGCAAGATAGGTTGGTCTGAATCTACGCCTCGGAATTAGAACCATAACAGTAGGGGGGGGAAGTCCGCTATGGTTCGCACCGTATTCAGAGCCTAAGCACGACGGTTGGTACGTTGGGGGGGGACGCCTAATCGCTGGCAATCCAACCGTCTGCTCCTCATATAGCATCTACTGTGCCAAAATGTTAAGTTTGCTGTTGTTAAAAAAACATCGATAAAACAGTCTGTTACAGATTTGTTGAAATTTGCTTATGTCAAAAATTTGTTGGAGAGATAAAAAACGTGCGAAAATGCACGTGCGAAAGTGCACACCGTGCGATATCGCACGTGTTATGAAATCTTCCGGTGAAGGGCATATCTGGAAATACCAAGATATTGGGCTGTCTTTGTTTTGTTTCCGTCAAATTTTGCAAGAGCTTTGCGAATAACTGATAGGGTTAGATCTTCAAGGCTAAATGGCGTATCCGGCAGAATAATTGCGGATGATGCAATATCAATAGACGGTAACGGGCAAGGCTGATGAAGAGGAACTGTAATATCCGGAATGCTGTCGGTTGAACGTGATGCTGTCAAAAATTCAATATGTTCCGGACGAAGCTCAATGTCGTCATGGATAAGCACAGCGCGTTCAATGGTGTTTTCCAGTTCGCGAACGTTCCCCGGCCAAGGGTGCTCGCAGAGTAACGTCAATGTTTCCGGAGCAATGCTACGAAAATCTTTGCCTTTACGTTTTACTTGGTTACGCAGAAACAGTGAGGCCATCTTAGGAATATCATCTTGTCGTTCACGTAATGGTGGAAGGCGTAAGTGACCTACAGTTAATCTGTGATAGAGGTCGCGACGGAAGAGGCCTTCTTCTACCATCCTCTCAAGATTTTTGTTACCGGCACCAATAATGCGGGCTGTGAAACGTTTTTTCTGTAGACCGCCTACTCTGTAGAAGGTTCTATCTTCCAGAACTCTCAAGAGCTTGGGTTGCAAGTGCAAGGGCATTTCTGCAATTTCATCAAGAAAGAGCGTTCCGTTACCTGCTAATTCGAGTTTACCGGCAGACCCTCCGGCGCGGGAGCCTGTGTAGGCTCCGGCTTCGTATCCGAATAGTTCGCTTTCAAACAGGGATTCCGCAATCGCTGAACAGTTCAAGGCAACAAAGGGAGTATCGCAGTGGGTATCCCCATGGTGAACAAGGCGCGCAATAACTTCTTTGCCTGTCCCTGTCTCCCCTTCAATGAGGACAGGAACATCCGGCTCGTGATGAAAGATTGTGGCATCGCGGATAATTTCCTGCATTCTTGATGAACCGGAGATGATTTCTCCAATTCCGGATACGTTGCGTAATTGTGAGCGCATCTTCTCCAAGTCTTCCTGCAACGATTCTTTAGCTTCTGCTACCCGTTCTTCCATGTTCTGCTTAAGATCTGTATTTTCAAAAAGCAGTGTTTGATGCTCTGCGCTGCGTTCCACAGCAGCGGCGAGTTCCCGCGCATTGATAGGCTTATTCAAGTAATCATAAGCACCATTGCGTAATGCGGTAATGGCGGTATCCATGTCTCCATGCCCAGTGATGATGATTACATCACTGCGTTTGCTTGTTTCGCATGCTTTTAACTCTGCAAGCAGGGTAAGGCCGTCCATTGTCGGCATTTTGATATCTGTAATAATGAGTGGGTAATAGCTTTCTTTTGCATGGTTCAGTGCAGCAACGGGTTCACTGAACGTCGTTGGCTGGTGCCCCAAGTCAGTGAGCACAACGCTTAAACTTTGCAGGCTGGTGGAGTTGTCATCAACAATGAGTATTCGC
The DNA here is from genome assembly GCF_900129975.1 of Halodesulfovibrio marinisediminis DSM 17456. NCBI lineage: Bacteria > Pseudomonadati > Thermodesulfobacteriota > Desulfovibrionia > Desulfovibrionales > Desulfovibrionaceae > Halodesulfovibrio > Halodesulfovibrio marinisediminis. The sequence goes on from NZ_FSRG01000004.1 coordinate 576,640, forward strand.
ATACAGATCTCTTAAGCAGACGGAGCCTTTGGAAGTAAGATTTTAATAAGTGTCCCTTTATTGTCAGCGAGTGGGGATTCAGCAGTAATTGTTCCTTCCCAGCTGGTTACGAATGTGTGTACCAGCGCAAGTCCAAGCCCCATATTTTTTCCTGATTCTTTTGTAGTGAAGAATGGATCAAATATCTTGTCACCGAGCCCTTTCAACCCCGGGCCGTTATCCCTGATGCTGAGCAGGATATAGCCGTCATCTGTTTCGCGTGTTGTAATCGAAATACGCCGTTCACCTTCTGTGTTTTCAAGTGCATGAACAGCATTCATCACGATGTTGATCACCGTTTGTTCCAGCTGGATAGGCAGTGCAAGAACATATGGCAGGTTGTCTTGCAACTGTTCCTGAACAGTTATGCTTTGGGTGTCCAGCTTACTTTGCAGTAAGGTGAGTGTCTGCATGACGGCATGGTTTACGTCAGATTGTTGAAGCGGGAATGAACCCTGATGACGCACAAGTGAGCGCATGTGCCTAATAATATCTTCAATAGTTGCGGTTTCCCGTAGAATCCATCCAAGACGTTCCTGCAAGATTTCGGTCGGTACGGTGTCATGTTTTTCAACCATTAAATCCAGTCCACTGGCGTAAAGCCGCAGTGCAGACAAGGGTTGGTTGATTTCGTGGGCGATACCGGCGGCAAGAGTGCTCATGGCTTCTAGCTTGCGTAATTGCTGGGTTCGCTGAGCTACCTTTTTCTTTTCGGTAATATCTTCCAGAAGAATAATTGCTGAAGAAAAAAGTTTTGTTCGGTGGAGCGGGCATGCTGTAATCCGAAATGTATATTCAGTTCCATCACGGGATGTAGAAAATTCGCACTCGTGCTCCTGACCATCCTTAATTGTAAGGTTGGTAGTTTTGTCGAGCAGGCATTCTCCGTCTTCATCAAGCTTAGTGAGGATGCTAGGGCAGCTTACAGGATATGATTCATCATGTAGTTTAAACCAGTTGCGGAATTGGCTGTTGGCTGCCGTAATGTTTTGTTGTCCGTCGATAACCGCAATAGCCAGCGAAAGGTTATTGGTGATCAGGTGATACTGGCGCTCTGTAATTGCAAGTTTTTCCTGAAAACGGGTGAGCTGTGTGATATCCAGCCCCATAAGCAGGATAAGCTGTTCACCGTCGGTATCCGTAAACGGGTAGCTTAAGAAACGGTAAGAACGTCCTGATCGCGGGCTTTTCCATGCAGAAAAAGACGGTGAGCCGGTTTCAAAGACATCAAACGGCGGTAAGTACGGATGGGTAGGTGTTCCGGAATAGTCTGTGTTTCCAGTGAATGCGTGGTAGCAGGAGTCTCCTATTTTTAATTGTACCTGTTCACTGAATGGTTTGTTGATGTAGCGCAGGGTAAACTGTGGTGTGACCAGCGCTACGAACTCTGGAAGTTTATCCAGAATAGCAAGCAGGTTAAGACGTTGGCGGTCAGATTGCTTTTGCGTAGGATAGATGTCCGAACCGAGGGAAAGAGTGCTGCTTATGACCTTACTCCCATCGGGAAGGCGCAGCGGACGCGGATGCACAAGGATAGTAACCTTTTGGCCGTAACTGTCATAAAAGAATAAGGGAAATGAATTTACTTTTCCTGCCACCTGCAATTGAATGTGATGCGACAGCGTTGAAAGATTTTCTGGTTGAAGAAGCTGGATTTTCAGGTTTTGCAGAACATCCTTGCGTTCCCATCCCAGAGATGAAGATAGAAAGCTACGCACGTAATCAAGATCAAGGCTCTGATCTGAAGAACAGGAGTCACTTAATTGGCGCAACAGGCAGGAGACAGCTTCCGGCAACTGAGTGGATGAGTATGATGGTGTAGCGGTTGGCAGTAGCTGTGTCATGAGCTCTCCGAACAGAGCAATATTAAGAGAGTTTCTTCATATTGCGCGTAATTTCTTTTGTGGTCTTACTACTGAGTGCTTCAAGCTGTTGCAACTGCTCAGAAGAGACCTGCTGCGTATTGCTGGCTGCTGTGTAGATTTGCATGAGCGCGTTGCCGAGACTATTTGCACCGATGTTGAATGCTGCAGCTGCAAATGACTGACTATGCAGTGCCGCTTTATCATAAGCTTTTTCTTGCAAAAAGAGTTTCAATCCATACAGACGTTCCTCAACTTCGTCTACAAAGAGAGAGTAGAGTCTGCATATTAACTCGGTGTCTTCTTCAAGGCGTGCTAATGTTCCTTCAACATCAAGAAGTTGCGTCATATCAGTTTTTGTAACTTTTTTTTCCGGTTGTGCCGGTAGTTCTTCCGGTTGAATGACTCGTGCAATTTCTCGATAAAATTCAGAGGCATGAATTGGTTTTGCTACATACCCATCCATACCGGCTTCGATAAATCGCTCTTTATCCCCTTTGAGCGCGAAAGCAGTTACCGCGATAATCGGAAGGTTGGTCGGTGTATCTGGAATTGTTCCGGAACGTATATGTTTCATGGCTTCCAGGCCTGTTAGGAACGGAAGTTTAATTTCTGTTATGACAAGATCAATGGATTCTGATGCCAATAATTCAAGCAGCTCTGCTCCATTTGAAGTGACGTGGCATGCAAAGCCTTTTTTTTCCAGTAACTCGAAAAGTAGTTTTTGGCCGACAACGTTGTTATCGGCAATTGCAACATGTAGTCCAGGAGGGAATTCTGGAATAGTTTCAGGTTCTGCAATTTCTTCTTCAACTTTACCGTGTTCAAACTGGGCAGTGAAGTGAAAGGTGCTGCCTGCGCCCGGTTTACTTCGCACCCAGATGGTTCCATTCATAAGTTCAACAAGGTCACGGCATATGGCAAGACCAAGACCTGTCCCGCGGATAGGCGTTTTCTCTTCTGACAGTACCTGTTTGTATGGGTCAAAAATATAGTTCTGTTCTTCCTCTGTAATACCGATGCCAGTATCCCTGACGGAAAACAGGAGCATACGGTATTTAGGCGTAGGCATATGCTGTTGTTCTGCGTATGCCCCGAGCGTTGCAAGGTCAGAGATTTCAAGTGAGATGCTGCCCTGTTCTGTGAACTTGATTGCGTTTGAAATCAGGTTGGTAATAATTTGTGATAAACGTGTTGGATCACCTTTTAGTATCCTCGGCACAAATGTTGGGATGTCGTATGTGATGGTGATCTTTTTTTTGTGTGCTTTCGGTGTATGTGCACGGATAATTTTATTAATCACTTTTTCTAGATCAAATCGCTTTGGCGTCAGTGCTAGTTGACGTGCTTCAATACGGGATAAGTCGAGAATGTCATTTAATATATCCAGCAGGTTTTCGGCAGAGTCCAGCACTGTTGTCATGTACTCTCGCTGTTCTTTGTCCAGTTCTGTTTCAAGTGCAAGGTCTGTCATACCGACAATGCCGTTGAGCGAGTTGCGTATCTCATGGCTCATGTTGGCAAAAAAACTCGATTTGGCACTGTTTTCCAGCTCTGCTTTGTGTCTGGCTTCAGTCAGGCGTGCTTCTTCGGAATGTTTGATGAGTGCAATTTCAATGGCAGAATGGAGTTTTCTTGCATCAAACGGTTTAAGAATAAAGCCGTATGGGTTGGCTGATTTTGCACGGTCAAATGTGTCCCTGTCAGAATACGCTGTGAGGAAAACGACAGGGGTCGAGTGTCTTGCGTTGAACACATGGGCAAGAGCTATGCCGTCCATTTCGCCTTTGAGATTGATGTCCATGAGGACCAAGTCAGGGGAGTGCTCCTCAGCTGCTTGTAGTGCACGCTCTGCTGTGTTGGCGATGGCGCAGACGCGGTATCCAAGAGTTTCCAGTGTACCTTTAATGTCCAACGCAACAATGCGTTCATCGTCGACTACAAGAATACTGATAGAGGCCATATTGTGTTCCCCGCTCTGCCGTATATGCGTAGCATGCAGCAACTTGTGTGGGCGCGCGCATGCGGCGTAAGATATTTCAAACAGCGGTGTCTTGCTGTTATGAAGGAAAAATACGTAAGACTATTGATGTATATGCAATAAATGCATCTAGTTGTCTAGACGGGGTGTGCGGAATTTTTATGCGGAAAAGCATAAAAAAAGGCGGTCAAAAGACCGCCTTAAAAAGCTGGAATATGCTCGACTACATAGTCTGAAGGTTCCAGACAACGCGGCCTATAATGTCTTCTGAACAGCGGTCCATTGGCAGGTACTGCTCTGGGTGGGCAGGGTTTTCACTGCGTAAGATGAAACGCTGATTTGCTGCATCAAGGAAGATGCGCTTGATAGAGATGCCTTCGTAAGGAACGTATACACCGTAAATTTCGCCGGAAAGGATATTGGTTTGAGCAGTATCAATACCAACAAATGCACCTTTCTTAATGAGTGGTTCCATGCTGGAGGCATCTACACGGAATACTTGAATTGTCGCACCAGCAAAAGATTGAGGGATGGACAGTTTGCCAACACTGGTAAAGCGGCGCGCTTCTTCACCGTCGTCAGAAACTTCAACATTTTGCATAGAGTGAATTGTTACGACAGCGCTGCGTGCATCTGGATCGCCAAATTTAGTAGGGTTTTCAAAAACCCGTCCAGCAGCAGGGCCTTCAACTGGCTGGTAGCCGTCTTCCTCTGTACGCAGATACATAGGGCCGACGCCTTTTTTAAGCCAGTCAGGGTTGAGACCAAATTTTTCAAACAGCTTCATGTACCAGTCGGAAGGTACAGAATCTCGACGCTTAGCATCAGAGATACTTGATTGACGGATATCAAGTACTTCCGCCAATTCAACCTGAGTTCTAGTATTTGTAGCTAGTTTTATACGTTCAAAAACTTCATCAAAGGTGGACACGGTGTCTCTCCCGCCAAGACGTTAGAATAAGCGTGTAGCTTACGGGGGGCTAGTCTTGTCGTTGAAAATTGCTGGGTATGTAGTGTAATTACTGCGAGATGTTTATTTAGAACAAACAAGGCAGTGCGCGAAACAATAGGGACATTGTTCTAATGCAAAATACATCTAAAAATTACGAGAATAGATTTTTAGATGACTAAAAGGTTTTTAGAACTCTTAGTGGATGCAAATACTCTTTGTGGACGGATTTGCAATGTTTTGTCAATATCGGGATGAATGGATATTCATTAAAAATTGTAAATCATTGCATTGAATACTGATGAGGAGTGTCAAGGACACTGCGTCTTGCGGTGAGTTCAAGACGTCAGCATCGCGTCTGGAGATAGAGTGAATTGCTTAAAAATTACATTAGAGAGAATCTAAATATAAAAAAGAGCGTAGCGGCATTGGTATATGATGCTGCTACGCTCTTTTGCATTGTTATTTACTGCATTTCATGAAGGAATTTGTTTTCCGGAGTCACGATAATGCGAGTCTTCTCTTTGAAGCTTTCTTGATATGCTTCCAGTGAACGCTGGAAGTTGTAGAAATCTTCATCTTTTCCAAGTGATTCTGCGTATATCTTCGTTGCGAGAGCGTCGCCTTGACCACGGATGATCTCAGCTTCTTTATTAGCTTTTGCAAGAATGATGGTACGCTCTTTGTTTGCAAGAGATTTAATAGTGATTGCCTGTTGCTGACCTTCAGAACGATATTGTTTTGCCTGACGTTCACGTTCTGCACGCATGCGCCCAAAAATAGCACGCTGGTTCTCCGGTGGAAGGTCGGTACGCTTGATGCGTACGTCAACAATTTCGATACCGTATGCTTTAATTAGATCGGATGAACGTTTAGTAACCTTCTGCATGATGTTGTCACGCTCAGTAGATACAATTTCAGTCAGTGTGTAGCGACCAAGGGCAGCACGTAACTGGGAGTATACAATATCATCCAGTCGTGCCTGAGCACCCGGAATTGTGCGCACGGTCTGGTAGAAAAGGAGTGGGTTAATGATGCGCCAGCGGGCGTAGTTGTCCAGCACAAGAGCTTTTTTGTCTTTTGTGAGGGCTTCTGCAGGCTGAGCATCATACTCCAGAAGGCGTGCATCAAAGTAGATCACGTTTTGGATAAACGGGATCTTGAAGTGCAGACCTGGTGCGTAAACTTTGTTGTCCGGTTTACCAAGCTGGAGAACAATAGCCTTTTCAGTCTGCTTAACAATGAATGCAGACTGGAACACTACAGCAACAATGAGAACCAGCAGAATAAGAATTGGAGTAGCTGTTTTTTTCATTACTTACTCCCTTTCATGCTGTCGTTGCTGAGCGGTAAAAATGGAATAGTTGGAGCAACGCCTTTGTTAGGAACAATAACTTTGTTGACTCCAGAACCGCTGAAAACTTTTTCCATAGTTTCTAAATACATACGCTTTTTAGTGATGGATTTAGCCTGATTGTATTCAGCAAGGATTGCAAGGAATCGTGATGCATCACCCTGAGCTTTGTTAACGGTAGATTCTTTATATGCCTGTGCCTGGTTGACGATTTCTGCTGCGGCACCGCGTGCTTTAGGCAAGATATCGTTACTGTAGGCCTCAGCTTCGTTGATAATACGGCTGCGGTCTTCACGGGCGCTGGCAACGTCTTTAAACGCGTCAACAACTTCTTTTGGTGGATGTACGTCCTGCATTTGTACAGCAACAATCTGGATACCAGCTTCGTAGCGATCCAGAATATCTTGCAGCAGCTTGCGGCAATCGTTCTGAATTTGCAGTTTCCCTTCTGTCAGTGCATTGTCAATTTGGTTGTGCCCGATAACTTCGCGCATTGCGGCTTCGGCAGCACTTTTAACAGTGACAGATTGCTGGGTAACATTAAAGAGGTAATCTACAGCATTGCTAATGCGGTACTGAACAATGAACTGAACATCGACAATGTTCTCATCACCAGTAAGCATGAGTGATTCCGCTTTGACAGTACGGGACTGTCCTTGCTGGAAGGATGAAGCTCTACCAGTAGAACGGAACCCGATCTCAATACGGCGGATTTGAGACACTTTAGGTTTATAAACTGTCTCAATAGGGTACGGAAGATGGTAGTGTGGACCAGGACCTGTTGTGGCAACATATTTGCCGAACTGGAGCACAACACCTTCTTCGTCAGGTTGTACAATGTAAATGCCGGATGCGAGCCACAGAAGAACAACTAAGGCAAGAGCGAACTTGCCCGCTGGGAAGTTAAGTCCCCGGAGTTTCTTCAGGCCATCGCCGATCGGATCAGAATCGTTGCCTTCTGGAGGTGTACTACCCCAGCCTGGCCCTTGACCCGATTGCCTCTGCCGCTTTTCTTGCAGTTTTTCCCAATCCCAATTCATAATATATGAAATTTAGGTCAGTTGTCTTAATAGGTCAAGCAGCATTCCCCTTAACAATTATAAGTCATTGTATAAATTTTACTATAGGATTCACGTTGGCGGGGGGTTAGGGGAATATGTTCCTGAAAAATACGAAAAATAGTATGATGCTGTGATATAATCAAAAAAACAAATTACGGGTGGGAAGATATCCTTCCGTGATATTAATGTGGTAATATTTCAATATAGTTCCTGAACTGTTTCATAAGCTGGACGGGCGTTGGCAAAAACCAGATTGCACAGCGTGTGTTGAATTGAACTCAAAGCGCAGAGGACACCAGCACGCAGTCGGATTGTTGCCCGTTAGAATATCAAGGATATGTATGCTGCGGAACAGTACAAATAAAGGAAGATGGTAACCCTCAAATAGAGGATAAACAGCAGGATTTGCTATGAAAAGACTGGAAGGTGTTCGCATGGAGCAGTGTATCGGGTGTCATTCCTGTTCACTCGCCTGTGCGCGACTTGTTCATAAAAAATTGTCATGGAATACTGCGGGAATACGAATTTCTTCTGCCGGTGGTCTTACCACGGGGTTTGAAGCACATATTTGCGTGGCGTGTGATCCGGCACCATGTGCGGAAGTGTGTCCCACTGCAGCCCTTAAGCCACGGAAGGGTGGGGGCGTTGTAGCAAAGCATGATAAATGCATTAAATGCGGAAAGTGTGCAGAGGCATGTCCAGTGGATGCTATTTACTACGATCCGGAAGATGATCTTCCGTATCTGTGCATCCACTGTGGACGTTGTGTTCCGTTTTGTCCGCATCACTGTATAGAGCTGCGTGAAATCCCAGCACACGAAGAATAAGGGAGCCTTACTATGAAAATGGATCCAAACTTCTCCCGCGTATTGCATGTAGATCTTGATGCAGGCAAAAGTGAAGTCCTGAAAATAGAAGACCGTCACATGCACATTGGCGGTAGCGGTCTTGCGGCTGTTCTTTATGAGAAATACGGTATTGATGATGCACCGGCAGATGACCCGCGACAGCCGTTGATTTTTGCTGTTGGTCCTCTAACTGGATTTTATCCGCTTATGAGTAAGGTTGTATGCGGTTTCCGTTCCCCATACACAGGACAATGGTCTGAAAGCCATGCCGGTGGGCGGCTTGCTTTATCTATTCGTTTTGCAGGGTACGATGCATTGATGATTACGGGTAAAGCTAACCAATTGAGCGCACTTGTTATAGGCTCCCGCTCATGTGAAGTAGAAAAAGTCCCCTATCTTCGCGGCAAAGATGTATTTGCCACTGGTAAGTTTCTGCGCCGTTTCGGTAAAAAGAATTCAGGGCATCGTTCTGCGATCCGTATTGGTCAAGCTGGTGAGCGCGGTGTTGCATTCGCCTGTATTAACGTGGATTCCTTCCGTCATTTCGGACGAATGGGATCCGGTGCGGCTATGGGCTTTAAGAATCTTAAGGGGATTGTTGTCTCAGGCGATGGTTCTTTCGATCTTCCAGAAGGGAAAGCCTATGCTGACATGATGAAAGATATTTATGAAGATATCACTGAAACAGGGAAAATGAAGAAGTACCATGACTTAGGTACTCCGCAGAATTTGATTCCGCTGAATGAGCTTAAGGCATTGCCATGGAATAACCTGCAAAAAACGTATGATGAACGTGTTGAGAATATTTCAGGTGAAACTTTTGCCAAACAACTCCTTCTTCGTCAGGTTGCATGTGCCGGATGTCCGGTTGGCTGTATCCATATAGGATTATTGCGGCAGCAGTTTGCCAGCGAGCACGAGTTTCTCTACAAACAGGTTTCGTACGACTATGAGCCGATTTTTGCGCAGGGCAGTATGCTTGGAATTACCAGTGCCGCGGATGTACTTGCCTTGTTGGATGAAACAGAAAAGCTTGGACTGGACTGCATGAGCGCGGGTGTTGCCCTTGCATGGGCGGCAGAAGCTTTTGAGAAGGGCATTATCACCAAAGAAGAAACTATTGTTGATCTCAAGTTCGGCGAGATGAAGGGCTTCCATGAGGGGCTTAAATTTATTGCCTCTGGTGAAAATGCATTCTATCAGGCTCTTTCTCGTGGTTCTATGGCAGCAGCAAAGCTGTATGGTGGTGAAGACTTTGCCTGTGTTCTCGGACAAGAAATGGCTGGTTATGCCACAGGTGAAGTGTTCTTTGTCGCTTCAGCTTACGGGTTCCGTCATTCGCACCTTGATACCGGTGGCTACGCATTCGATCAGAGTAACACAGAGAAGAATGTTGATAAGGCCATTGAATTTATGCTCGAAGATGAACGTGGTCGAATTTACATCAACAGCATGATGGGGTGTCTTTTTGCGCGTGGTACCTACGGGCCTGAAAAGTTAAAAGAAGCGCTCACAGCAGCAGGTTTTGGAAATATTGCCGATAATCTTGAAGAGGCCGGTCAGTATATCCAAAAATTGCGTTGGCAGCTGAAGTGTAGAACCGGATTTGATGTTGATGCAGTGAATATTCCAAAACGCTATAGCGAAGTGGTCACGTGGAAAGGTAAAATTGACACTGGGTACATGAACGAAGTAGCAAAGCGTTATGCCGCAGCCATTAAAGAGATGGCTCAATGTGGAGAATAGATAACAGCCTGCGGAGCAAATAGTGACGCAGCAGAACCGGAGAGCAGATGGGATTTTTTAGAAATAAACGCGGTCCGATAATCCGCGCCAAATCTTCTGGCGAATTCTTTTTGCGCGCAATGCTGCTGATCGCAGTGTTCGCAGTAGTGTCCGCTGCGTTCTGGTATCAGACAGAAAGTAGCTATAAAGAGATTCGCTCTCGGGGCACTGTGTATGATCAGACAGAGACACTGACTTCAGCACAGAAGTCAGCGTTACGCGATTATGCGTCTGCAATGCTTGAAAACTACGGTTTAAAACTGCGCATACAGGTGCGTAATACTCCGGTTGTGTTACCAGAAAAGCTGGATACCAAGACAGTGTTCATTGGCCTGAATCCTTATACCCGTCAGGTTCTTGTAGAGTTCCCGCCGTTATTGCGGAAGGCTTTGGGGGCAGACTACATGTATAAGTTGCAAAATGAATATTTTACACCATACTTTGAAAAGAATGAATGGCAACTGGGATTAGCAACAGCACTTCAAAAGCTATGGGATGACATGGGTGGAAAATAGTTGTCACCTCGTCCAAGACATACAAGAAAAAAAGCGGCAGGTCATAAGACTTGCCGCTTTCATTTTAATGTATATTTATCTTAGGTACAGCTTCTTAAAGGCATCATACCGCGCTCTGTTTGCTCCGAGGTCATATTTCCCAACGCGTGAAGTAGACCGAAATTGTACCTTCTGTGTCGTAGTATCAATGAAGAATTCCACATCATCATGGTATTTCATGATTGGCGAGACAAAGACTGCATGGATATAATCTTCATTTTGGGTCACGATTTTGTTGCTTCCCAGCTCTTGTAGACATTGCAAAATTTTATTCTTGGTTTGTTTTACAGAGCCGGTCATGGGAAGAGGTTCGACATGTTTTGATTCTATACCTGTTTGGCTGGAAACGGCATTGGGTGTTTCCGGCATGGCGGCAAATTGTCCGTTAGTTACACCGAGTTTTGGTGATATATCCGCAGACCACGTGCCCAAGTGTTTGAAAAATAGAAAACCGGCAAGCATCAGTGTGCACAAAATAATGAACAACCATTTAATGATTCCAGCAGCATTTGGTTTAGTTTTTTTCATAGTATTTAGATGTCTTGAGTGTAGGTTTGCGTGTTTGTAAACTTTCAGTATTTGCACAAATTTTTACTCAGTATAGCCCGAACAAGTCACAACGTGTGTATATTTTTTCATGGTGTTTATCTATCTATGAAGTAAAAAGCCCTTGAACAAGACGTTGTCATGGTGAAAAAAACTAGCCGTTCGTCTTTTTTTATGTTCCAAACTGAGCATACATTAACTTATGATGCATGAAACGCTTGCGGTTAACGTATCCATTTCTTCAATTAATATAGTATCCGAGTAAGGTTATAATGAAACATATTTTTCTTTATACAGATGGCTCTTGTCTTGGCAATCCAGGCCCAGGTGGTTGGGCAACCATCCTGCGATATGGTGAGTATGAAAAAGAGCTTTCAGGCGGTTTTGCGCTGACCACAAACAACAGAATGGAAATTCTGGCAGTTATTGAAGGTCTCGCAGCACTCAAAGAGCCATGTAAGGTCGAACTCTATACAGACTCTCAGTACGTGCGTAACGCTGTAGAGAAGAAATGGCTGGTCAATTGGCAGAAGAATGGTTGGAAGAATGCTTCCAAGAAACCAGTGAAAAACAAAGATCTTTGGGTGCGTCTGCTTCCGTATCTTGAAAAACATGATGTAACTCTCCACTGGGTACGTGGACATAATGGGCATCCTGAAAACGAACGCTGCGACGATCTTGCACGTGCTGAAGCTGGGAAGCCTGATTTACCTCCTGATGAAGGGCATGAAGCCGCGTAATATCTTAATGGAGGTTCATGGGTAGTGAGTTTGTTTCTCCCCTGTTGCTTCTAAGATCTTTCGTTTCTTGAGACCCAGTTCCCACTGGTGAAGCAAGACTTTTTAGGTTCTCTCAAAATTATATATGTGGAAGAAGGCTGTAGTTGAATATATTTGCGGCTTAAGTTTCACTTCTTTTCTGAAACAGAAAAGGCTGTCACAGTATGTTTGTGACAGCCTTTTTTATTACGTAATCCAAAGAAGGCGAACAAGACAGTTGCCTCGGTAGCAATAAGTTTAGATACGGGGAAATTTGTTATTGAAGCAAAGTGTGGTAAGAGTTCAGTATGTATGCAGAACTCTATTCTTTTATGGACTTTGAGATCCTCTGGAGCGGACTATTTTGTCCGCTGATGAGGCTTGTTCTCTCAATTTCATTTGGATTGGCTATCGGCAATATTATTGAAGTATTACATTGGGGGCGCTTTCTCGCTCGCATCTCGTCACCGCTCGTACGAATGGGGCATTTGCAGGATGTGTCCGGCGCAGCATTCACCATGGCTTTTTTTTCAAGCATTACGGCGAATACATATTTAGCTGAGCAATATGAGCAGGGAAAAATAATTAGAAAGGAACTGTATTTTTCTAACTTGCTGAACAGCGCACCGGTGCTTTTTATGCATCTGCCATCACTCTTTTTTCTTGCAGTGCCTTTTTTAGGTAAGGCAGCATTTTGGTATGTTGGAATAATTGTATCGGCGGCATTGTTTCGTACTGTAGGTACTGTATTCGCTGGGCGGATAATGCTTCCACCGGCACCGGAAGGCTGTATAACCTGTGAGCTGGATGACAATGCTTCCAACAGTGTGAAAGAGCTGATTCAGCGAGTTTCCTCACGATTTATACGTAGAATTAAGCGGGTGTTGCTTGTTACAATTCCTGTGTACACCATCGTATTTCTACTTAACCGTTCTGGAGCATTTGCTGCATTAAACGATATTATTGGAGGAAGTAACGGGCTGCTACCTTTCATTAGTCCGGAAGCAGCGGGTGTACTTATTCTCAGTCTGGCAGCTGAAATTGCAGCCTCTATGGCAGCCGCTGGAGCACTGCTGACAGAAGGGACCATTCAAACCAAAGATATTGTGTTAGCTTTGCTTGCTGGCAATATCTTATCTTCGCCGATGCGTGCAGTTCGACATCAGCTTGCTGTGTACATGGGCATATTTCCGCCGCGCCTTGCACTGTCGCTTATCGCTTGCAACCAAAGTGTTCGTGCTGCATCGCTAATTCTCTTTACTCTTGCTTATTATTTTTTTGGGTGATGCATCATTCCTATGTGCCTTGCGAAAGAGTTTTTTGTTCATTCTAAACAGTGTGGAGCGCTTTCTTTGGCCGCCGGAGGCAAAAAAGAAGAAGAGGATATTCCCATATCTAACCGTATAAAAACGAAGAACCCCGGCGCGGGTGGGGACCGGCCGGGGCTCAACTGACTTTAAGCTTACCTATCTGAAACTAAGCCCTAGCTGGACTTAGTCGCATTCAAAGCACGTTCCTGCGGGAATACCGGCAGGTAACGGTATGACAAGCTGAGAACGATAGCGCCATAGGCAATAACGAGTGCACTTGCACCCCATTCTGCCCAGTTTGGAGCGTATGTTTCCCAGGTGTCGAAAGGCATTACTGGCATAGCAAGAGCCTGAACCGTAAATACGTAACGGTTGATGGTAATGCCGATACAATCGAGCAGAGCTGCAGAGTAGAACAGAGCCGGATTGTCGCGCAGTTTCGGTGAAAGCAAAATGATACACGGAATTACGCCACAAAGGAACAGCTCTGACCACAGGAGCCACTTGCCGTAGATTGTCTGGTAGAAGTTCTGGTCAAAGGTGAGACCGGAACGTGGCAGTACGTCGACTGCCCATGCGTAGGTGTCTGCAAACTTGAATACGAGGTATACGAGCAGCATTGCACCAGCAATTTTACCCATGAGTTTTTTGATTTCCCAGCTAACCAGTTTCTTGCCAGTCATTTTTTCCATGATGGTTGCGATAAGTACGGTGAATACCGGACCGGAACCAACTGCGGAAATAACGAAGAGGAAGAATGTCCAAGGCCAGATGAAGAAACCATCACGGAGTACGTAAGGGCGACCAAAGAGAACGCCATACATACCACCGAGAGAACCCTGGTGGAAAGTGGAAAGGAACGCACCAATACCAGCAAACAGTGGCATCCAAACGTGCAGGTTGTGCGCGAGGTGATGCAGTACTGGAATTCTGTTAAGCTGCTTTTGTTCAAGGATCAGCGGAATGTATTCGATGATCAGAACAATCAGGTAACAGGTAATACAGAAGATAACTTCTGTAAGCATGGAGTGTACGTTCGCATGCCAGTAACCGAACCATGCACGAATCGGCTGACCAACGTCGAGCACGAGAATGAGCATAGCACCGGAGTAGCAAATAAAGCCGATAATAACGGTGAGGTTGATGATGTTTTTCAGCGGGTCGATGTTCAGAATGTATCTGAGCAGACCGGTGAAGAACGCACCAGCACCGAGAGCAATAACAGCAAGGTCAAAGGTAATCCAGAGACCAAAGCCGAAGTAGTCATCAAGGGCTGTAACGGCAAGGCCTTCAGCAAGCACTCGGAATGCAGCGTAAAGACCCCAAAGAGCTACAGCACCGACAAGTCCCATCCAGATAGAAAACTTCGTCAGAGAGCAGCGATTAGTGCCTTCTGGGAAGAGTTCATGATCTGCAGGAAGAGAGTAGTTCTTTCCCATGACTGTTACCCCTTAACCTTTTCGTCTTCCAGATAGTTATCGAGCTGACGCAGTACCCATTCACGGCGGCTAATGTAGTACACCTGTGTATCGGCACCGAGACGTTCGAGCAATCTGTGAGCGTATTTGGAGCTAGCAAGTTTAGCTACTTCATGTTCTTCGTTGTTAAGGTCACCGAAGGTGATAGCACCGTTAGGACAAGCCTCGGTACAGGAAGTAACGTATTCGCCTTCAGCCAGATCCATAGGATCACGACCTTCAACGATTGCTTTATCTTTTGCAGCCATCCAGCGGTGGTGACAGAAAGTACATTTTTCAACAACACCACGAGGACGCACAGATACGTCTGGAGTAAGAGCTTTCTCAAGTCCACCAGGCCATACCGGATCGCTCCAGTTGAAGTAGCGTGCGTGGTAAGGGCAAGCTGCCATACAGTAACGACAGCCGATGCAACGAGGAGTTACCTGGCTAACGATACCGCCCTCTTCGTTTTTGTCAGTCGCGATAACCGGACAAACAGAAACGCAAGGTGGGTGACCACACTGCTGGCAAGGGCGAGGCAGGTAGGCTACGTCGTGTTCAGGGTAAGGTTTACCGTTGGACAGTTCGTAGACTGTGATCCAGTTCATTACTTTGATTTTATTGGAAGCATCGACAACTGGTGCGAGGTTGTTTTCAGCCTGACATGCAACCATGCAGGCACCACAACCGGTACACTTGTCGAGGTCAATTGCCATGCCCCATTTGATAGTGAATTCTTTAGTTTGCATGACGCTCGTCCCTTATGCCTTGCTGACGTTTACACCAGCAACGTTCCAGACAGACTGTCCTGTGCCGGCTTCATAACCAACAGTCAGCAGCTCCATGACGTTTTCGCCTTTGCCTTTGCTGAACTCATCAAATGCGGTGTGACCAAAGCCCATCAGCACTGCGATGGTGTTTGGCATAACGCCTTCAAAAATGTTCACACGGGCCTGGATGCTGCCACTGTTATTGCTGAGCTTAATACGGTCGTGTTTTACTACGCCAAGCTCGCGTGCTGTTGCACCGTTCATAGCAACGTACATTTCGTTTTTCTGGAGTTCCCAGCGACGAATTGTTTTGTTGTTGTATGGTGGAATAGCAGTGTTAGGGGTACCGATGTTAAGCTTCTGCACAGGGGCGATGCTCAGTTTTGCAGCTTTCGGTGCAGCAGCAAGTGCTTTACCGATAACGTCTGCGGCGAGGCGCAGATCGGACTGCTCTACAACAGCATCGCTAGTGAAGAATTCGCCTTCCATCAGGCTATCCCAATCAGCACCTGCAGCTTCTGCTTTTGCCTGAAGAATTTCTTCAAAAGTAGCAAAGCCAAGGTCCATGTTGAGCTTGCCAGCAACACTCAGAAGAACGTCAGCAGCAGGTTTGCCATCGATCGCGCATGGCGCAACTGGACGGGCAAGACCGTAGAATGCCTGATTGATGCCGTATGGAGTTTCCACGTCATCAAAACGTTCAAGACCGAGTGGGGTAGGCAGAACAAGGTCACAAGCTTTCGCAGTTTCATCAAGGAAGCTGGTGAAAGCCACTTTGAATGGAACCTTGTCCATAACTTTAGCCATAGCTGCAGGCTGAGGCAGACCGTAAACAGGGTTTGCTTCGTAGAAGACCATTGCACGCGGGGTACCAACTTTACCAGCACTGATGCGGGAAAGGTATGCCACGAGGTCTTTTTCAGCAATTTCGTTACGATCCATACCGGAAGCAATAACTTTCGGTACTAAAGGAAGAGCTTTTACGCCGCCTTCGCGACCAAAGCTACCGAGCAGCATGTTAACCGCGGTGCCAGCGAGAACAGTTGCAACGCCTGTGCCCTGACCGAATTCAGAACCGGTAAGAACAACTGGACGCTGAGCTTTTGAAAGCTCTGTTGCAATAGCTTTAAGCTTTGCAGGAGCAACGCCTGTGAGTGATGCAACTTTCTGCGGAGTGTACTGAGCGGCAAGCGCTTTGAACTCTTCAAAGTCAGGTGCACCAACTGTAGCGCCGGATTTGATGAGCAGGTTTGCAATGCCCATTGCAAAGACTGCTTCTGTACCGGATTTTGCTGGTAACCATTCGTCAACGCCTGCTGCAGTGTTGTTCTGCACAGGGCCTGCGTAAACGAACTTTACGGTTGGTTTCTCTCCAGCAGGGTGGGACTTTTTGTATGCAGCGCGGTTGCGAAGCACGGTGCCCCAGGACTCAAGAATGTTAGCACCGATAGCGAAAACGTAGTCGCTGTTTTCGATGTCGTAGCCAAGCTGGCCTTTGCCATTCATGCTGGCAAATGCACGTGTTGCTGGCTGAACCTCGGAAGGCATAACGTAGAACTCTTCGGAACCACTTTCTTTCGCCATACCGGAGAGAAGTTCGTTGATTGTACCGGTTTCGTCACCGGATACATATGCAACCTTGGAACCTGCTCTTCTGAGGTTTTCTTTGAGCATTTTTTCTGCTTCTTCCCAGGAAATCGCAACATAAGCACCGTCACCGGAACGCTTAAGTGGACGCTTTACACGGGAAGGAGAGTACATAAGCTGAACTTCTGCTGCAGCGAGGGCTGTGATGCCACCCATGGAAAGAGGGTGGTTATCATCTGGAAGAGCACGTACAGGACGGTCTCCAACCAGACGGATTTTCATGCCCGCAGCGGAAGGACATAATTTACTGATTGTTGAAACGTAGGAGTTTTCACCGTCTACGTTTCGTGGAATCCAGGACCAGTTCTGAGTCCAGATACTCGCGTCATCAAGGAGTTTCCAAGGTACGGGAGTAGCCAGAACACCAGTGGTGGCGCCTGCAACAAACTTAAGGAATCCTCGTCTATCTACTGCCATTGCATACTCCCCTTTTACTTATGGCAGACGAAGCATGCGTTGCTGGAACGGGTAACGCCATAGTGCTCTGGGTGAGCATGGCAGCGTTCACATTCCCACATCTTCATGGTCTGCTTGCTGTACTTGGTCAGCTTGTTTTCATAGTAAGTCGGGGCCTTGTCCATGTTTGCCACATCAATGTGACACTGGGAACAGAGCTCAGTTTCTGTGAATTCATGACATGCGTTACATGATTCCATAGAATGAGCTGCATGACTGAAGAAGACGTTGTCTGGCTGTGCCTGGTAAACACGCCACTTAACTTCTTTACCGGTTTCCACATACTCCTTGATGAAGCGTGCTTCTTCCGGATCTTCCCCGAGTGGTTCGTCGCTGTGACATTCAGCACAGCTCTCAGTTGTTGGAAGGCCGGCAAAAGTGCCGTCTTCACGGAAATAATGGCACGCAGAACATTCCATTTCTGCGTCTTGAATATGCACCTTATGGCTGAAATTAATAGGTTGTTCCTGTTCTGAGAAAAGCAGTCCAGGGAAAGCCCACCAACCAAAGATGAGTGCCACTACCAGACCTACGAAGAACGGGGCCGCGCCGCCAAATTGGCGTGACGTACTGTTCCCGTCGGCAGGATGTAAAAGCCTCTCCTCCATAACCCTTCGCCTCATAGCTGGTTTAAAATATTGAAAAAAAGCCCACATTACCACACCCCTGTGTCTACTTCTTAGGGGCAATTGCGTCAAGGTGAAATATTTCACGAGCGGTAACTAACCCTTCTGAAACGTACACATTAAGCGGATGCGGCGTATCCATTAACTGTGTTTCTAAAACATAAAAATAAAGTTTTTGGTACTAAAAAAACTACGGAAACCTGACTGTTTGAAAGTCCAAACAAGATTTTTTTTAAATAAAAATAAAGTGGTTAGGTGTATAAATGGAGTGGGTTAGTAGTGTTTTTGGCTTTGTGCAAAAAATATTTAGTTTATGAAACAGCTGGTTGAAAGAACGTTTTGGAGTTGAGCCTAGTTAGTCGATAAAACTTACATTAAAATAAATTTTATCGGTAAATGTCGTATAATAAGAAGATTTTTTTCTGAAGCTGTGATACTGGAGAGTGTGATTTCGTGTATATGTGCAAGAAGCGGGAGCGCATATGAATAAAGAAGTTAGAGAATACGGTTCGTTGCTGAGTGCTAGAACAGGGAAAAACTGTTGTGTGTCTGAACCGGTTGATTTCACTACAGCGATAGAAAAAATAGTTGAGCTGGAAGCGTATGCAGCACAGCTTGAGTTAGAAGCATCGGCAGCAAAGCGAGAAGCTTCGCTGCTTAAGGATGTGTTGCGTGCAATTCCTGCTGATACAACGATCTATAATTCGGATGGAGACGTGTTGTTTTCGACCAGCATTTCGACGGAGACGTCGCAGGTTGTGACAGGGCGCAGCTATTGTTTGCTTGATCGTGATTACGAGCAGCATACACAGCAGGCTCATCCTATGGAGGGAGACCTCCCTATAGATAATGAAGGCTACTCAGGTGGAGAGTATCGTAC
The DNA here is from genome assembly GCF_900129975.1 of Halodesulfovibrio marinisediminis DSM 17456. Lineage (NCBI taxonomy): Bacteria > Pseudomonadati > Thermodesulfobacteriota > Desulfovibrionia > Desulfovibrionales > Desulfovibrionaceae > Halodesulfovibrio > Halodesulfovibrio marinisediminis. Next base: position 595,526 of record NZ_FSRG01000004.1, read on the forward strand.
TGTTCAGCATATTCCGTTTCAGTCCGAAAAGGGTGATTCGTTACTATTAAAATATACGAATGAAATCTCGCACGAGTTTGAAATGACGCGTGAATTAAAGGCTGCCAAAGATGCTGCAGAGGCTGCAGACAAAGCAAAGAGTGAGTTTCTTACAACCATGAGCCATGAGATTCGAACTCCAATGAACGGCTTACTTGGTATGTTAGATCTCGCATTGGATACTGAGCTTGATGCAGAGCAACGGGAATATCTTGAGGCGGTAGAAAATTCAGCAGAATCTTTGCTTGTTTTAATTAATCAAATTTTAGATTTCTCAAAGATTGAAGCTGGAGTGTTGGAAATTGACAATCAGGCGTTCAGATTACGAAAGCGTCTTTCAGCGTTGCGTACAATGTTCTTCCATCGTGCTGAGGAGCGTTGTCTGGGGCTTACCTTTACTGTTCCTGATGATGTTCCGGATGTGCTTGTCGGCGACTTTCCCCGCATTCGACAGGTTATCGTTAACTTGCTTGATAACGCATTGAAGTTTACCGATGGTGGTTCAGTCCGGTTGGCTGTCGAATTGGTGGAACTAAAAGGAGACTGTGCACAGTTACGCTTCTCTGTAAAGGATAGCGGAATAGGTATTCTTAAAGAGCATCAGGAAGCTATATTTGAGCGTTTTGTTCAGTCTGATAGTTCTGTATCCCGTCAATATCAGGGAACAGGGCTTGGTTTGGCCATTTGTCGGAAGCTAGTCGAACTAATGGGAGGAACCTTGGAGGTATCCAGTGTTCCCGGTGAAGGTGCAGAGTTCTTTTTCGTACTTTCATTCCAGCTTGGAAAGTTAAATGAGCGTGGAGAGGTAGCAACGCGTGAGACTGCCATGGCAAAGCCTGTGCTTGGTAGTTCAAAGAAAGTTCTTGTAGTTGATGATAATGTAGTAAATCTAAAGTACATGGATATCTTTTTGAGAAAGCAAGGGTTTGAAGTCGAACTGGCTACCAATGGTGTTGAAGCGTTGGAAGCGATGAAAGAAGAGGCTTATGATTTGGTGCTGATGGATATAGCCATGCCACAGATGGACGGTCTTGAAGCCACACGAAGAATTCGAGAATCAACTTCGCTCAAAGTTCGATCAGATGTGCCTGTAGTGGCTATGACAGCACATGCGTTAAAAGGTGACAGGGAAGCTTTTCTTGCAGCCGGAATGAATGAATATGTTGGAAAGCCTATTAATCCTGATAACTTATTGCGTGTTTTGTTTGGGCTTCTAGAATCTTCAAAGTCTGTTTCAAGTTAGTGTCAGGATAAAAAATTAAAAAAAATGCGATAAGTGCTTGCGCTTTGAAACGGAATTCTCTATACAGACCACCTCTGCTTCGCAGAGAGTCTTACAACAGAATACGGAGAGGTGGCAGAGCTCGGTTGAACGCGGCGGTCTTGAAAACCGTTGAAGGTTTGCGCCTTCCGGGGGTTCGAATCCCTCCCTCTCCGCCATGTAATTAAAGCCCTTACAGTGAAAGCTGTGAGGGCTTTTTTGTGTCCAATGACTGAGATTAACCGTAAGCTTCCTTTAAAAAGATACAAGTCAAAAATAGAGTTTTCTGGCACAACACAGCTAGGAAAAATTTATGAAGAACTCACGATTTGCTGAGACTCAGATTATTGCAAGGCATTAAGGTAAATGACAGTTGTCGCGCACATGGGATTCCAGATGCCACGAACTATAACTGGAAATCAAAATACGTCCGGCAGCAATTTCAGGCTACCGGACGTATTTGTTATGAAGTCTGGTGTGTAACCCTATAAATTAGGGAATGAGCACCAAAGGACTGCCGAGTACTAGCACCAACACACGTAATACTAACGGGCAGGTTCTGTTACAGCAGCACTTCTCGCAGATTCACGAGTCTTATCGGCAAAATAATTTTTAGTTTCTTTAACAATCACGGGAGACAATAAAAGCAGACCAATGAGGTTTGGGAACGCCATCAAACCGTTAAACAAATCACAAAGCAGCCACAGGAAATTCAATTCCATCACAGCACCAACACCGATACAGGCAATATATACCAAGCGGTATGGTAGAACAGCACGTTCGCCAAACAAAAATTCAATGGATTTTTCACCATAGTAACACCAGCCGAGAATGGTGGAGTATGCAAATAGCGCCAGCCCAATGGACACAATATAATCGCCGCCCACCAGCAAGGACTTAAAGGACATAGCGGTCATACCTGCACCAGTAGCACCGCTGGACCACCCACCTGCAATAATTATTACCAGGCCATTAAGCGTACAGACGATCAATGTGTCGATGAAGGTCTGTGTCATTGAAACTAACGCCTGCCCAACGGGGTGGCTTGTTTGTGCAGCAGCAGCTGCGATTGGAGAGCTACCAAGACCAGACTCGTTAGAGAAAACACCACGAGCCACTCCCATGCGCACGGCAAGCATAACACTGGCACCGGCAAAGCCGCCTGTTGCAGCCGTAGGATTAAACGCCTTCTCAAATACCAGTGCGAATGCACCAGGCACCTGATCTAGATTCATAAACACGATGAGCAGCGCACCGGCAATGTAAAATAAAATCATGATAGGAACGAGTACGCCGGTAACACGGCCGATGCTCTTAATGCCGCCAATAAGCACCACTGCACAGCTAATAAGCAGAACAGCACCGGTAATCCATTCCGGAACCCCAAAAGAGGTTTGTAGTACATCGGCTACAGAGTTGGATTGCACCATACTACCGGTACCCAGAGCAGCGATGGAAGCAAAAACGGCGAATGCAGCCCCAAGCCACCATTTATTCAATCCGTTGCTGATGTAATACATTGGGCCACCGTTCATTTCACCATTGGCATCTACTACACGGTATTTAACAGCCAGCACGGCTTCGCCATATTTGGTAGCCATGCCCAGCAGACCGGATACCCACATCCAGAACATGGCGCCGGGGCCGCCAATGGCCAGAGCGGTAGCAACACCGGCCACGTTACCGGTACCAACAGTGGCGGAAAGTGCTGTCATGAGAGCCTGGAAGTTGCTGATATCGCCTTCCGCTCCCTCTTCTTTACGCTTTACCAACGCCAACCAGAGGGAATAAATAAGCTTGGTAAATTGGATACCTCGCAGACTAAGCGTAAGGAACACCCCTGTGCCGATAAGCATAATAAGCATGGGCGCACCCCAAACAAAGCCACTGAGGTCACTAACAAACATCTGCAACTGAGAAAAAAATTCCATGTTAAACCTGCTTTTTAGATAAAGAATGACAGCAGACAGCCCAACGGCTTTCTGCACAAACGAAAATAGGAATATAGCGCCACCTAAAATCGTTACAGGGACCCTTAATAAGGTAAATAACATGCTAAAAAAATAAAAAAAAAGAGGTTGAACAAACAACCATCATCAAATTCATCAGCAGTACAACACCCCTCATTGCACAATCACAGGGAATAGCACCACAAGCCGCTTATAAAAGAGTGCAAAAAAAATTAGTATATGATCGCACAATCTATTTTGTAAGATAAAAGAGGGGTTGAAGTATTTATATAATGAAAACGATGAGATGGGTCGTTTTTGAATCGCAACACTCTGTAAAAAAAGAATCTGCAAGGTAGACAATGTGAATTTGTATAGGCTGCCCTGTTTCTCATGCTGGCATTTTAAGAGGTTCAAAATATGTAGAGCTTTTACAAGAATCTTGAGGGTGATCACCCAATCAAGAATTTCCCATTGCTTTTGGTCGGTTATGGGTACATTGCCAAAAATAACTTGTAACAAAACGTTAGTTTTTTTGAGTGATTCCTTTTGTAAAAAACAATGGGTTAGCGATTGTTGTTTTCGGATGAAACGGCTGCCCCAATGGGTCTTCCTCCCTCTCCGCCATGATATTAAGCCCTTACAGTGAAAACTGTGAGGACTTTTTTTGTGCCCAGCGACTGAGATTAACGAGTTTGTCCAACCTCTTATATTTAGGATTGCGTGAGCTTCTCCTAAAGAGACACAACTAAAAAATATGGGAAGTTTACAGAGATGCTGTCAACAGATGATGTGTACGCTTTAAATCAGTGGTACGTATAGTTAGAACCCCGTTTAGAAAGAATCCTGCGGTGACTAGATATGTCTTCTCTGTATCAATCATGAGGAGAAGTTATATGCGTAAGGTATCAGCGATGAGCACAGAAGAATGGTTACGACGTGATGTGATGAAGTCTGTGACAGATCATATCAACAATGTTCCGAGAAATAGTTCTCGGAATCAGTCTATGTCGACAGAAGAGTATTTACGTAACGATGTCTTTGGACAATCCGCAAAACATTCTGCAATTGAACGAGGTGGTGCGATTGCGCAACGTGGTGCAGATGACGTTAAAGATATCACGCCATCCACTGCACTGAAGTTTCAGCAGGAACAATTCATAACTAAGACAGGATATACATTTGGGCGAATGGAACTGCATCGTAATCAAGAGGGACAAGTAGTA